>JAAYZW010000016.1 GCA_012514645.1 Chloroflexota bacterium
GCAGTTGTAATGAAAATCCCTTTTTTTGCGTGTTTTCCTGACAAAGCACCCACAAACTTCTGAATTTCCGGTCGGCTGACTGTCTGGTTCGGATCCCATCTTTTTGCCTGGATATAAATCCGGTCTAGACCAAGTCTGTCTTGATCAATAATCCCATCAATCCCTTCATCACCAGACTTTCCAACAGCCTCAGCGAGTTCGTTTTGTGAACCTCCATAACCCATAGCCAACAATAGGTCGATCACCAAACGTTCGAAAAACACTGGAGAGCTTTTCAAAATTATGTCAATCAGGTTATCGGCCAGACGAGTTTCTATCTCATCAAATGCGCTCTCCAATAATTCTTCTGGAGTTCTTTCATCGTCACTCTCTTTGTTGAAGCCTGGTTTCGGGGCATCTTTTCTTGATTGGAACTCTTGAAATGAAGGGTATCTCATTAAGATTTCGTCATCAATTCGTTTTGGATTGGTTGAAAGTAAATTCACCCCTTCCTTAGTAATCTGGAAAAAACCTCTGCGTGGATCTTGCAGTAGACCTGCCTTTTTTAAGTAAGTTCTCGCCCATACCACTCGGTTGTAGATAACTGTCTGTCGACCACTTTTGATCGTTTGCAGTTTTTCATCATCAGTAAGTTGATAACTTATGGATAATGCTTCAACTGCATTGTGGATGTGATGTTCTTTTTCATCTTCTGCGAACTTTAGCAACGGCAGCATCAGGTCTTCATAACTAGGAATCATATTCTTTCCGATCACTCACGAGGTGAGATTAAGTGTAACAAACAACCGAGATGGTTAAGTTCAATCTGCCAGACCTGCCAGTTCATGCGAGCAAAAAAAGGCGCTAAAATTCCACGAAGCCATCCTTCTTTTCCATGCATACTCGAAAAAGGCGGATTGAAAACACACAAAGTGCGAGTAGACGAACGCTCGAGGTGTTTTCAATCCCGCCCTACGGGTTTTCATCCTGTAAAATAAATTAATCTTTCGCCGGCATGTCGCGGCTGGCGATGACATCCACGCCTGTGCCAATAACATTAGCAATGATCACATCTTCGGCTTTGATCGGCGCGGTCACTTCAATTGCCCTGATTTTCTCGAGCACTTCCCCAATTTTCCTCTTGGGAATTGAGCCTTTGGTGTAAACCGGCAGCAACGGGTGGAAACCGTTGGGCACCCTCACCGTACTGGCAACCATGCGCTGCGGCGCAATCGCTTCCTGGCGCCCATAGGTTTCGCCTTTTCGGCAGCGCTGACCTAAAATCTTGACGACCTCATCTCCTTCCATCCGAACGATCAGTTTACAGCCCATCGGGCAAGCGGTGCAGATAAAATTCTTTTCTTCCATCTTATGCCTCCGATTTCGGGTAAATATCAACGGTCAATCTGCCAGCTTTTTCAACTTCAGCTGCCATCCTGGGCTTAAGTACGATTGTGACCATCTCACCCGGGCGCACATAACGTTCAGAACGCCTGACAATACTATTCGTTTCGCCGCGTACTTCCATCCAGACATCTTCTTCGATCGGTCTGGTCACGCGCATTTGCAGGCTGATATCGCCTTGTTCCAGTGCTTTTTTATCCAGTTTGTGCGGGACAATGTAACGAACATTCTTTCCAGGAACCAACGGAATATAGCGGGAAGCACGGTCTTTCTCAGCAATCGCAAATTCAGCAGCGCTCTTCCCGGCTTCTCCACCAGCCATCGAGACATAATCGACCAGATCATAGACATGCACCACATTGCCAGCAGCAAAGATGCCCGGAACATTGGTCTGGAAATGCTCATCTACATAAGGACCACCAGTAACGGGGTCGAGCGCCACACCGGCTTTTTTGGAAAGCTCGTTTTCAGGGATCAAGCCGACCGAGAGCAGCAGTGTGTCGCAAGGGATGATCTCTTCACTGCCGGGAATGAAATTCCATTTGTCGTCTACGGCGACTGATTCGATCGCTTCAACCCGATCTTTCCCAATAATCTTCTTGACCGTATGCTGGAGTTGTAAAGAGATGTTCCAGTCATCGAGGCATTGCACATAGTTGCGGCTCAAGCCAGAAAGATAAGACTGAATCTCGAGCACCCGTTCCACGTGGGCACCCTCAAAAGTCAGGCGGCGAGCCATAATCATGCCGATGTCTCCGGAACCGAGGATCACAAAATTGTTACCGGGCATATAGCCTTCCACATTGACCCAGCGCTGTGCGGTGCCAGCAGTGAAAACGCCATTGGGACGATAGCCCGGGAGGCGTACCTGCGCGCGGGTTCGTTCGCGGCAGCCCATCGCCAAAACAATCGCAAGGGCATCGACTTCAATGTAGCCAAAATCGCGGCTGGAGAGGAAGAGTTTGCGCTGCGAGGTCACAGCCATGACCATTGTGTCGAGCAGGAATTCAACCCCAAGCGAGCGTGCTTCGTTAATGAAACGTTGAGCATATTCCGGACCAGGCAAGTCTTCCTGAAAGGTTTGCAATCCAAAGCCATTGTGAATACATTGCAGCAGGATACCGCCGAGTTCAACATCGCGTTCGACTACCAACACATCATCCGCTCCTGCTTTTTTGGCATCAATTGCGGCAGCCAGACCACCTGGACCCGCACCGATCACAACCACGTCATATTGTTTCTTAACCAACATCGGCAACCTCCGCATCCTTGGTAGTCCGGTAGAGATATTCAGATCCTTCACCACGCTTGGTGATGTCAAAAACCGAAACACCAAGCTCGCGCGCCATGATGGCAACCACCCTGGTCATGTCAAAACCACCCTGGCAGCGACCAGTACCCAACCAGGTGCGGCGCTTGATGGCGTCGTAAGTCAGAGAGGGAACCGGTGCATGCATTTCGGCAATAATTTCGCCTTCGGTTACATTTTCACAGCGACAGATCACACGACCATAGCGGGGGTCAACATCACACAAGAGCTTGCGTTCCTGGTGCGTCATCTTGGAATACCGCGGACGAGCCGGGCGGATAGGATCCCAGGACTGTTTGACAACAAACGCTTCGCCGGCGTCTTTCATCAGGTCAACCACCATCTCAGCGATAGCTGGGGCAGAGGTCAGCCCGGGCGATTCGATGCCGCCGAGGTTGACGAAACCCTGAACATTTGCAGGTATTTCAATCACATAATCGTTGTTGTAATTGAGCCCAGGTGTCCAGGCAGGTCCGTTACCCATGGGGCGCAAGCCGACAAAGTTGGCGATTGAATGGCGCAAATTGAGTGTAGGGATCAGTTTTTTAGCGCCATCGAGCAGTTCATCCATGCCCTCTTTGGTCAGTGAAGTATCTTCTTTATCATCGATGACATTGGCATTAGGACCAACGATCGTATTTTCATGCAATGTGCCGGTTACGAGAATTCCTTTACCGCGGCTGGATGGAACCGGAAAAAGCACATTATGGATCTGAACTTCGGCGCGGTCAAAGATAAAATATTCGCCTTTGCGAGGTTTAATGAAGAACTCAGGGCGCACGCCAGCTTTGTGCATAACCGCATCAGAATAGATACCGGCAGAGTTGATCACCCAGCGGGCAAAGAAGTCACCACGATTGGTTTTCACACCAATAACACGGTTGCCTTCCCAGATGAAGTCTTCGAAAGCCGTGTTGAGCATGACCGTCGCGCCGTTTATAACTGCGTTCTCCGCCGCTGCGACTGTAACCTGGAAGGGGTCACAAATGCCGCCGGTGGTTGCCCACAGCGCACCGCTGACATCCGGGTTAATATCGCGCTCCCTTGAGCGCATTTCGGCTCCGTCGATCATTATCATACCCGGTACGCCGTTTTGAATACCCTGCTTCATTAGCCGTTCCACTAACGGAAGCTCTTCTTCACCAACCGCGACCACATAGTCGCCTCTGCGTTCGAAGGGGAAGTTTAGCTCTCCTGCCAGCTGATCCCACATGGGATTCGCCCTGACGTTCATTAATGCCTTTAGTGAACCGGGCAAGGGGTCGTAACCCGCATGGACAATTGCAGTATTTGCCGAAGAACAACCCATACCGAGATCAGGTTCTTTTTCGATTAGCAAGAGACTGCCCTCGTAACGGGAAAGCCACCGGGCGATCATCGCACCGACCACGCCTCCCCCAATCACGATGTAATCGTATTTTTCTCGCACACTTGCCTCCATCTGATTTAGTTGGTTTGAAAAGAAAATTTGGTGGGCGCGATAAGTTGCTGCTATAATCACCGGTTTTTTGGTTCGTTGAATGGCACTTTCAGGGCATGCCGACTTATACAACTCTTGACCAATTTCCTATTCCTGAAGTATTATACTACCAGGTTGCAGGTTTTAGTTTTTAAGACAGATAAATTATGCAAATCTGTGAAAATTTGCACAACGTACCAATATTGTGTTATAGTTATCCTTGAAGTATTTGGCGATAGATTCGCTGGAATTTCATCGCAGTTTTAAGTTCTAATCAATTTCGTGGGAGTTTGGAGACAGGATTGTTTAGATTAATGCAAGCGCAACTGTCAGTTAAGAAGATTTGTGAAGGCGAATCTTTGGAACAGTTGTGCTTTTTTAATGTGCCGCAATTATTCATCAATGAATATATTGGAAAGTGAGGTCCTATCGAACGGTCAGCAATTCTTTTTATCAACAAATTTCGTAAATCTTATAACATAAATCTAAAGGAGAAATATTCATGGAAAATCGAACAATGAAGGAATTTATTGGCGAAGTCTTTGGCACCTTCATCCTTATTCTGCTCGGTGATGGTGTTGTCGCCAATGTTGGTCTTGCACCCCGGCTTGCCGGTACTGCCTATAACTGGAACACTATTACCATTGGCTGGGCTTTCGCAGTCATCATTGCGGCCTACGTCTCTGGCGGTATCTCTGGTGCTCACTTGAATCCTGCTGTGACTCTGGGTCTGGCTTTCCGCCGTGGCTTCCCATGGAAGAAAGTTGTTCCTTATATCGTCGCTCAGATGATCGGCGCTTTTCTTGGTGCTGCAGCTGTATACCTCATTTATCGCGACGGACTCGTGGCTGCCGGTATGCCCAACGTTTGGTCAACCGGTCCTGGGTCAGTTTTCGGTGCAAGCTGGTGGGGTGCAGCTAGCTCTGGTGCAACTGGCGGTTACAGTATGTTAACAGCAGCCATCGCTGAATTGTTTGGAACCTTTGTCCTGATCTGGGGCATTGCTGCCAGCGGCGATCTGAAGAACAGCGGTCTCAAAGACAACCTCGGCGTATTCATCGTTGGTTTTGCTGTGCTGGCGGTTGGTCTCTCACTGGGTGGTCCCTCCGGCTATTCAATCAACCCTGCCCGCGACCTTGGTCCCCGTATTCTTGGCGCCATTGTTGGAACCAAAGGGTTGTTTGAAGGAATTTACTGGTTGATCGTTCCGGTCTTGGTTCCCGCCATCGCTGGTCCTATTGGTTTCTGGCTCTATGACGTGCTGGTTACCAAAAACCTGGCCAAGAAAGATTAGGGTTTGATTTGATCTTACTATGACCGCTGGTCACATAGACGCTTGGTCACGGCACGATCATACCAAGTTAAACAAGGAGACAAAAAAATGAAAAAATTGATAAACAACGCTGAAGACGTTGTGAAAGAAGAGCTGAAAGGTATTGAACTGGCTCATCCAGACCTTGTAAAAGTCTTTTACGACCCTGACTTTATCGTTCGCGCAGACTCACCTGTTCAGGGTAAGGTCGCGTTGGTCTCCGGTGGGGGCAGCGGTCATGAGCCCATGCACGGCGGGTTTGTCGGTAAAGGAATGTTAGACGCTGCCTGCCCAGGCGCAGTCTTCACAAGCCCAACACCCGACCAAATGCTTGAAGCTACCAAGGCTGTTGACGGTGGTGCTGGCGTTTTGCACATCGTTAAAAACTACACTGGCGACGTGATGAACTTTGAAATGGCTGCCGATATGGCGCGTGACGAAGGCATAGAAGTAGAATCGGTGCTGGTTGATGACGATGTTGCTGTCGAAGACAGCACCTGGACTGCTGGTCGCCGTGGTGTCGGTTTGACCGTGGTGATGGAAAAAATCGTTGGCGCGGCTGCTGAAGAGGGGCGTTCCTTAAAGGAATGTGCCGATTTGGCACGCAAGGTCAATAACCAGGGACGCAGCATGGGTATGGCACTCACCTCTTGTGTGGTGCCCCATGTCGGCACACCTTCCTTCGATTTACCGGAAGACGAAATGGAAATCGGAATCGGTATCCATGGTGAACCCGGTCGCCACCGCGAGAAACTTGCGCCGGCGGATGAAATCACCGAAATGCTACTTGACCCAATCGTGGGAGACCTGCCCTTCGTTGAAGGAGACGAGGTCCTGCTATTTGTCAACAGCATGGGTGGTACGCCCTTGATCGAACTCTACATTGTTTATCGAAAAGCGGTGGAGCTCCTGGAAGCCAAGGGCATCAAAGTCGTCCGCAACCTGATCGGTCCCTATATCACCAGTCTCGAAATGGCTGGCGCGTCCATCACGCTCTTAAAGATGGATGAGGATATGAAGAAACTCTGGGATGCACCGGTGAAGACAGCCGGCATGCGCTGGGGTATTTAGAATCAAATTGACACTACTGGAGACAAACCTCCAGTAGTGTTTTATTCGAGGCAAAAGTGACAATAACAAGAGATGATGTTCTAATCTGGATAAAAGATTATGCCCGGGTTGTTGAAGAAAACCATATAATGTTAACCAATTTGGACCGGGAGATCGGTGATGCCGACCATGGCGCGAATATGAGACGCGGCTTCAAGGTTGTGCTCGAAAAGCTGTCCAGTGTCGAAGAAAAAGACATTGGCGCAATCCTGAAATCTGTTGGAATGACTCTTTTGTCGAAGGTTGGTGGTGCCGCGGGTCCGCTGTATTCCACAATTTTTATGAAAGCCGGAAATACAATTGGCGCGAAGATGGAAATGGAAGTCGGTGACTGGGCACAAGCTCTGGATGCTGGAATCAATGGTATCGCAGTGCTTGGCAAAGCCCAGCCAAACGATAAGACCATGCTCGACGCCCTGTACCCGGCTTTGGACGCCCTGAAGACTGCCATAAACAATGGCTCTTCGTGCGGCGAAGCACTGCAAAAATCCGCTGAAGCGGCGCACGATGGCATGCTGGCAACAATTCCCCTGGTTGCCCGCAAAGGTCGCGCCAGTTATTTGGGCGAACGCAGTGCCGGTCACCAGGACCCTGGGGCAACTTCAACCTACCTGCTCATTAAATCAGCCGCCGATGTCTGGGCGGATTGTTAAACTCATCAACAAAATTCAAAAGGAGATAATTATGGCTAAATATGTTGGAGCAATCGATCAAGGAACCACCAGCACCCGTTTTATGGTCTTTGACTATTCGGGCAAAGTGGTTGGCTATGATCAAAAAGAACACGAACAGATTTACCCCAAACCAGGCTGGGTTGAGCACGATCCATTGGAGATTATGCAGGCGACCAATGATGTTATCGAAGGTGCGCTCAATAAACTCAAGATAGATGTCAAAGAAATCGCTGCTATCGGTGTTACCAACCAGCGCGAAACCGCAGTTGTGTGGGAAAAAGCCACTGGCAAACCTGTTTACAACGCCATCGTCTGGCAAGATACCCGTACCGACAAAATTTGCAACGAACTCGCAAAAGATGGCGGTCAGGATCGTTTCCGAACAAAAGTTGGTCTGCCCCTGGCAACCTACTTCTCAGGTATGAAGGTCAAGTGGATCCTGGAGAATGACCCTGCTCTCAAAGAAAAAGCAGAAAAAGGCGAGATCCTCTTTGGTAACATCGACACCTGGGTAATCTGGAATATGACCGGTGGTCCTCAGGGCGGTGTTCATGTCACTGATGTGACCAACGCCTCCCGTACTTTCATGATGAACCTCGAGACCCTCGATTGGGATCCCGAGATGCTGGAAGCTCTGGGCGTTCCACGCGCAATGCTCCCTGACATCAAAGCATCAAGCCAAGTTTACGGTTATATCAAGGGCAGCCAGCTGGACGGTATTCCGATCGCTGGCGACCTGGGCGATCAACAAGCCGCCCTGTTTGGTCAGACTTGCTATAGTCCTGGCGAAGCCAAGAACACCTATGGCACCGGCTGCTTTATGCTCATGAACACTGGCACCACACCTGTCCAATCCAAGAACGGTCTGCTGACCACACTTGGATACAAGATTGGCAACGAACCCGCTGTTTACGCATTGGAAGGCTCAATCGCCATCACTGGCGCACTCGTGCAGTGGCTGCGTGACAACCTCAAGATGATCGAGAAATCGTCTGACATCGAAATGCTTGCCAATACCGTCGAAGATTCTGGTGGCATTTACTTCGTGCCGGCATTCTCTGGTCTTTTCGCTCCTTACTGGAAGAGCGATGCCCGCGGCGTTATCGTCGGGCTGACTCGCTATATTAATGGTGGTCACCTGGCTCGCGCCGTCCTGGAAGCAACCGCTTATCAGACAGCTGAAGTACTCGAAGCCATGAATAAGGATTCTGGTGTAGAGCTGACCGCCCTGAAAGTTGACGGCGGTATGGTCTACAACGAGTTACTGATGCAATTCCAGTCCGACATCCTCGGCGTCCCCGTGATTCGTCCGACCGTCGCAGAAACTACCGCCCTGGGCGCTGCTTATGCAGCTGGTCTGGCTGTTGGCTTCTGGGAGAAGGTTGAAGATTTACGCGCCAATTGGGCAATCGACAAAGAATGGCATCCTCAGATGGACGCAGAAACCCGCGAAAAACTCTATATGGGTTGGAAGAAAGCGGTCACCCGCTCCTTTGATTGGGTGGAAGAATAAACTAATTGTTCGTTTAGAATTATGGGGCGGGGTGCCTTGCGCCTTCGCCCCATATTTTTTGCCAAACTGGAGATAAACATGAGCAATAATAAGAAAAAAACCGAGCCAAAGAAAAATGAGCCGGTGAATTATGACGAACTGCGCAAACCCTGGATCAAAAAAAGAACCGGTTATATCGTAATCACGGTTGTAAGCATTGCTCTCGGAGCCTTGACCGCGGCGCAAATCATCATGGGCAGCGGTGATTGGGGACATGGCATCTTATGGGGGGTCATTTTTGCTGCCATGGTTTGGCTGGTTTTCTTTGGCATGGCATGGTTCCAAACTATGTTACGCGGCAAACCTAACGACACACAGAAATAGGCACATTATGGTCAGCCTCTTACTGGTATCGCATAGTTTCCAACTCGCTCAAGGAACGGCTGAGCTCGTCCGTCAGATGGTGACATCTCCTGATCTCAAAATCAGGGTTGCCGCAGGAATTGGCGAAGACCATGAGGAAATTGGCACAGACGCGCTCGCGATTATGGAAGCATTGAATGAGCTGGCAGAAACTGGCAATGTGTTGGTCTTGATGGATCTCGGCAGCGCGGTCTTGAGCACTGAAATGGCGCTGCAAATGATCGAAGAGGAGGTTGCCGCCAGGGTGCGCATGTGTCCGGCTCCGTTCGTGGAGGGGGCAATCGCAGCTGGTGTGCAGGCTAACCTGGGCGGCACGCTGCAGGAGGTTTATAACGAGGCGATGAACGCGCTGGCTGCCAAGCAACAGCAGATTTTGGGCGACCAGCCTGCTGATAACCCCGAAGTTCTCGATGTAACTGAATCATGCGAAGAGGTTGATGAGGGGAAAATCGGGGTCAATGTGACCGTGACAAACCCGTCTGGCTTGCATGCCCGCCCTGCCGCGTTGTTTATTCAAACCGTGAAAAAGCATGAAGCTCAGCTGACCGTCACGAACCGGACCAATAACACTGAGCCCGTTTTGATAAAGGGCATGATCTCGGTGATGCTGCTGGGGGCAAAACAGGGTGACGAGCTGCTCCTGGAGGCGTTGGGCCCAGACAACCAGGCATTGTTGGATGAATTGAAAGAATTATTTATGGACAATTTTGGGGAATAGCAACTCATCGTTCCTGTTGTCCTGCGCGAAGCAAAGGAGCTGGTAAGACTACTATTAAGCTCCTTCCAAATGCACGTCGTTTCGCTCTGATCATGATGACAATTTCCTTAAACATACATAGGGGCTTGCCTCCTTCCTCTGAATCACTAATACCCGTTTGAAAAACATAATAATAAATGGCACTTCTTGTTAGCAATTCTAAATATGGAGTTTTTCGATCGAAAATGCAAAATGCAGGGGGAATCGGACTCCGAAACTGAGGCTAACAAAATAAACAACGGTAAGGGTGGGCTCAGGATGTGAGCAAAGCTGAAATTCCTTGATCAAAGAACACCACCCCGATGGAACGACGGTGATTTTACGGTTTTCAATGCCTATCCGCAGTGTTTAAGCTGGGAAGGTCTGACTATTGTTGCGATCATTAAGTGCTCACCAAGGGACCTCCCCTTACGCTTATATATTTCGTTTTTACGCTTTATGAGGGCAAAGTAGAATGTTTTTTCATTTTGAGAATTGCTGCACTTCTTGTAATTTCGCTTGACTTTCGCCAAAAGTAGCTGTAAGGTTAAGCGCTCTTAACTATTAAGCGGAATTAATATGAACGAACAACTATTACAATCTCTCTACGACCTGGCAGATCTGATTGCCCGAAACTCGAATATCGAGCGATTTCATTTCACACAGGAATCAGGGCTGTCTCAAAGCCAAATGATGAGCTTATTCTATTTGCATCGTCACCAGGGTGCCTCAATAAAAGATCTGGCAAACCATCTTGGTATTTCCAACCCGGCTGTTTCGCAGTTGATCGAGAAATTGGTCAGGTCTGAGTTAGTTACCAGAATAGACAACCCCAGTGACCGGCGCGGAAAATTGCTCGAGTTAACCGAAGAGGGCAAAACAATCGTCAGCGATGCGAAACATGCGCACCATCAGTGGATCAAAGCCTTAGCCGAGACCATTCAATCCGATGAGGTCCCACTGATCAATCAATCAATCCAAATTATTCTCGAGAAAAATTACTCATTAAAGGCTTCCCTGAAGCAATCTTCAACTCAAGGTGAAAATTAACCTATGCTCAGATTAAAGCAATATATCGTCCCTTACTGGAAAAACATCATTTTTGCCATTGTCATGGTGATTGTGGTGGCATCGGCAGACTTACAACTGCCCGATCTGCTTTCGCAAATCATCAATGTCGGCATCCAACAGCAGGGCATCGAAAGCGGGGCGCCAGGCGCCATCAGCGCCGGGACTATGCACTCGTTCAGCCTGCTCCTCAGCCCCGAAGAATACTCCGCAGTTCTGGCTTACTACGACCTGGTTGAGCCTGGTTCCGAAAGGGCATTGGCATTAGCTGAGGATTTTCCGGTATTACAAAATGAATCGGTCTATATCCTCAAACCGATCGATGAAGCTGACCAGCAAACCCTGGAGAGCCTGGTCGCCAAGCCGTTAATTTTTATACAAGCGCTCAGCTTGCTCCAAAGTGACCCGGAAGGCGCCAGTCAACTGCTTGGCGAAAACCTCCCCGCACAAATGATGCAGATACCTCCAGGGGTCAGCCTCGACCAACTATTGGACGCAATGCCGGCAGAGCAGCAAGCGGCGATCTCAAGCGCGGTCAACGCTCACCTTTCATCACTTGAAGGGTCAATTTTGCATCAATTGGCTGTACAGTCGATCAACACGGAATACGCCCGGATGGGAGTCGATAACCAGCGCACTCAAAACCAATACATTTTGAAAATCGGACTACGAATGATCCTCGTAGCTGTGATCGGGCTGATTGCTTCATTGACAGTCAGTCATTTCGCCTCGCGTACAGCCGCCCGAGTCGGCAGGGATGTCCGCTCAGCCATTTTTGCCAAGGTGGAGAATTTCACAACAGCAGAGTTTGAGGAGTTTTCTACAGCCTCATTGATCACCCGAACGACCAACGACGTTGTCCAGGTGCAGATGGTGGTGTTCATGTTGATGCGAATGGCGTTCCAGGCACCGATGATCGGTACATTAGGCATCTTCCACGCACTCGATAAGAGCCCAGGCATGTGGTGGACCATCGCCCTGATTGTCGGTGTGTTGTTAATTGTAATCATATCGATTTTTGCAATCATCACACCCAAATTCAAAATCATCCAAAAATTAATTGACCGGCTAAACCTGGTCATGCGCGAAAACCTTTCTGGTTTAATGGTTGTGCGCGCTTTCAATAAACAGGGTTACGAAGAAGCCCGCTTTGACCGTGCCAACCGGGATGTTACTGAAAATCAGATCTTCATCGGTCGCACGATGGCGTTCATGTTTCCGATCATGAACATCGTGATGTGGGCCGGGCAGGTGCTGGTCATTGCGGTTGGGGCAAGGTTTGTCGCTCAGAGCGCAATCCAGGTCGGTGACCTGATTGCTTTCATGCAATACTCAATGCAGATTTTCTTCTCATTTATGCAACTTTCCATGCTCTTTATCTTTATTCCCCGCGCGGCTGTTTCGGGCGATCGTATCGCGGATGTTTTGGAAACACCGATCGCGATCATCGACCCTGTCGAACCGGTTGAGTTCCCAGAATCCATCAGGGGAGTAGTCGAATTTCACGATGTCGATTTCAAGTATCCGGGTGCCGAAGAAGACGTTTTGCATGACATCAGTTTCAAAGCCGAACCCGGAGAATTGACTGCGATCATTGGTTCGACCGGTTCTGGCAAGTCAACTTTGGTCAACCTGTTGCCACGTTTTTTCGATGTCACCAAAGGAAAAATTACCATAGATGGCATCGATATTCGCGATATAACCCAACATGAACTTCGCGATCAGATTGGTTATGCCCCTCAAAAAGGGCTGCTCTTTAGCGGTACAGTCGCCTCCAACCTGCAGGTGGGCAAACCCGATGCGACCGAAGCAGATATGCTTGATGCGATCCAAATCGCCCAGGCGACAGATTTTGTGAGCAATCATGAAGATGGATTAAATATGGAGATATCGCAAGGAGGGAGCAACGTTTCTGGTGGTCAAAAGCAAAGGCTTTCCATTGCCAGGGCGGTGATCGATAAACCGCCGGTGTTTATATTCGATGACACATTTTCCGCGCTCGACTATAAAACCGACGCGGCATTGAGGAAAGCTTTAAGACAAAAATTAGGAGAGAGCACACTGCTTGTGGTCACGCAGCGAGTAGCGACCGCGAAATTGTCAGACCAAATCCTCGTTTTAGATAACGGTCGTATGGTGGGAAAGGGCACCCATAGAGAATTGATGGAGTCTTGTAAGACCTACCAGGAAATTGCCAGCTCACAACTAAGCGAGGAGGAGTTAGCATGAGTTCTCATAACCAACCTCAAAATGGCAACAACAACCGTAGTCAAAACAAACAGCAACCCCACCCCCCTGTCGGTGGTCGCCGAGGGGGCGGTCCGGGGGCCTTAATGCCCGGTGAAAAAGCACGTGACTTCAAGGGCAGCATGCGCCGCTTGATCCGCTACCTAGACAAGCATAAATGGTTGATCCTGTTGGCGTTACTGCTGGCAGCTGGCTCAACCATCTTCTCAATTTTTGGTCCGCGAACTTTAGGGCAAGCGACCACCGAACTCTACCTTGGCGTTCAGCGCATGATCCAAAACGACCCCCTGGGGATCGATTTTGTGCGCCTCAACCAAATTTTGGTGGAAGTTATGATACTTTACCTGGTTTCAAGCGTCTTAAATGTGCTGCAGGGCTATGTACTGACCACTATCTCAGCCAAAATCACCTATCAACTTCGCAGAGAGATCTCAGAAAAGTTGAATCGCCTGCCGCTAAGTTATTTTGACCAGGTCACCCATGGTGAGGTCTTGTCGCGGATTACCAATGACGTCGATACCATCAACCAGACGCTTAACCAAAGCCTTTCACAGATAATCACCTCGGTCACGCGGGTGATCGGTGTTTTGGTCATGATGCTGAGCATCAACTGGCTGATGACCCTGATCGGGGTCGCCATGGTGCCTATCGCAATGATCTTTATTAGAGTTGTAGTAAGCAAATCGCAGGTATATTACCGGCAGCAGCAAGAATACCTGGGGCACATTAATGGTCACGTGGAAGAGATGTATGGCGGGCATGTTGTGCTCAAGGCGTTCAATGGTGAAGCCGCCAGCATCGCCCGTTTCGAAGATCTAAATGACACATTGTATAGCAGCGCCTGGAAATCGCAATTTTTATCCGCGGTTATCATGCCCAGCATGCGCCTGATCAGCAACTTGGGTTATGTGTCTGTGGCAATGTTGGGCGGTTACCTGGTGATACAGGGGCGCCTGAATGTTGGTGAAATTCAAGCCTTTATCCAATATTTACGCTCGTTTCAAGATCCCCTGCTACAGATTGCTAACATTACCAATATCCTCCAACAAACCGCGGCAGCTGCTGAGCGTGTCTTTGAAATTCTAAATGAGAAGGAAGAGACCCCCGATGTTGAAAATCCTGTTCAGCCCTGCGAGGTTGAAGGAGCGGTTGAGTTCAAAAATGTGCGCTTTGGCTACAACCCGGAAAAGCCGGTAATGAATAACTTCTCACTTAAAGTTGAGCCTGGGCAGCAAATTGCCATTGTCGGTCCAACCGGTGCGGGCAAGACCACCATTGTGAAGCTTTTAATGCGCTTCTACGATGTCGATAGCGGCGAAATTTTAATTGATGATGTCAACATCCAAGACATGACCCGCGAAGACCTGCGCAGCAAGTTTGCAATGGTGCTGCAGGATACCTGGTTATTCAACGGCACGATTCGCGAAAACATACGCTACGGTCGCCAGGAGGCGACTGATGAGGAAGTGGAACGCGCGGCGGATATGGCTTACGCCGATCACTTCACCCGCACACTGCCCGGCGGTTACGAGATGGTGCTGAACGAGGACGCCAGTAACGTCTCGGCTGGTCAGAAACAACTGCTCACCATTGCGCGTGCCGTGTTGGCAGACCCAGCCATTTTGATTCTGGACGAAGCGACCAGCTCGGTTGACACCCGCACAGAAGTTTTGATTCAAAAGGCAATGGATAAACTGATGAAGGGTCGCACCTCGTTTGTGATCGCCCACCGCTTATCCACCATTCGCAACGCCGACAGGATTTTGGTATTACGGGATGGCGATATTCTGGAGCAAGGAACTCACGAGAGCCTGCTTGCAGCTGATGGCTTTTACGCGGAGCTGTATAACAGCCAGTTTGTAGCCCAGATCGCATAACCCCACGGATTAGTACACCGCATGGTCGAGGACTGCCTCGACCATGCGGTTATTGGGGAAAAGGTAATCGAATTTGTAGTGTCGAGGCATTTGACGAGATGAAGATTGGGGAGTTCGTAGTGTCGAGGCCCGCCTCGACCTCAAGGCATTTGGTGAGATGAAGATTGGGAACAGGCAAGTCCAGTTCCCTACAAGACCATAATCGGAACAGGCAGTCACGCCCCGGCTTCGCCGTCCCCCTCTCAAGAGGGGGTGGTGATGTTCATGCTCTGCGCTCAGGATGACAGGATCAGGCTGTAGGGCGAGATTGAGGGCACCGTGAGTTTTGTGCAATTCGTAGGTATTCTGCCCTCTATCCGCCATTTTATAGTGACCTGGGGATAAGATGGCTCGCAAGGCGGATTGGAAGCACGACAAGATTCTCGTTGGTCAAAGTTTCCGGTGCTTCCAATCACGCCCTACGCCTACGCAATCGGAACAAGCAGGTCCAGTTCCCTGCGAATCGCGCGGCAAACATCATGTTGCCCTACATGCGAGACTATTATTGGGTTGGCGATCTGTATCCTTATTGTGCCAATTCTTCTTCCACGATCGTGATACCAGCACTGGCACCGATGCGGGTTGCCCCTGCTTCAACCGCATGAATGGCATCTGCATAGGTGCGGATACCGCCTGAAGCTTTGACACCCAGCTTGTCACCCACAACGCTGCGCATCAGGGCAACATCTTCCATGGTTGCGCCGCCAGTTGAAAACCCGGTCGAAGTCTTTACAAAATCGGCTTCTGCTTCCATGGCGATCAGGCATGCGGTCACCTTTTCTTCATCTGTTAACAAACAAGTCTCAATGATCACCTTGACAATCGCCTGGCGCTTGTGGGCTTCCAAAACAACCTCCCGGATGTCTTTCGCAACTGCCACCAGGTTGCCCGATTTGAGTTCGCCCACGTTTATGACCATGTCGATCTCAACAGCACCGTCCTTGATTGCTTTCTCGGCTTCTTCTTTCTTAGCCTTGGTAGCCATGGCACCCAGGGGGAATCCGACAACGGATGCCACCTTAACCTGGCTGCCGAGAAGTGCCTTCTTGCAGCGCTTGACCCAATAGCTGTTCACACAGACAGCCCCAAAGCCATAAGTGATCGCTTCGCGGCAGAGTAAGTCAATTTGTGCGGCAGTGGCATCGGCTTTCAGCAAGGTATGGTCAATAATGCCTGCCAATTTGCTCTCCCTGGCAGCAGGAGACCCGATCACCTTCGCCTGTACACGGATGATATTGCCGTTTTTGTCAAAAACCGTTGTAATCTCCTGGTCGTTATAGGTTGAAACCCGTTCGTAAGTCTGGGATGATTTTTCAAATTCTGTCATATTCTCTCCATTTCCATTTGTTTGCTGCTCAGAGATGCTCAGTTGCCACCGGGGCAAAATCGTTTATGATTAAGATCCATTTTAATCATAACGAAATTACTATGAAAAGTCCAGAATCCCAACCGGTTACTGCCATTGCCCACCCCAACATCGCCTTTATTAAATATTGGGGCAACCGCGACCAGCAATTACGCCTGCCCTGTAATAGTTCACTGTCGATGAACCTCTCTGGACTGGAAACCCGAACAACAGTCTACTTTGACCCCTCCCTGCATAAAGATGTTTTTATACTTGGAGGTGAGCGCATAACCGGTGCAGCCGCAGAGCGTGTTAGTGCTTTCTTGAATGTTGTCCGCGAATTTGCAGGTGTCGACAGCTACGCGCAAATCGAGAGTCAAAACAATTTTCCGGCTGGCGCGGGGGTCGCCTCATCAGCTTCCGCCTTTGCTGCCCTGGCGCTGGCTGCCAGCACAGCAATCGGACTGGAGCTTTCAGAAAAAGAGCTTTCGCGTCTCGCACGCCGAGGTTCGGGTTCTGCCTGCCGTTCAATCCCCACCGGTTTCGTGGAATGGCAAGCCGGCAGCAGCGACGCGGATTCCTACGCCTGGTCAATCGCCCCGGCGCAACACTGGTCTCTGGTTGACCTTGTCTGCGTGATCGACAAGGGTCATAAGGCTGTTGGCTCTACAGGTGGGCACGCCCTGGCAGGCACTTCACCGCTGCAATCCTTGCGCCTGGCTCACGTGCAAGAGCGGGTCGATCTTTGCCGTTCCGCCATTCTCGCCAGGGATTTTGAAACCTTCGCCGAGGTCGTGGAGGAAGATTCAAACCTGATGCACGCGGTTATGCGCACCAGCAACACACCCTTACACTATTGGCTGCCGGAAACAGAAGTGGTTTTGTGGATGGTAAAGAGCTGGCGCAAAGAAGGCATCCCGGTCTGCGCCACAGTGGATGCCGGGCCCAACGTGCACGTGCTGGTTGAAAGTGCTCATGCAAATTGGGTCGAGCAGCAGCTAAGCAGACTACCAGGCATATCGCAAATATATAAAGCGCAGCCTGGTGATGGTGCCAGGTTAATTTAGCATTTACCAAATTTTGTTTGTTTTTGACTTGATCGTCTGATCCAGACCATCAATTGCCCTGGTAATAGCTTCGAGCTTCTCTGCCACCTTGCGTGTTATAACTTCACTATCCTCTTCGGTTTCTTTTTCGGAATCATCGGTTAATTTTCCCAATTGGGTGGTGACCCTTTTTAGATCATCAGAGATTCCCGAGAGGTTTCGAGGGATATCTTCGACCGCATGTGTCAGGTCGGTCAGGCTGCTTTTGTGACTTTCCCAGATGCCATGAAACATGTTCAGGTCGAGCAAGTAGTTAATTTCCCTGAGTCTGTCATTGAGCCCCCCGGAAAAAGTTACCTTAACCTGGTACAGTTTAGGCAAATCGCTGGTTCCCAATCGGGTTTCCAATCGATCGAATGAAGTCCGCAATTCGAAACCGGGTGGAATCGCTGGGATGACCTGGTGGAGCATTGATAACTCGTTCAGTTTGTAATTTTTCAGCGAAGTTTGTAGTGGTGGGTTAAACTCCACCTTCACATTGTTAGCGATAGTCTTGCCGGTGTTCGTAATCACCAGGTCAAAAATCGGCGAGTCAGTTTGAGCATCAAAGTAGACCACCACATAGGGAGCAAACTCCATATTGCGGTCTTCGACCATTTCTTCAATGCTTTTTTCAGTGGCAGCCGCAGACTTTTTTGTCTCGCGCGCCATCTCGGCAGTCTTCACCACGTACATAATCAAGGCAAGCAGGCTGCAAACCTGGACGATCAATAAAATGGTCTCCCGCAGGCTCTCTGTCATATTTTCTCCCTTCAGTTACTTTCTCGGCTTCTTAGGTTTCGGAAAAGGTATTTGCTCCCACGATGCCCTAAAGACCTGGACCACGAAATCCTGGTCGTCCAGGTTTTCAAATACATAGGATGCTTTCGCGCCTGGATAAGCAAAACCCTCTTCGGCTTCGTCGCCCAGAAGGTCAGCGGCAGCTTCAGTCTTTTTAAGAAAAACCTGGTTGTCACAGATCAGACCGATGACTTTACCATCCATGTAGAGACCGTATTCGCCAAACATTTTTCGAGCGCTTACTTCACCTGCCGGGCTCAACTGTTCCAGGACATATTGGATATATTCATCTGTACAAGCCATTAGCTCCTCCGGTGGTGATTTCGGTTAATTGTAACCAAGATTTAGTACCATCAGGAGATGAATGTGAATAGTGGTGGAATTGTGAACGGTCAGTGTCTGTTCGCTGTAAGTGATATCATGACTTCGATTGGTGAAGCTCTTATGACCCAACGATAAGAACAGGAATTGCCAAAAGGGCTATAATAAGTGCGATGAAAAAATTGGGCTTATTCTTAATCATTGCCATCCTCTGCCTGGTCCCGCTCACAAAGGTGAGCGCCAGCCAACAAGCGGTGATCGTCTCCACTCCGCAGGCAGACGGCGCCATCTATCACCATGTAGTGGAAGGCGACACGCTCTACGACATCGCCGAAGCCTATGGCATGACTCCCAGCGAAATCATGACCCTGAACGGCAACAGCCCCGAGGCAATCGAGATATATAGCGGAGATTTTCTACTAATCAAACTCGGAACAGTCGCGACTGCCACCCTCGAACCCAGCGCCACGATCGCCCCTTACACCCCACAGCCAACCGTGGTTGTGCCTTCCCGCACACCCATCCCGAGCAAAACCCCACTCCCCAGTCCGACAGCAACCACCCCTCCCAGCACCACCCAACTGCTTTTTGGCGATAGTCAACGCATCGGACTGACGATGATTGCGATCAGTTCTGCTGGCATCGTCCTGGTGGTGATCTTTGGCTTCCTGCGCAGACCTAAATAAACAATAGCCCTTAAAGTATCTTTATAAATTACCACACATAAGCGTAGGAGGAGTCCCCAATGTGAGCACTCAATGAACGCTTACATTGTCAGACCTACTCTGATCAATAAGGCAGGAAAGGTATTGAAAACCGTGATTCCAGCAGGATGGGTTTGGCCGATTAAAAAAATTCAGCTCTGCTCACATCCTGAGCCCCCCTACCGTTATCACAATAGCCTTGTAGTACTCACAAATTCGGAGTGGGATTAACATCTGAAATTTCCCATATCTGGCTTTCTGGGAGATTATGCTCCTGCGTTATCTTCGCTAAAGCAAGTGTATAATTCGATGACTTATGGAAAACAAGTTGAAAACAATCACAATTTATGCAGGGTCTGCCGACAATCTCGAGGAAAAATATGTCCAGGCGGCATACAATCTCGGTAAACTCCTCGCTGCCGAAGACCGCACGATCGTTTTCGGCTCGGGCAAAACCGGTCTCATGGGCGCCGTCGCTCGCGGCTCGTTGGAGAATCATGGGCAGGTGATCGGCGTGATCAATCATGACCTCAATCTCCCTCATCTTGTCTACGCCAAATTGACCCGAATCGAAAAGGTAGCCAATATCCAGATCAGGCAAGCACGCATGAGCGAACTGGGAGACGGCTTCATTGCCCTGCCGGGAGGTTTTGGCACGCTTTATGAAGTTCTCGAGGCACTCACACTGGCACAGCTGGGACAGCATCACAAACCGATTGGTTTTTTAAACATCGATGGCTATTACGACCCACTTTTCGATCTGTTTAACCATGCCATCGGCTCTGGTTTTATCTACCCTGAACACCGCGGTCTCTTTGTCGAATCAAGTGACCCGCAGGAGCTGCTGGCATCGATGGATGGTTTCGTGCCCCCACAAAACATGAACAGGTGGCTAACCAGGGAATGAGCAAGCTTAACCTTTTGCTGATTGATCTGGATGACACAGTTTACCCCTCAGACACCGGCGCCTGGGACATCCTTGGTGAGCGCATTTATCAGTTCATTGAGAAACACGTTGGCTTACCCCCTGAGATCATCCATGAGGAGCGTGAGCGTCTCTTTCACAAGCATGGCACCACGATGAAAGGGTTGAGTGACGAATATGGGGCAGACATTCACGATTATCTCGATTATGTTCACAACGTCAACCTCTCAGATGTGATCAAAGAAAATCAGGTGTTACGCCAGGCGCTTCTGGACTTGCCGCACGAGAAATGGATTTTCACGAACGCTTCCAGGCTTCATGCCGAGCAGATTTTGAGACTGGTCGGCATCAGGGATTTGTTTATCGGGATAATTGATGTTTTGGATACCTACCCATACTGCAAACCGGATCCGTTGGCTTTTAAGCTGGCTTTGGTAAAGGCTGGTAACCCCGACCCCGAAACTTGCTTATTTGTTGATGACCGCGTTCCCAACCTCGATTCTGCCCAAGCGCTTGGTATGCGGACAATTTTGGTGCACCCATCGCCGGAAGTCTCGAACAGCCACATCACCATCGCCGAGCTGTGCGATTTGCCGCAGGTATTGGCGAAGGTTGGTTGGTAAAATTTGATTGGTCACTGCTCTCAGCAGTTGAGAACAGACATTGGAGAAAATTATGGATAACAAAGTATTACGATCTTGCTTGCTTATTTTAGGCGTCATCCTTTTGATGGGTGTCACCTTTTTTAGCGGGTTTGCGGTTGGTGCACTGATTCCCAACAACTCATTTCGTCAGGCTTTCGGTATCAGCCAGAGCCCAAGCACACCGGCAACACCGGTTCCAACTGCCCTTCCAGGAGAAACCCCCATACCGACCCCCGTATTTCAGGCACAAAGCCCGGAAGAACTTGAAGAGTTGTTTTTGCCGTTTTGGGAAAGCTGGGACTTGCTGCACAAAAATTACGTTGACCAGCCCTTGGATGATCTTGCGCTGATGCGCGGCGCGATCCAGGGCATGCTGGCAGCCACAGGCGACCAGCACACATCCTATATGAACCCCGAACAATTTACCCAGGCAAATGCCGAAATGAGCGGAGAAGAATATACCGGCATTGGTGCGTGGGTTAATACTTCCGGTGAATATGTTGAGATCGTCTCTCCAATGAAAGGCTCTCCGGCTGAAAAAGCCGGCATACGAGCGAAAGACCTTGTCATTGCCATCGATGGAGAAGATATGATCGGTGTGCCCGGCGACCTGGCACTGCAGAAGATTCTCGGTCCGGCCGGAGAAGCAGTTACCCTGACCATCAGGCGCGGCGATGAGCTCCTGGACATCACCATTGTGCGCGAGATGATCCAGGTGCCGGCAGTTGATTACCAAATGCTTGAGGGCGATATCGCATACATCGCGCTGTATACCTTCAATGAACTGGCAACTGCCCAGGTTAGGGAAGCACTGAGAGATCTATTGGCGCAAAACCCCAAAGGGCTCATCTTTGACTTGCGCAACAACGGAGGTGGATTATTGATCACTGCGATTGAGATTACCTCAGAATTTATCAGTGATGGTATTGTCATGTACGAAGAATATGGCGATGGCACGCGTGAAAGCTACCGCCCTCAGCCGGGCGGCTTGGCAACCGAAATACCCCTGGTAATATTGATTAATGAAGGCACGGCTTCAGCTTCTGAGATTACTGCCGGCGCCATCCAGGACTATGGTCGCGGCACAATCATCGGTGTTACCAGCTATGGCAAAGGTTCAGTACAAAACTGGATTCCGCTGCGCACCGAAGCTGGTGGTGTCCGCATCACCATCGCGCGCTGGCTGACACCAAACGGCAACCAGATTAACGAAGTTGGTCTCACGCCTGACATCGAAGTGCCCTTTACCCAGGAAGACCTTGACGCAGACCGCGATCCACAATTAGACGCGGCAATAGATTTCTTTAATTAATAAAAACTGTTTATTGTAGGGCGTCAACAATTTTGCGCCCTACATTTTTTCTTTATATTGTCATCATCGTCTAAATACTTGCACCATATCGATATAATTATGTTCAAAGGAGATTAACATGACCGAAACTATTCCACGATGGGACCTGAGTAATATTTATACCGGGCTGGACGACCCCAAGCTCGCTGCCGATCTTTCCACCCTGAAAGATGAAACCCTTTCATTAACCAAGCTTTTTGAAGAAGAGCTCCTCCCTGTTGAGCCTGGAAAGACAACCCCCGAAGTTCTCAACGAAAAACTTAATCGCCTGGTTAACCTCAACAACACGATATCCACGCGCGCCGGCACGATTGGTTCATATCTTTACGGGCTGACCTCTACCGACTCGTTTGATAAGGCTGCTGAACAACTGCAGTCAAAATTCCAGATTGGCATGCTGCCGCTCAGAAATGTCAGCTCACGGATTGCCATTTGGCTCGGCAAACTGGGCGCAAGCCTGCCGGAAGCCCTGGCTCTCCCCGGCGCTGCTCATGAACATGCCTTCATCCTGTTGGAAGAGGCTGAACAAAGCCAATATCTGATGAGCGAACCGGAGGAAGAACTCGCCAACGAACTCTCACTCTCAGGTGGTTCTGCCTGGGGTGATTTGCAGGGCACCCTGACTTCGCAAAAACAAGTTGATTTTGAGATCGATGGCAAGGTGGAGAGCCTGCCGCTGCCGGCGCTGATTAATCTGCGCAGTCATCCTGTTGCGGATGTGCGCGAACGCGCATATTATGTCGAGCAAGCCACTTTTGAAGACATGAAAGAAGCTCTGGCAGCCTGCCTGAACGGCGTCAAAGGCGAGGTCAACACGCTCAACCGCAAGCGTGGGCGTGAAGACAGCCTGCATTCCTCAATCGAAATGTCGCGAATCGACCGCCAGACTCTGGACGCCATGATCGGTGCAATCCAGGAAGCGCTGCCAATGTTCCGCGATTATCACCAGGCTAAAGCCAAACACTTGGGCACCGAGAAATTGCCCTGGTGGAGCCTTTTTGCCCCCCTTGGCAAGGTGGACAAAACCTACAGCTTCGAAGAAGCCAAAGCGGTCATCCTAACCAATTTTGCCAGTTTCTCGCAGGAGTTATCCGATTTTGCCCGCCACGCGTTTGACAACCATTGGATCGATGCGCTCCAGCGACCCGGCAAACGCGGAGGCGCCTATTGCATGGGCGTCGAAGGTGTCAAGGAAAGCCGGATCATGTCCAATTTTGACGGTTCATTTGACCAGGTGATGACCCTGGCACATGAGCTCGGGCACGCTTTTCACAACTATTGCGCTTTCCAGGCTGACAAAACCCCGCTGCAAACAGAAACACCAATGACGCTGGCAGAAACTGCCTCGATCATGTGCGAAACAATCGTCTTCAACGCGCTGCTCGAAGAAATTGATGATCCACAGGAAGAACTTGCGATCCTGGAGTCATCCATCTCGGGTGATGCCCAGACCATAGTTGACATTTATTCCCGTTTTCTGTTTGAGAAAGAAGTTTTTGAACGCCGTCTGAGCGCTACGCTCTCGGCTGATGAAATCAGCGAGATCATGCTGCAGGCACAGCGCGATGCATATGGCGACGGCGTTGATCCGGAAGTGATGAACAAGTTCGCCTGGACCTGGAAACCGCATTATTACAGCACCGGGATATCCTTCTACAACTACCCGTACTCTTTCGGGAGTTTGTTCGCAAAGGGTCTGTATGCGATCTATAAGGAGCGAGGCGCTGCCTTTGTTGAGGATTATAAGGCGCTGCTTGCCAGCACCGGCGAAGCCTCAGCAGCTGACCTGGCTGCCCGTTTTGGCATCGACATTCGCAGCAAGCAGTTTTGGGCAGCTTCCCTTGCGCAAATTGCCCCGCAAATTGAGCGGTATAAGCAATTGTAAGATCGATGCATTTGGGAAAAAAGTTATCGAATTCGTAGGGTCGAGGCAGGCCTCGACCGGTCATGTAACAGGAACAGGCAGGTCCAGGTCCCTACAACAACACTCTCAGATCTAAAAACCGACCATCAATCATGATGGTCGGTCGCTAAAATGTGGTGTTCGATTAATTCAAACCCAAAATTTTACCGGTTTCGAAGTCAATACCGATATCATAATACCCCGGGCGGGTGGGAAGCCCTGGCATTGTGCTCATTGTGCCTAAAATCGGGTAGACAAACCCAGCGCCAACCGAGGCGCTCACATCCCGAATCGGAATGCGGAAGCCTTTTGGCACGCCCTTCAGCTCCGGATCATGACTGATCGAAAGGTGCGTTTTCGCCATGCAAATCGGCAGATTGCCATAACCGAGCTGTTCATACCGCTCCAGGCGCTGCTCTGCGATCGGGCTGTAATCGACGCCACCGGCACCATATATTTCACAAGCGATGGTTTCGATTTTGTCTTTAAGCGACATCTCAAGCGGGTAGAGGAATTTAAAATGCGAAGGTAGTTCCGAGGCTTTGACCACGGCTTCTGCCAGCTCTACAGCGCCCGCACCACCCTGGCTGAAATGATCAGCAACGACAGCATCCACGATGCCCTCATGCTGAAGCGCAATTTTTCTGACCAGTTCAAGCTCGGCATCTGAATCAGTCGGGAAGCGATTAACCGCTACCACAACCGGGATGCCAAATTTTTGAGCGATGCTGGCATGCGCAAGCATATTATCGGCACCTTTCTCAACCAGTTCGAGGTTTTCATTGACGTATTCTGCCGCCAGTGGTGCCCCTGCGGTCACCTTGGGACCACCACCATGCATTTTTAACGCCCGCACAGTCGCTACCAAAACCACCACATCTGGCAGATTGCCTGAATAGCGGCACTTGATGTCAAAGAACTTTTCCATGCCCATGTCAGCGCCAAAACCACTCTCCGTGATCACAAAATCAGCCAGTTTCAAGGCGATTTTGTCTGCCATGATCGAGCTGTTGCCATGGGCGATATTGGCAAACGGTCCGGCATGAACGAAAACTGGTGTCCCCTCCAGGGTCTGCATCAGGTTGGGCTTGATCGTATCTTTCATCAAAACGGTCAGGGCTCCAGCAATCCCCAGGTCATCTGCGGTTACGGGCTCACCCGCCCGGCTTTGCCCGATTACGATCCTGGCGATGCGCTCGTGCATATCTTCCAGGCTGGTAGCCAGTGCTAAAATAGCCATCAGTTCTGAAGCGACACTGATGTAATAGTTGGTGTGTAGTTCGAATTGTTCAGCGGAACCCTGCCCAACGGTAATGCCGCGCAGCATGCGGTCGTTCACATCCACACAGCGCCTCCAGGTAACGGTATCGGGGTCGATATCCAGGCGGGCAAATTTTGCCTTTTGTTCGTCGGTCAACAGGTCAGGGTCGCGTTCGGTGACGCCCATTTTTTCCAAACGACCGATCATACCGCGGGCGAAACTGCGCTTGCCTTTTTTGTCTTTGGGGCAAAGGCGGTTGAACAAACCGGTGTCGCTCTGGGTGGATTCGTGGAACATCCGCGTGTCGATCGCGGCAGACAGCAAGTTATTGGCAGCTGTGATAGCGTGGATGTCACCGGTCAGATGCAGGTTGAAATCTTCCATCGGAATCACCTGCGAATAGCCACCGCCAGCAGCACCGCCCTTAATCCCAAAAGTTGGTCCCTGAGATGGTTGGCGGATGCAGGTGATTACGCTGCGACCGAGGTGAGCGCCCATCGCCTGGCTGAGACCAACGGTTGTAGTGGTTTTTCCTTCGCCAAGCGGTGTCGGAGTGATAGCGGTAACGTCAATATATTTCCCATCAGGTACATCTGCAAGCCGTTCAAGCACATCCAGTTTGACTTTTGCCTTGTAATCGCCATAGAGCTCAAGCTCTTCGGGCAGCAAACCCATTTCCTCGGCAACCTGAGTTATTGGCTTGAGTGTCGCCTCTTGGGCGATTTCGATGTCTGCTGGAACCGGACTTTTCAATTCGATTCGTGTAGGAATAAACCTGCGTAAACCAGGGTTTAGTTTCATAAAAGTATTTTTCTCCTTATTAATTTCCAAATTCAACGTCTGCTGGCAAGGTCGCGAAAGCAAAAATGCTCAATTCTTCACTGTCGCCCAGGTAAGCAACCGATATTGATGCGCTGGTTGAGCTGCCAGAGCGAATAAGTTCTGTGTTTGCAGAGCCTCCACCGACAATACGGTTTTCGCTGTCCCGCAGCAGCACATAAACGCGTGAATAACTGATGGAGGCATTTAAATTATTCACGACGCTCACGCTAACAGTACTGTTATCAATAAAAGCTGCCTGTGAAGCCAGCAATGGGTTGAAATCGGCAGGAAACTGACCGAATTCGCCAGGAACAACCACCAGGTCAACTTTTTGCCCCAGGCATGAGTCGGGCAGGCGCGATGGGTTTAGTGCATAAAAAATATTTTCATTGGGCCAAATAACATCAAAATACTCGTTACCGGCAAAACAGACACGGTTTTCGGCATCCGAGACGGTCAGAATGACAAAGGTTTCAGTAAGCACCTGGTCTGTTTCATTTTTGAGAACCGCCCCGCCAGTGATATGATTGAACTGGTCAATCGCAAAGTTCCATTCACTCGTGCTGACTGAGTTCCACCAATTGCCGCCTTCGAGTGAAGCAGAATAACTGGTAATCCAGGGGCTCACGTCGACATGGTCGACAACCTCTCCGCGCCGGCTGTTGACCAGGATGCTGAAACCGACCTCATCCTCTTCGGGGACGAAATCAAAATTCGCCTGCCCGCCGCCCACAATTTGACCAGCTGCATTGTAGGCGATTGCGTTCAGCAGCACCTGGGTGTAGGTGTAGGGGTCAGAGTTTTTCAGCCAGCCAGTGACGGCGTAGTCATTGCCCACCCGAAAAGCAGAAGTTTGGCTAACGGTCAGGGGCTGGGCGTATTTCAGGGTGCGATCGATCAATCCGTCAACTACGCGCACTTCAACGCCTGTAATCACCAGACCAGCGTTGAGTTCAAATTTCTGCACCAGGCTGGTAGTCTCGTTTGAGAAGAGGTAGCGGAAAGCGGTGCGCTGCTGGGCAATGCGATTGCCGCTGGCGTCCAGAGCAAGCACTTCCAGCTGGACATCTCTCAGAATCGCGTCGCTCAAATTATTGAAAAGCTTTGCCATGATCAACAATTCGGTATCTTCTTGCAGATATTCCAGTTCGGTAATGCGCACCGGGTTGGGGTTTACCAGGTCTGGCGTAGGGGTGGGATTGATCAGGACGAGTGGATCGTGGGTCACTTCGGCGGTGGCTGGAAAAAAAGATTCTGGGGTGGCTGTAGGATCCCCAGTCTGGCCCACTTCATTACAAGCTGAGAGCAGCAGTGCTAACAGCATGAATACGAGCAGGAAAGTTTTTCGGTGTTTTCTCATCGTTCTTAACCCTTAGTATTATAAACGTTTCGAGCAGAAGTATCGGTGGAATCTTAAGCAAGGTGGGAATTTTCAATATGGAAACTTTAGTCCTAAAACCGAATGCACGGATAATCAGGCTCCAAAACGGTAGGGATTGGTTCAGGACGTGAGCAGGGAGCATCTGTGGGGGAACCCGCCCGTACGATTGGAAATTGCTTGTCAAAAACCGCATACTGGCTCTGTAGGGCGAGATTGAGGAGGTTGTGGCGTTGGTATACCGGTGATATTGTCCCTCCTCAATCCGCCGAAATCAATGATCACACACAAACATCGGCTGATTGGGTGGTGATTCTACGTTCGTGATTGGGACCTCCCCCTACGCTGCGCCGCGGTTATGGGTCTGTGATTAATTTGCAGATCTATTAAATCAAAGCAAAAACTCCCTGCAATGGGAGTCTGAGCTGCTCATATAGGGCGGGTGGGGGTCGAACCCACATAGTGTCACCACCGACGGATTTTAAGTCCGTTGCGTCTGCCTATTCCGCCACCGCCCCGGAATATGTACGCATTATTTTACCATTATCTGCCGTATTTGCTATCTGTAATTTGATAAAATGATCGTTTGACCACCTTTCGCGTTCGGTCACTGTTTGTTGGATTGACCGCTCAGAACGGTTGCTGAAAATTGGGGTCTTCGCTGATATCTATCTCGCCCCACATGGTTTTATGATTACGCCCCGGTTTTCTTTCCCGAGGGTAAAATAGAGGCGAGCTAAGAATAAAAACCACAAACTGAGACACAATGAAAACCAAACAACTGCCCACCCTGATTATTCTCGCTGTTGCCCTGCTGCTCATGGGGGTTGCCTTCATGGCAAGGCGCGGCAGCGCGATCGAGACCACCAGCCAGGCGCAAACCTTGAGCGATTGGGCTTACGGCAGTTCCGGCACGTTAAAAGTGATGGCAACTTATCCAACTGAACTGCTCACCAACCAAAACAACATGATCACTCTCACTTTTGAACCCGACGAGACGCTCGAGCAAAACCTGGCAAGTGGCTATATTTTCGATGCCCAATTCAATGCTAACAGCAGCGTGATCACCCCCCAAAGACGAATTTTGACACCGCTTGAAAAGGGGCGTCAAACTATTTCGTGGGAAATTGTGCCTTTCGGCAAATTCGATATAAATGGTGTTCTCGAAATGGCGCTGGGAGGAAGTGGTCTCAGCGGTACTTACGCAATTTCTCCACAAGTGAGTCTCGAAATCCCCTTTGAAGTCAGGCAATCGAATGGGCTCAACCCGCAAAACTCCTTTATCATCGGGTTGGTCATGGTAGTGGTGGCATTGTTTTTGCTGCTGTTCTCGATTTTCAATAAAAAACCTCTCGGGCAAAGGGCTAAATAGATGCGCAGACCTCGACTGAAAAAACTTTCCAACCTGCTTTCCAAAATTCCCGTGATCACCACCGGCAATATTCCGGATGTGAAAATCAGGGCAGTCACCAGCGACTCCCGCCAGGTGCAACCCGGAGACGCCTTCGTCGCTATCAAAGGTGAGAATTTTGACGGCTTTGATTACATAGCTTCCGCGATTGAGCGCGGCGCAGCCCTGATTGTCGGCAACCGCCCTGCTCCCGGCAACCTGGGCGCGGCTTACCTTGAAATTGACGATAACCCACGCAAAGCGCTTGCCTGGCTGGCTGCCGCCACCCAAAACTTTCCCGCACGCAAATTGCGCATGATCGGTGTAACCGGCACCGACGGCAAGACCACCACTGCCAGCATGATCCACCACATCCTGGCGCAAGCCGGCGTACAGACCGGCATGATCTCGACCGTAAACGCCCTGATAGGCGACCAGGCGATCGATACCGGCTTCCACGTGACCACGCCCGATTCGCCGGATATCCAGGCTTACCTGGCAGAGATGGTGCGTGCTGGAATGACACATTGCATCCTCGAAAGCACGTCGCACGGGCTGGCGCAGGAGCGCGCGATTGCCAGCGAGTTTGATATCGCGGTGGTGACCAACATCACCCACGAACACCTTGACTATCACGGCGATTGGCAGAAATATCTCGAGGCAAAAGGGCGCTTGGTTGAGAGCTTGTGGGCGACCCACCGGAAATCAATCGGCAACCCGCGCCTGGCGATCCTAAACAAAGATGACCGCTCATACGGCTATCTGGAGCGGATCTCGCCACCAGGATACCTGGGCTATTCACGAATCAACCAGGCGGATCTCTGGGCTGAAAACATTGAGAACACCCCCAGCGAGCTCAGCTTTGATTGCCACATCAACGAGGCGACCTATCGGGTTAAGAGCCCGATGGTTGGCATTTACAATGTCTCCAACTGCCTGGCTGCATTGGCAACCTGCGTCAATGGACTGGGCATTCCAGCCGAACAGGCGGTGGCAGCCCTGGCGACCCAGGCGACTGTTCCGGGTCGTATGGAACGGATCGATCTGGGGCAGGATTTTATCGCCATCGTCGATTTTGCGCACACACCGTTTGCCCTGGCTGCGGCGCTCGAAACCGCTCAGGGGCTGATCGATGGCAAAGTGATCGCGGTGTTTGGTTCGGCTGGGCTGCGTGACCGCGAGAAGCGCCGGATGATGCCGATTGAAGCGATTAAGGGTGCTGACCTGACCATCCTGACCGCTGAAGATCCGCGAACCGAGTCTTTGGATGCCATTCTCGAAGACATGGCAAACGCAGCCATCTCGGCTGGCGGTGTGGAGGGGCAGAATTTTCTGAGGGTCGCTGACCGCGGAGATGCAATTCGCAGTGCAATCTCGCTTGCAGAGCCGGGTGATTTGGTGATCTCGCTGGGCAAGGGTCACGAACAATCGATGTGTTTCTTTACAACAGAATATGACTGGGACGATCGAACGGCAATGCGAGCCGCGCTGGCAGAACACCTGGGAGTTGAAGGACCGGAAATGCCCTGGCTGCCGACGAGAAAAAAATAAATCCCTTATCTCCACCCCAAGATTTTGGACCAAAGAGTTGATTATGATGGCAGGGGAACGGGCGTCATAGAAACCGCCTCTTACTATTTTTCAGTTTGCTTACTTTTTCTTCCGTTGGATTTGCTGATACATCTCGCCGAGGGTGCCCCCGTTAATTCCGCCAAAAATCGCCATAAAACCAACCAGCGCGGAGAGCAAACCGGATTTCCAGGTCATCAATACAATCACGACCAGACCAGCGATACCACCATAAATGCCATAGGTAGGACCGCGGCGGTCTTTTGCCAGCAGGGTAATCAGGAACCCGATCGTGAGCGAGCCCAGAAAAATCCCCAGCATGAGTGTGGTGTCAACCCCCTGCATCGCCTCGCCAAAACGCAGCATCATGGTATCGACCAGGCTGAAGAAAAGCAGTGCCCAGGCGATGTTTAAGACCATGGCTAGCGCCAGGTATGCATATTTGGTTCCGCGGAGGTTAAGCATTCGGCTTAATTTCATATCCGAATTGTACCGTGCTACGGCAAAACTGCATAATAAAGCTGGCCGCCAAACGCCATAAAGATACGCCGGTCGGGGCTGACATAAAAGGCTGAGACCTTGCTTTGCGGCAATACACCACTACTCACGCCAGAACGAAGCACTCTATTAAGGTTGAGCTTCAAACTAAATTGATACAATTCGGCTCTTTCGGGCTCAAGGTAATAAATTGAAGGATCCGGCGGCGGTGAGTAGGCAATTTGCTCCAGTTTCAGTGTGGCAAAGTCCACATTTGTCCCGCTCGTGCCAGCATCGTGGTAAGGATACGGCACTTCGCAGGAGGTGATGCCGGTCACAAAAGAAGTCAGGCAGTGTGAGCTGAGCCCATCTTTGTGCAATACAAACAGCTCTTCGCCCTCGACCGCAAAATCAATGGCACTTGAAAGATCAACCATCTCCTCGTCAAAGTAAGCAACAGGAGCGTTCGTAAAGTTGGCAGTGAAACCGCGGTAGATCCACAAAGCGGCGTTTCCCGAGTCGAGCACATAGAGCCTGTTGCTGTCGAAAACGATTTTTGATAAATTTGCCCAGCCGTTATCGGGTAATAGCAGGTGAACGGAGCTCGGGCTGGTGTTTGGAGAGCAATAGAGCAGGTTTCCGCCGCTATCGATCGCCAGCACCGGTGCCTTGGCGGGGTTATTTAGCGGGATGCTGATCAGGTCAACCAATTCTCCTACCTGGATACCGCCATATGTGCCGGGACCACAGGTGAAATCGCTTTCCATGACATAACCGTTCGAATGAAGGCGCAAATATTTCACTGAACCTGAAGCACGGTCGAGCAAATAGAGATCGCTGCCAAGCGAGACGATAGATCCGATATCCAGATCCGGGTAGAGGGCAGGGGCAAAGGCTGCGACATAATGCAATCGCCTGGCACCCTCCAGGTCGTCCAAGGCGGTTTGCGCGCGCAGTCGCAGCGCTTGCACTTCGGTTGTGTCCTGATATGCCGCCGCCTGGTCAAGCCAAAGCAAGGCTTGTTCCCAGCCTTCCCGCTGCAGATCAGCGGTTTGCATCAAGCCGGCATTATTCACAGACGCCTCAGCCTGAGCGAGAAAATAGGCATATTCGTGGTTCTCACCACGGTTGAAAAACACCATGGCTGTCAAAATCACGATCACCACTGGGACCAGCACAGCGATAAGAATTTTGGTTAATACCGGAAGTTCCCTGATCGCTACCGATGGGTTCCCGGTCGAAGCAATCGATCCTGCCTTGTCTTCCACCCGGCGCAGCCAGCCGGCACCTGCGGCAACCCCTTTCAGTGTCTTTGCCTTCAGGACACCAAAATCAGGCTTCTCGAAACTGTTTTCTTCCTGACCCTCAGCAACGTATTGCTCTTGCGGCTCATCGGGAAGTGCGATGGCGACTTCAATCGTCTGCGTCTGTTCTTCAACGAGACCAACCGTCAGTTCCTTGGTACCCTCCTCCGGTTCCGACTCGTTATACAAGACAGCCTGACCAAACAAGTCTTCCGCCAGGCAGGGTTCCTGGGGTTCGGCAGCTTGCTCAGCCTCTCCAATCGGCTCTGGTTCTAAAGTATCTTCGGTCACTTCAGGCTCTGGACTAACTAGGGCAGGCAGCAACGCCGCAAAATCGAATTCGTCTAAATGTCTTAAAACTGTCTCCCCTGCTCCCGGCTTAACCTGTAAAATACTCAATGGCTGGTTTTCTTCAGAGCGCAGTTTTAACTCGCCAACCACTGGAGTCAGATCTGTAAAGTCAGATTCTCCATTCTCGTCTGGATTAGTAAACACGATGGTTTCATTCCCACGCAGGGTCAATTGGTAATATCGGGGGGTTGTTACCGTGGCAACACCAAGACCGCGCTGGTCCAGGCTTTCATCAAAGTAGCGCTCAACCTGCCCGTTCACAAAAACGAGCGACTGGGTCGCACCAACCTGGGCGAGAAAGAGGGTGCCATGATGAACCACCGCAAGCATCAGGGTGGCTGTCTGCCAGGATTCCGGTTGGTCGAAATAGTTGTTTTTTTGCAGGAAAAAGCGGTTGATGCCTTCGACAAACACCTTGATCGCTTTGGTAACCGAGCCGCTGGTCTTATAAAAAGCAGTTGTATGTTTTTCCAGTTCCTTCGCGATCGAAGCAGCATCGTCGGATGGTTTTCGCAGACTCAGAAATGCCACGAGCAGGTCTTCCTCCCGCCCCCGGGCACGCTGTTTTGAGCGTCCGGTCGATGACATAAACACCTGTTCACCGTCGGGTCGGAACAAAATTAGATCATGTTTCATATGCATCCTTTAAATCGTAATTCAATATTCCCTGGTACATTCAGTACACAATCCGTGCCAGCGAGTATAATTTCTGGCATGGAATTAAGCCTGATAACCAGGGTAGATGAGTGGAGAAGCCTGGAGCCTGAATGGAATCAGTTGGTCGCTGGTACTTTTCGCCCTTACCCTTTCCTGGAATTCTGGTATCTGCATACCTGGTGGGAGACACTCGGGGGTGGTGAATGGTCCCAAGAGGACTCGGAGTTGCAAATTGTAAGCGCGCGCCAAAACAACCGCCTGGTGGGTGTAGCCCCGTTGTTTTCGTCATCAAAACCGGGAGCCCAGTCGGCACTGCGCTTCATCGGTCAGGTGGAGGTGACCGACTATCTCGATTTCATCTGCCTGCCCGGTGAGCTTGAAGTCTTTCTGCGTCATTTGCTCCCTTTTCTCGAAAAGGAAGGGCACAACAAGACCAGTCGAATGGAATTAGCCAATTTTCAGTCCGACTCCCCTGCGATTAGCATATTGGAGTCTCTTTGCATCGAAAACCGACACAGTTTCGAAAAGCGCGTACTTCAGCCATCGCCCAGCATCCACCTGCCGTCAACCTGGGATGATTACCTGGGGTCGCTTTCAAAAAAACAGCGTCACGAAATCCGCCGAAAGGAACGCAATCTCGAGCGGGACTACACGGCAGAACTGGTCTTCAGGCAGGACCAGCCCGATATCGAGGCAGAGATGGCTGCCTTCTTCGATCTCATGCGAAACGAAGAACAGAAAGCCAGGTTTCTAACACCCCAAACCGAGAAGTTTATGACCACCCTGGCAACAAAAGCCCAGAGCGCTGGCAGCCTTAATATCGCCAGCCTGCTCCTGGAGGGCAAACAGGCTGCCATCTACCTTAATTTCATCGATGACAATAAACTATGGGTCTATAACACCGGCTGGAACCCGCAATTCGCCTCCGCCTCGCCCGGCTGGGCGCTGCTGGTCAAATTAATTCGCTGGGCAATTGAGCAAGGTCTTGATGAGGTCGACCTGATGCGTGGGGGCGAGGACTATAAGTATCGCTTTGGCGGCATTGACCGCCAGGTTGTCGAAGTCGTTTCTGAACGCTCATAAAGCGCTTCTAACACAAAATTAATCATCCCTCGTTATCCTTTTCTTGACGAGGAAATTACCGCATGGTAACATTAAATTGAAAGAATTAGCACTCTCAGCTCGAGAGTGCTAATTGTGAAAAACAATGACAGAATTAACCGACCGACAAAAAATCATTCTCTCCCTGATTGTGCACGAACACACGCGCACAGCACAGCCCGTTGCGTCCAAGACCTTAATCACTGTATACAACCTGAAAATTAGCTCCGCAACCGCTCGCAATGAGATGAACTCGCTTACCGAGCTCGGCTACCTGCGGCAACCGCACACGTCTGCCGGTCGCGTGCCGACCGAGGAAGGCTACCGATTTTTCGTCAGCAACCTGGTGCGGAACACTGCCCTTCCGCCATCGACGCGCAATACCATCGCACACCAATTTTACCAATCACGCAAGGGACTGGAACACTGGCTGCCCCTTGCGGCTTCGGTTTTGGCAAATCAGGCACAAGCCGTTTCGATTGTGACCGCGCCTCACAGCGAAAAAATTGCCTTCAAGCATCTCGAACTGATCGCGACACGCGCAACACAGGTTTTGATGGTGATGGTTTTGGTCGGCGGTGAGATTCAGCAGCACGTATTGTCTTTGGATGGAGTGCGCTCACAAGAGCAGCTCTCTCAAATTGCGGCGCGGGTGAACCAGGTTTGCACAAACGCCAGCCTGGAGCAAATTCAAGCGCTCTCACCTACATCAGACCCATTGGTCAATCAAGTGCTTGCTGCCGTCATTGACCAGCTTAAACTGGCAGGTGAGCTGGTGACCGGCGAACTTTATCTGGACGGAATTACCCACATGCTCACCGAGCCGGGCTTCATCGACCAAAACGAAAGCTCCCTACTACGCCTGCTTGAAGAACGACCACTGCTTGATGACCTGATCTCGCGCACGGTGATGACCGAAGAAATCGGCGGGGTGCAGGTGTTGATCGGTGGCGAGAATTCCTGGCAGGAATTGCAAAATTGCTCGGTCATTTTGACCCGCTATGGTGTGGCAGACCAAATCTCCGGCGCGCTTGGGATTCTCGGTCCTATTCGCATGCCTTACGGCCAGACCATCAGCACGGTCCGTTATGTCGCGGAACTGATGTCAGGCTTGGTCTATGACAATTTAATTAACTAAAAACATATTGAGGAAACTGTGACTGAAGAAGAGACAACCAAACAAAACGAAGAACAAGATGATGTGTTCCAGCAGGAAGATGATCTCCAGACTGAATTAGAGGCATCAATCGCCAGAGCCGAAGAATACCTGGACAGCCTGCAGCGTGAGCGAGCCAGCTTCGCAAACTATAAACGCCGCATAGAGCAGGAAAACGCCCAGATGGCAGAACGCCTGCTCGGTGAGCATGTCAAGCTCTTTTTGCCTGTGATGGATGACCTTGAGCTTGCCCTTAGCCACCCTCCCTCCGATCCTGATTGCACCAGCTGGATTGAAGGTATTGAGCTGATTCGCAAGAAACTGCTCAAAACGCTTGAAGCGCAAAATGTGACCGTTATCGATTTAAAACCTGGTGACGCATTCAACCCTTTCAACCAGGAGGCTGTCACACATGAAGAAAATGACCAGTTTAGTGACGGCGAAATTATTCAAGTCGTTCGTACCGGCTACCAATTAAACGACCGAATTATCAGACCCGCACTTGTTCGGGTAGCAAAATAGGAGAGAAATAATGACAAAAATTATCGGAATCGACTTAGGAACAACCAACTCAGCAGCCGCGGTGATGATGGGCGGTGAGCCCGTTGTGATCCCTTCGGCTGAAGGCGAGCGACTGATACCGTCAGTGGTTGCGGTTAACAAGAACGGCGAGCGGCTTGTCGGTCGGGTTGCCCGCAACCAGGCAATTACCAACCCGGAGAACACAATTTCTTCAATCAAGCGCTTTATGGGTCGCAAAGCCAATGACCCCGAAGTACAACGCGCGCTCAGCCTGGTTCCCTATAAGATCAACAGCGCCCCAAACGGAGATGTAAGAGTCTCGATGGCAAACAAAGACTATACCGCCCCGGAAATCTCGGCGATGATTCTCTCCAAAATTAAACACGATGCAGAAGCCTACCTGGGCGAAACCGTCAGCCAGGCGGTTATTACCGTGCCTGCCTATTTCAACGACGCCCAACGCAACGCCACCATCGACGCCGGAAAGATTGCTGGTTTGGAAGTGATGCGAATCATTAATGAACCTACTGCCTCTTCACTGGCATATGGGTTGGACAGAAAAGACCGAAGTGAAATTATTGCTGTGTATGACCTTGGTGGCGGCACATTTGATATCTCCATCCTCGAAGTTGGCGACGGCGTCTTCCAGGTGCGGTCGACTTCGGGCGACACCTTTCTTGGCGGCGATGACTTCGACCAGAGGATCATGGACTGGCTGGCAGACGATTTCAAAAAGGAACACGGAATCAACCTGAGGGAGGATCGCCAGGCGCTCCAACGTTTAAAAGAAGCCACCGAAAAAGCAAAAATTGAACTTTCGAGCACAATGCAATCAGAAATCAACCTGCCCTATATTACCGCCGATGCGTCGGGTCCGAAGCACCTGGTTATCACACTGACACGCTCAAAACTCGACCAACTAACAGGCGACCTGGTTCAGAAATCGTTGAAACCAGTGCAGCAGGCACTTGATGATGCTGGCTTAAAACCAAGCGATATCGACGAAGTTGTCATGGTGGGCGGAATGACGCGTATGCCCGCCGTGCAGGAAGCTGTGCGCCAGTTCTTTAACAAAGAACCCCACAAAGGCGTTAACCCTGACGAAGTGGTGGCGATCGGTGCTGCCATCCAGGCTGGGGTGCTCGGCGGCGATGTGACCGATATTTTGCTGCTGGATGTAACCCCCCTGACGCTTTCAATCGAGACTCTCGGTGGTGTTTCCACACCGCTGATCAAACGCAACACTACGATTCCGACTCGTGCTAATCAGGTTTTCAGCACGGCTTCAGATAGCCAGACTTCAGTTGAGATCAATGTTTTGCAAGGTGAGCGCACCATGGCTGCAGACAACAAATCGCTGGGTAAGTTTACGCTGGACGGAATCCCGCCTGCTCCGCGTGGGGTTCCTCAAATTGAAGTGATTTTCGATATGGATGCAAACAGCATCCTGAAAGTCACCGCCCGAGACAAGGCAACCAATCGTGAGCAAAACATCACCATCACGGGATCCTCGGGCTTGAGCGATGAGGAAGTCGAGAGAATGCGCCGCGACGCGGAATCTCACGTCGAAGAAGACCGCAAACACCGTGAGTTGATCGAAGCCCGCAACTCAGCAGATAACGCCGTGTATACAGCTGAAAAGACGCTCAAGGACCTCGGTGACAAGGTGACGGCAGAGGATAAAAGTAAGGTTGAAGATGCCGCAGGCAGGGTTCGCTCAGCACGAGACCAGAGTGACGCCAGCGTGATCAACAGTGCCGTTGAGGAACTGATGAAAATCCTCCAGGAAGTCGGTCAGGCAGCCTACGCACAGCAGGGCACCGAGACATCAACTGAGGAACCGTCAACTGAAGAGCCCTCAACATCTGAAGACCCCGATGTGGTCGAAGGTGAATACACTGAAACGGAGTAACGCTCGCATTTTCCGGTAGAATTTAAACACTTGGGCTGTGTTGGCGAGGTATCCTGACCGAGCCACAGATTAGAAGAATTGCAATGCCAGGTGTTTAGTGAATTTATTTGAGAAGAAGAATTATGGCAGAAAAACGAGATTATTACGAAGTGCTGGGAATCGCCCGAAGCGCAACCCAGGATGACATTAAAAAAGCCTTTCGCGACCTTGCCCGACAGTATCATCCCGATGTCAACAAGGCTGCTGACGCGGAAGAAAAATTCAAAGAAATAAACGAAGCCTATGGCGTCTTGAGCGATCCTGAAAAACGAGCCTCCTATGACCGTTTTGGTTTTTCTGGCGTCAACACCCAGGGCATGCCCGATTATTCTGCTATGGATCTCTCTGACCTGTTTGAGACCTTATTTGGCTTCGGTGGTTTCGGCGGTTTTGGTGAGGCATCAAGTTCACGCCGTCGTCATAACCAACCAAGCAGAGGTAGTGATATCAAGGGTTATGCTAAATTATCTTTCGAGGAAGCCGTTTTTGGCGTGGAAAAGGAAGTCGAAGTAACCCGCAATGAACGCTGCTCGGTCTGTGACGGCAGCGGCGCTGAGCCCGGCACCCAGCCGGTCACCTGCAAAACCTGCCAGGGTCAGGGTGAGGTACGCCAGATGCAGCAAACCTTTTTGGGTTCGATGGTCCAGGTTACGACCTGCCCGACCTGTGGTGGTCGCGGGAAGATGGTGGAGAGCCCCTGCCGTAATTGCCGCGGAAGCGGATTGGAGCGGAAAACCCGCCAAATGAAAGTCAACATTCCTGCCGGCGTTGATGATGGCAACCAGATCCGCATGGTCGGTGAAGGGCAACCCGGTGCAAATGGCGGACCGAACGGAAATTACTACCTTGAGCTGGACGTCGCTCCGCATAAGTTTTTCAGGCGAAGTGGCAATGACATTTTGCTGGACATTGATATCAACGTTGCACAGGCTGCCCTTGGCGATGAGATTAAAGTTCCGACAGTGGACGGCGATGTAAATCTGCGCATTCCGCCCGGAACACAACCTGGTCGTGTTTTTCGGCTGAAAGATAAAGGCGCTCCAGTATTGAACCGAAGTGAACGCGGTAACCAAATGGTGACTGTGAACGTGAATATTCCCACCAACCTCTCCAAACAGCAGGAAGAATTGCTGACCTCGCTGGGCAAGACCATGGGCACGGATATCAAAATCCAGGAACGCAGCTTCTTTGAAAAATTAAAGGACACCTTCAGTGGATGACGCTGCCGGCTGGCTGGAAGTCTCGCTGGTTTGCAGCAGTGAGTTGGCTGAGGCTGTAGCAGAGGTGTTTTCACGCTACGCCCCTGATGGTGTGTTGATTAACAGCCTGACAAAATTCAATCACCAGGAATACGAAGAACGAGCCACCGGCGAAATGCAGGTGGCAGTTTATTTACCCATGGATGACCAGGTTGAGCAAACCCGACAGGCACTCGAGAAAGCAATTCGCCACCTGGGTCAAATAGCGCCCCTGGGCAGTCTCAAATTCAAAGTAATTGCCGATCAAAACTGGATGGATGCCTGGAAAGAGCGCTACCAACCGCTGCTCATCGGAGAGAATTTGATTATATTGCCAGAGTGGGTTGACCGGTCGTTGGCTGGAAAACGCTTACCGGTTATTATCTCTCCGGATATGTCCTTCGGGACGGGCACGCACCCCTCCACGCAGCTCTGTCTGCTTGCTTTGGAAAAGTATGGATGCCAGGGCAAAGCCGTGCTCGACATTGGCTGTGGTAACGGCATTCTATCGATCGCGGCTGTGCGGTTGGGAGCAGGACGGGTATTGGCTGTCGATTTTGACCCCACGACCATCCCATCGTGCGAACGCAATGCTGCCCTTAACGGCATGGCAGGTCAAATCATCTTCGAAGTTGGTACTCACAGCGATGTCATCGCACGCACAGACGGTCTCAACCAGGCACCCGTTGTGCTGGCAAACATCCTCTCACATGTCCTGGTGAAAATGCTGGAAACCGGTTTGGCAGAAACAGTAGCACCAGGTGGCGTGCTCATTTTGGGCGGCATTCTTGATTTCCAGGCAGAAAGCGTGCTTACCGCAGCGAAAAAAGCTGGTTTAGAACAAATTGACACCCTGGTCGAGCAGGATTGGGTTGCATTGGTGCTTTGCAAACCCAGCTCACTGCTTGTCGCGAACGATCATCAGCGCCATTAGCCAGCAGATAGTGAACCAACTGAACGTTTTGTCACAATAGAATTGCAGGCAAAAAACTTACTTGTGTACAATTTGCAGGGATTTTAGAAAAGTCCATTTACCATTGACCTGTTCTGATAGAATGGTAAAAAAATCGCTCCCAAGCTGCTGTGTGAGGTCTGAATGTTAAAAAGAATTCCATTAAAAATGAAACGCGCAAACCTGTTACAAATTCCGAAATTTAGTTTGCCCGAAGGGTTCAGCGTAAGGTTTTTTAAAGCTGGAGACGAAAACACCTGGGCGAGGATCGAAACAGCGGTGGATGAATTTTCCGATGAAGCCGCGGCATTGAGTCATTTCGAGAAAGAGTTCGGTCCTTTTCGCGAAGATATGACCCGGCGCTGTTTGTTTATTGAGAACGCGGAAGGCGAAGCGATTGGCACCACCAGCGCCTGGTATGGTACGCTGGAAGGCGAGAAAGAGGTCAGCGGTCGGATTCACTGGGTGGGCATCGTACCTGCCTACCAGGGAAAGAAGCTCTCGAAACCACTGCTTAGCCTGGCGATGGATGTGTTGGCAAAATATCACCAAACTGCTTATCTGACCTCCCAAACCACCAGCTACCAGGCGATCAATTTGTATCTAAATTATGGCTTCGACCCATACATTACCAATGAGACGGATATTGAAGCCTGGAGATTGATGGAAGAGGTTTTGGGACGGAAAATTTTGTAGGGAATCGCATTGGGTGGTTGTTTTGCCGCACCACCACCGGGGCGAGCGTGGCAGGTCGCCCCTACGCGCTTGAAGCAGCGCCCGAACGTACAAACGGTTAGAAGAAATGCGACGGGAAATAGCCGGTAACGTTGACAGAGTTGTTTTCGATGATAAACGCCTGGGGGTCAAGCTCCACGACACCCCGGCGCAGCCGCAGCAGTTCATATTTGGAAACCACCGTATTGATTACCAAAAAATCAGCCCCTGAATAAGCCCCGTGCCCGCCCCAATAGGTAGCACTTCGGTGGGTTTCGTCGATGATATATTGCAGAATGTCTTTATTTTTGCTGATCACCATCACGCTGATTTTGACATTTTGATAATGCACCCGGTCGACAACCAGGCTGTAGATCAAGGTGAAAATCACCGAATAAACCAAAATTACTGGCGGACCTGTGAAAAGAGTGTAGGCATATACCAACAGGCTGATGAACAAGCTGACCCTGCCAACACTGAAATCTGGCTTCTTTAGAGTGATCAAGACACCAAGAATATCAACCCCACCAGATGAACCTCCCGCGCGCAGGCTGAGACCGACGCCAAACCCGCAGAGGATTCCACCAAGTATTGCCAGGGTTAGCATGTCGTCCAGTCCTGGAATCACAGCCTTGACCGGGATAAACATCATCACAGCACTAACAGTTACTACGGTAATGATGGTTTTCATAAAAAACTTACGGTTGATGGAATTAAACGCGATTAGCAGCAGCGGCAAGTTAAAAGCCAACAAGATCAGACCGGTAGCGTCCTGCAGGTTTGGGAAGTATCGCTGGAGCAATTCAAGAACAATTTTCGCAATACCGGTCATGTTGCCTATGTAAAGTCCAAAAGGCAAGATAAGCGTGTTAATTCCAATGGAATAGATCATTCCACCCAGCATGCAAAGGAAGAAGTCAAGAACATCTTCCCAGAAGGCTTTCTCTTGGCTTTTTGGCGCCAAAACATCACTTTGCTCATTGGTGAGGTCATCTGATGTTTTGGTTTCTTTTTTTAGCGCTTTTTTTGTGCGTTCAAATGCAAAGGTTTTTGATGTCATGACTCCTATTTTACACGTCTTCTCATTAATCGCGGCAATCTGAATTATGAGATAATAGTAAGGTCATAGGAGGTAAAAATGTCCGTGAAACATAGTCATGAAATACTCAGTGAGCCACTGCCGGTTGGGCAGGGGGCATTCAAGGCGGTTTTGATATCAGATCAGGAAGGTCCTAATTTTGCTATGCGCAAATTCACGATAGAGAGCGGTGGGTCAATGCCCTGGCACTTCAACCTGGTCGAACATGAACAATATGTGCTGAAGGGTCGCGCCCGTATTGTGATTGCCGAGGATGTTTACGAAGTTCAGGCAGGGGATGTTGTCTTCATTCCTGCTGAAGTACCGCATAGTTACGAAGCCTTAGGTGATGAGACTTTTGAGTTCCTTTGCATGGTGCCAAACCAACCTGACAGGACCATCCTGGTAGAAAAAGGCAGTTAATTATGGCTCGGCGAGCAACGCCATTGACGATGGAACACATTATCCTGGCTATCCTGGACGAAGGTCCGCTGCACGGTTACGAGCTCCATCAACGTCTCAATCATATGCCCGGCGTCTCCAAGATCTGGAACGTAAAACAAGCCTTGTTCTATTCAAAGCTGGACAAACTGGAAGCTGGTGGCTTCATTCGAAAAGCTCCAGTCCAAATTGATGACAGAGCCTCTGCCAGGGTCGCCTTTGAACTAACCAGTGCAGGAAAGGCTTCGTTGATGGATTGGATCTCGACGCCGGTTCGTAAAGCTCGTGAACTTCGCCAGATTTTTCTGGGAAAGCTGATCATCGCCCGACGTTTTGGGCAGGATGCGGCGATTGAGTTGATTCAAAAGCAGCGCCAGGTCAGCCAGGGCTGGTATGACCACCTGGTCAGCGATTTACAAGCAGTAGACGCGCAAGTAATGGATGAGTTGATTGTGCATACCTACCGCCTTTACCGCGACCGTGCCACGCTGCACTGGCTCGATCACCTTGAAGGTCAAATCAGGAAAGCTGGGGCAGGAGACGAAATAACTTCGTACGATTAATGCGTCTGCCGGGTCACGATACCTGGCGCATTTTCACAATCGCGTCGAATGCTTTTGTAGCGTTTGTCAGGTTCAGACCGGTAAAGCCGAATAAACCCTGCTCTTCGGGCAATTCTGTTTGATTGACCGCCAGTTCATCGTTGGGGCGCACTTCTTTATCATAATTGATCTGCATCCAATCAATTTCATGATGATCGAAATATGCATAGTCAAAACAGTCACAGATGGCTTCCACATAGCGGCTGTTATTGACATGACCGACCTGGTCAATCGCTGAATAGGCTGCTTTTTGGCTAAAGCGCTGCGTGCCGCCGGCAGGCAGCACAATTTTGTCGAGTTGTTCATCCAGGGCGAATGACCAGGGGGTTGAAGGCACAGACACTCCTTCCAATCGGCTCGGAGGAACCAAGCGTCGCGCCGCGATATCGATCACCAGCCAGGCAGAGGTTGCCAGGATGAGCGGGTTTTCCCGGCCATCGAAAACCTCAAACTCACGAATAAAGAATAGTTTTTGCCCGATCATCCGCGGCCAGGTTTTGATGGTCACAACCTCCTTTTGCTGGGGATAACGTAAAAATTCTATCTTTAAGCGGCTCAACACCCAATAATAACCGTGCGCTCCCATTTCCAGGATGCCAGCGCTAAATTTGTCGGCGTGATTGCCGGCTGCTTCTGTTATCACCCGGAAAACATTTGCCGGCTTCCAGCGACCATGGAAGTCACATTCGTTCATATTGACCCGTACAGTCTCAATGTGTTTGAAGCCCTCAGCTTTCATCATTCACCTCTGGTTTATTTTATCATTTTGTTTATCTGTAAACTACAACGTTTCAGCTGGTGCGATGATTTTTTTTCGATTTCGCCACTATGTTGTAGAATAGACAGGAAACTAACACGAAAGAGTAAACATGGCATCTGACACTGAATTTAACAAAGAAGAAGTTATTGCTGACAACCAGATAAACTCGACCAATTCCTCGGGCAATCCGATTATCGGTTGGGTGGTGCGTTTTTTTAAGGGCTTCCTGGCTGGCATCGGCGCCATCACTCCCGGTTTATCTGGCGGGGTGATGTTGGTTGTCTTCGGAATTTATGAACCATTGGTGCGTTGGCTGGCAAACCTGCGCCAAAAATTCCTCGAACATCTGCGCTTCTTCCTGCCGGTTGGTATCGGCGGCGTTTTGGGCGTGATCGCCTTTTCGGCTGTTGTTGATTTCGCTTTTGAAAATTACGCGGTGCAATTTACCTGGATGTTTATCGGGTTTATTGTCGGAACGCTGCCCACATTGATCAAGACTGCCGGAAAAGAAGGGCGGCAAAACTGGCATTGGCTGCTGTTGGGGCTGGCGGCGGTTGGTATTTTCTTCTGGATGCGCTGGATGGAGACCATCAGGACTGTTGAAATGCAGCCAAGTTTTCTTGCCTGGCTGCTCAGCGGTGCCCTCACTGGACTAGGGCTGGTCGTTCCGGGATTGAGCCCTTCGAACTTCCTGATCTATTTAGGCTTATACCAACCGATGGCGAGCGGCATCAAGAGCCTTGACCTCGGCGTGATCATCCCGCTGATTCTCGGTGTCGTGTTGGTGATCCTGGCTTTCGCGAAACTGGTCAACTGGTTGTTCACAAAGCACTATGCTTTCATGTATCACCTGATCATCGGTGTGGTTTTGGGATCAACAGCCGCCATTATTCCATCTGGGATGGGCGGTTTTAGAATGCAGCTGGTAAGCGCGTTACTTTTCGTCATCGCAGCTGGCATCTCCTACGCCCTGGCAAAGCTGGATGAAAGGAATCCACACGAATCGCTTTTCTGATCTGAAGGACGCTACAACTTTATAACTCACAGCCACTGACTGGGGTATCATAGGTTTTGCCGGGAAAGCCGGTTTTATTGATCTGTCAGGAAAGCGAGCAGCTATGAGCCTCTTCAACGGAAAACGATTGGACGACCATACTTTTAAACTTGATATCGAACGGATGCGTATGGGCTGGTACGCGGACAAATATTTCGTCAACATCGCTACGATGCTTCAAAATCTGTCCGAGCAAGGCTATCTCTACCAGGGGCAGCAGCCACTTTTGCCTGGAGGCATTTCAGCAGATAACATTGCCACCGGTGATATTGAAGTGGAAATGCAGTGGTTCACGCGAAGACCTGGTAAAACCGTGGTTGTTGGAGTGGATAAAGCATTGACAATGCTACAACACGCTACCGGCTACTTCAAGGATGGCAAATTCGTTAACACTGCCCAGGATTTAGAGGTTTGGGCTGTCCAGGACGGCGACGTTGTTAACTATGACGGTGATATCCACAAGGTTCAGCCAGTGATGCGCGTTCGCGGTCGCTATCGTGATTTTGCCGTGCTCGAGACCTCAACCTTGGGCATTCTCGCCCGTGCCAGCCGCATTGCGACCAACGTTTACAACACCCAAATTGCAGCCAACGGGAAACCACTGATGTTTTTTCCCGCTCGTTTCGACGTGCACGAAGTCCAGGCAGCCGATGGGTATGCTTACCTGATCGCCGTACAGCGCTACAATCTCGATTATGCTGAAGACACCGACACCTATGTTTCCACGGACGCACAGGGCGACTGGTGGGGTGGGTTTGGCGGAGGCACAATCTCGCATTCCGGTATCGCCAGTTTTCTCGGCGACACGGCAGAAGCCACCCTGGCATTTTCGCGGGTATTGCCCATGAATATCCCTCGCATCGCGCTGGTGGATTTCACCAACAACAGCATTGGCGTGTCGCTGCAGGTTTGCCAGGCAATGTTCGAAAAGTATTACGAACTGATTCTGCAAGGCGACCATGAGGAAGCCGGGCGATACATTTTGTATGGCGTGCGTTTGGACACTTCCTCAAGCCTGCGGGATGAAGCTGTGCAACCGCTCGGTGATCCGGTTTTGGACCTGGGTGTGAACCCTCGCCTGGTATTCAAGACCCGCCAGGCGCTTGATTCAGCCTATCTTGATTGGGATTTACCCGACGAAGCACTGAAAGCCGCCAAACAGTATTGTGAAAATGTAAAGATTGTGGTTTCAGGCGGCTTTAATGTAGAAAAAATCACGAAATTCGAGACTCTGCACGTACCGGTCGATATTTATGCTGTCGGGTCATCTCTTTTCAGCAACTATGGACCCACGAACACCGACTTCACCGCCGACGTGGTGCGGGTTAAAGTGCACGGCGAATGGATCGACATGGCTAAGGTGGGTCGCCGCGCGGTTGATAACCCTGACCTGGTGAGGGTTTGGTAAATTAGCTAATCAGATCACGGTCGAATACAAGCCAAACCTTCAGCAGGTCAGCCCGCGAGTTGACCGACACCAAAAGACGCTACTTCGATGTCTGTCAGCATGCTCTCGCGGACCAATCTGTGTGAATTCAGCTTGTGATTACAGAGCACAATTACAGCATTGCGACCCTGCATCCTGGCGATAAGCCCGTTAGCCGGGCTTTCATCATTGTGAAAGATCACGCGGCATGGTTTGATAATTCTTCTTTTATAAACTGACGACTTTATCCGACTCCTGTAAAGCAGCCAATATTCCGGGCATGCCGCCCACTTTGCCTACACGTACTTCATCCATCAACCCAAAATATTCCAGGCAAGTTGAACAGACCACCAGCTCCACCCCGTCTTCTTCCAACAATTTTAGCCAATTGACAACCAAAGAGCCCTCACAGACCAATTTGACGCCATCAGCGTAAAAAAGAATTTTGCTGGGCTTGTCTTCCGACTGGGCGAGCAAACTCAGATATTTTACAACCAGGGTCTGCTGCAACCCTTCCGGGGCTTCCCCCAATCCATTTCGCGTGAAAAGTAAAACGGTTTTCATATTCCTCCTATGAGTCCCGTAGGACTGCTCCAATTTCATATGCCAGTGTCTTGACGATCTTTTTGCGGATCGCAGCTGCGTCGGCGACACTCAGTGTGCGGTCAAATGCCTGATACGTCAGTTGATAAGCAAGACTCTTTTTGCCTGTGCCAATCTTTTCACTGCGAAAGAGGTCAAACAAAGCGACACCCTGCAGTAGTTTCCCACCAGCCCTCCAGATCAACGCTTCCACCCGGCTGGCAGGCACATCCTCATCCACGATCAGGGCAATGTCTTCCACCATTGCTGGAAAATTTGAGAGCGGCTTACTCTTGAAGCCTACCTCCACCAGGGGCATGAGCTGGTCAAGGTAGAGTTCTGCCACCAAAACCGGACCATCCTCGAAGTCATAATTTTGCCGGACCAGTGGATGTACCTCACCCATGACACCAATGACCACATCATTGACCAGCATGCGCGCAGATTTGCCCGGGTGGAAAGTTATGTGGTTTCCGGCAGCTTCGAAAAGCACACCTTCAAGGTGCAGTCCGGCGAATAATTCTACCAATACACCTTTCAGGTCAAAGAATCCGTAATCAGCAGTGGTCTCACCTGACCATCCTGTCTGTCGCTTTTGACCCCAAAGACCTACGGTTAGGCGCTGCGGTTCTTCAGGGAGCAGGCTGCCCTTCACCGGTAAAAATACCGGTCCGATTTCGAAAAATGCCATCCCTGCAGCGTGGCGGCTGTTGCGCTCGATCAATTCCAGCATGGTTGCGAGACCACTGCGACGCATGACAGTCCGCTCTGGCGAAATCGGGTTGGCTATGCGCACATAATCCTGCTCAATCGCTTGCCCTCCTGGTAACAAACGGGCTTCCCTTTGAATAGAGGTCATGCGATATGCCAGGGTGTCTTGCAGCCCGATTGAAACCAGCAACTCCCGAAGTCTCTCTTCAAAAGCCACGCTCTGGTCTCCAGCCTGCGGAGGCAGCTCACCTACCAGGCGTTCAACCGGGATCTTGTCATAACCATGAATCCGGCTGATTTCCTCGATCAGATTAGATTTCCCAACCAAACCCGTTTCGATATCAGTACGGTTGGGCGGTGTGCTCGCGCTCAGAACGCCCTCTTCAAGCGTACAGGTGAAACCGAGTCGTTCAAGGATCGCTCTTGCCTCATCCAAGGGGATAGTCAGCCCCAACAGGCGTTCAATATCTCCGTCGGTTAGCGTGTTTTTGGTGTCTTCGTGTGGTAGTGGATATTGATCAAGCACACCTGCGACCACATCCCCGCCAGCCCAATCGTGCATTCGCTGAAGGCACAAACTCAAAGCCTGTTCGGCAAGGGCGGGATGCACATCACGACTGAAGCGATAGGATGCTTCACTGTTCAGTCGGTAGCGCGCGCTGGTCTTGCGAATGTTGATGAAGTTCCAGCTGGCTGCTTCGAGCAGGACGCTGGTGGTTTGAGCACTGATGCCCGATTCCTCGCCGCCCATGACACCAGCCAAGCTGAGCGGTCCGGCTGAATCGCTGACCAATTCAGTTTCTTTGGTCAGGGTCAGTTCGTGACCATCCAGGGTGGTCAGGGTTTCTCCGTCTTCCGCCCTGCGGGTGATAATGGTCGGCTTACCGCCAGCCCGGGCTGTTAGCAGGTCATAATCAAAAGCATGCAAAGGTTGTCCGGTTTCGAGCATAGTGTAGTTGGTGGCGTCGACCAGCGCATCGATCGGACGCATGCCCGCCAACGCAAGTCTTCTCCGCACCCAGTAGGGGCTTTGCACAGCCGACACACCTGCCACCATCCCGAGCATAAAACGCGGGTTGAGCTCTGGCTCACGAATCTCGAGGGAGACTTTGTCTTCAATCTCTCCTCCTGGTTGGATGTTTAATCCAGTCGGCAGTTTGAGCGGGCGCCGTAAAGCCGCTGAGAGCTCCAGCGCGATTCCCAAGACCGAAGCGTCCCGCGCCATATTGGGCAGAATGGCAACTTCAAAAATAGCATCGCCCATGTAATCAGCCAGCGCCATGCCCACAGGTGCATCGTCATCCAGAAAGATCACACCTTCGTGCTCTTCCGAAATGCCCAGTTCTTTTTCAGAGGCAATCATCGAGCTGGATTCAATCCCTCTGATCGTGGCTTTCTTCAGTTTAGTCAAAACCTGACCGGGCTGGTGCCCGTCATAAAGCTGGGCACCTTCGCGAGCATAGGCAACTTTAATTGGTTTTTCAAGGCGACCCTGCCCAACAAAAGGGAACAGGTTTGGCGCGCCGGTCAAAGCCGTGACTTCTTTTCCACTGCCGTCGTTGAGCTGGCAGAGTGTCAGCTTGTCAGCGTTAGGGTGCTGCCTGACTTCCACAACCTCTGCGACCACGAACTTATCCTTTGCCCAGGAGAGCCCGGAATACTTGTTTTGCAAGCGCGTGCCCTCGGGTTTTTCCAAACCGACCAGGGTGATCTCTTCAACCTCCAGACCGATCATTGTCAGGGTCTGCCCAATCTCTTCCAGGCTCAAATCTTGCAGGTCAACGTAGTCTTGAATCCAACTTAAAGGTGCTTTCATATTTTCTCTCCTGTTTAGAATTGTTCCAGGAACCGAATATCGTTATTACGCAAATAACGAATGTCATCGATGTGATAACGCAGCAAGGTGGTGCGGTCGATTCCGACGCCAGCAGCAAAGCCGCTGTAGATTTCGGGGTCATAGCCGCCATATTCGAGCACACGCGGGTGCACCATACCACAGCCGCCCAACTCAATCCAGCCTGTGCCATGGCAAACGCCGCAGCCCGACCCACCGCAGAAAATGCAAGCCATATCAAGCTCGGCGCTCGGCTCGGTGAAGGGGAAGTGCGATGGGCGCAGACGGGTGTAAGCGCTGGCACCAAACATACGCTTGGTAAAATCGTCCAGCGTGCCCTTCATGTGCGCAAAAGTGACACCTTTATCGACCACCAGCAGCTCAAACTGCATAAACTCAATTTCGTGACTTTGATCTTGTTGTTCATAGCGCATGCAAGCGCCTGGCAAGATCACCCGCACCGGGTTGGGATAATACTCACGCATCGATCGAATCTGCCCCGGCGATGTATGCGTTCGCAAAACCACGCCCTCGTCTTCGGTATAGAAGGTGTCCCACATATCCCTGGCAGGATGATAAGGCGGGATGTTGAGATAGGTGAAGTTCATGTCGTCCGTCTCAACCTCCGGCGAACTGTAGACCTGGAAGCCCATATCACCGAAGATTCGGAAGACCTCGCGCATGGTCAGGTTGATGGGATGCAGTCTGCCGCGTCTCGGCAGAAAACCAGGCAGGGTCACATCCAGCTTTTCGCTCGCCATACTGCTGAGCAAAGCTTCATGCTTGATGACCTCTTCTTTTTCGGCAAGGGCTGCTTCGAGGGCAACTTTGACGGCGTTGACTGCTCGCCCGATCAGCGGACGTTCTTCCTTGGAAAAAGTGCCCATCTTACCATAAGTGGTCATGACCAACGATGTCTTGCCAAGGTGGGTTTGTTTCCAGGTATCCAGCGCTTGCGGGTCGGCGACTCTCTCCAGGCTTGCCAGACCAGCTTGTTGTTCTTCTTGTAATTGGGTTTCGATTTCGTTCATATTCACCTCAAATTTTTGGCGGCAGGCACAAAAAAACCCGCCCAATAAAGGGACGGGGTAAACCGCGGTACCACCCTTTTTGCTCATGCGAGCCACTCAGGATGCCTTGTAACGGAGGCTGCCGGCGCGAACTAATAGTTTCTACGCGTTCACTCGCGCGACTCCTGGGCGAACTTCGTTCACTGCTCGGTCGATCTCGCTTTCAGCCTGGGCGAAACCTCTCTGCGACGGCTTTGTGAATTACTCTTCCCAATCTCAGTCGATGGGGCAATTATAAGTTTTCCTTTTCGAAAGTCAAGTGCTGGCGGTCGCCGCCTGGGCGGTGTCCACCGATGCCTTAAAAGGTTTTCGCTAAAATGCTTATACAAAATGGGCTTCACTGGCAGCCTTTGACCCAAACGAGACTGATTTTATCCTTTGACGTTCAGATATTTGCTGACTGCCTTGCTGCTCCCCGGCTTTCCAATCACACTCGCAAGAGGTGGCTATACAGAAGCCATCACAGCCAAAAAACACCGCCGGATATTGGCGGTGTTTCTTTTTCTCAATATGACTACACGCCTTGGGTAATTCCCACAAAATCATCCGCTTTCAAGCTGGCACCGCCGATCAAACCACCGTCAATATCTGACTGACCAAACAACTCGGCAGCATTGCTCGGTTTGACGGATCCACCATAGAGAATGCGCATGCCATCACCAACCTCCGCGCCAAACATCTCGCGCAAGATCGGGCGCACAACGTTCTTGTGGATATCGTTTGCCTGGTCTGGTGTAGCGGTTCTACCGGTTCCAATTGCCCAGACGGGTTCGTAAGCCACCACGATCCTGGATGCTTCCTCGCTGCTGAGCCCTTTTAGCCCTTCGCGCACCATGCGTCCGACAACTTCGTCGGTTTGACCGGCTTCGTTTTCTTCAAGGGTTTCGCCAACGCAAACAATGGGCTGCAAACCTACTGCCAGGGCGGCTGCGACTTTTTTATTAACCGTCTCATCGTTTTCGCCAAACATCGCCCGACGTTCAGAGTGACCGATGATGACATAGTCGCATAAATCTTTCAACATTGGGGCTGAAATTTCGCCGGTGTAAGCGCCTGAGGTCTCCCAGTGCAAATTCTGCGCGCCAACCTTGATGTTAGTGCCTTCGAGTTTTTCTTTAGCCACCGGGAGATCGATATAAGGAGTACATACGACCAAATCTATATTGTTATACTCCTGCAATCTTGGAATCAACGCGTCGATAAGCTCCGCTGCTTCTTCGATGGTTTTGTTCATCTTCCAGTTACCAGCAACCATGGGTCTACGGGTTTTCATTGATTATTTCCTCTCTCCTGTAATGGAATGGCTAAATTCTAACACGAAGGGACGGTTTTTCGACCGTCCCTCGTAATTAACTATGGCGGAAATCTTTATTTCGTCCGATAGATAATCGGGAAGAGCCACAGACCACGGTTATTTTGGGTTGAGCCCTCATTCCAAACTACCAGCGTGAAAGTGACCTTCTGACCTGCCAGTGAAGAGAGATCCACTTCCACCGAATTCCAGTTATTATCATAGACTTCGTGCCACTGACCCAGCCCCTTGGCAGTGCCGCCTTCGGGCGTATAGTAGAGCTCAAATTTAATGTCACAGCCTGTGCTACCGCCCTCACATTGAATCGTGGCACGGAATTTATCGCCATCTTTCACGGTGAACGCGGGGTAAATACCCTGGATGTAGCCATCGGCTTCCTGGTTCGGTCTGGTGATCAAACCGATTTCATTTTCCTTGCCGCCATTTTCTCGGATAGGGTTGCCCTTGGCGACTGCATAACCATTTCTGACATCTTTCTCGTCACCAGGGCATTTCAAGGATTGGCGCAGCCCGTTGGTCCATCTCGCGTCACAAATACTTTCAGCAAAGTTATAAATCACGCCCTGCCCGTTAATGCTTTCCATGCTGACCCAGAAGGTGCCCTTTGAATCACTGCCGGAGCCAAAAGTGACCCCATTGCTGCTCTTCAACAGCCAGTCAGAGCGGTATTTTCCATTCACGGAAGGAGCAACCATATTGATGCTAATATCAATATTTGAGCCGGGTTGTACTTCATGCGGAATGTCGTAGACAGCATTTGCACCCAACTGATTGCCTTTGGAAAAGACGATATCAAAGCCGGAATCCCACTTACAGCTACCTGAATTTTGCAAGCGCCAGGTTTTGGTGAAACCGCTGCCAGCATTCAACCTGGTGCCATCCGGAATGCTCAGGTCAGCCACAAAGGTAAACTGCAGACAGGGTCGCGGAGTTGGCGTAGGGGGGACGCTGGTTGCCGTCGGCGGAATTGCAGTCGGCGGTACGGCTGTGTTCGCCGGAATCGTGACAGCGGCAGTTGGAACCGCGGTTCCCTGGGTAGGAATTTGATTAATATTGGTCGGGTCAGGCACAACCACGCTTGTCTGGGTAGCCTGGGCGGTTTCCAATTGTGCCACTGCTGTGGCGTAATAATCCTGGGTTGCCTGGGCTTGCAGAGTTTGCATGGCTTGTTCGATCGGATCTCCTGGCGTAACAGGTGCCACACAGGCGCTGAAAACAAGCAACGCGACAACCAAAAGGCTGCCGAGGACAAAGACGTTTTTTTTCTTTTTATTAGTGTCCATTTCAATTACTCCTTTATCGAAGGACTTCTCGTTTAATGTAGACGGAATATCCGGTAAAAAAGTTCCAGAACCATTCAATCATCCAAGAATCTGGCTGAATGAGCGATTTTATCTCTCTGACTTTATGTGTTTCAGTTTATCTTGCTCCAATTCTTTGTATACGTGAGGTGATAAATAAAAAAAACCGCCAATTCAGGCGGTTTTCTCTCATTCATAGGCGACGATGATCTTTATTCCCAACCCCCATTGCTGATTAGGACCATAGCCAAAGCGGCTGCCATAGGGGGAGGCGATCAACCAGTAGCTGTAGTAGGTGCCCAACTCTGAGGGGGCTTTTAAGTCGCGGACGGAAAGCTGAACGGTCTCACCAGGTTCAACGGTTTGAGAAAAATCTACTTTCCCGGAAGAACCAAACAACTCGCCGGCTGAATTGACCAGGTCAAACTGGAGGGTCCAGGTACATACGCCCGAGTTACGCACCCACCATGTTTTCGTGAAGGTTTCGCCTGGTTTCATGCGGGTATCAGGTGGATTGTTTACATCGCCAAGGAAATCAAACATCAGGCACCGGGGGTCGTTTTGATCGCCAATTGGTGTAATGATCACGGTGGATGGATTTTCTTCAGTTTCCTGGGTTGGAGCTTCTGTCGGTGTGGGCGTGGCGGGCGGTGGGCAGGTCGGGCAGGCAGGAGAAGTGGGTTGATTTATGAGCTCTTCATATTTGAACACAAGCGTTTCCACTGAGCTTTGGGTTGAGAGCGCCGAACGAGTACCGGCAACATGCATTGCCAATTCCTCTTCAGAAACAGTTGGCACAACATAATAGTCACAAGCACTTAATATCGAAAGTGCCAGTATTGAGGCTAATATTATTATCAGATTTGTTTTTTTCTTCATCGTTTATCCCATATCCCTCGATAGTTGGGGATTCCAGTGATGAATTCTATCACGTTCAGAGCAAACGCGGGAACCGCGGTCTGCGATTCCCGTGTATTGTATAAGTATTACTTGTTATCTAATGCTGCCAATCCTGGCAGCTCCAACCCCTCAAGCATTTCCAGAGAGGCACCACCGCCAGTCGATATGTGTGTGATCTTGTCACCCAAACCAGATTGATTGATTGCAGAGACTGAATCGCCGCCACCGATAATGCTTACGGCATCGCTATCTGCTACTGCCTGGGCAACCCCAAAGGTCCCCTGGGCAAAGCGTGGAAACTCAAATACGCCCATAGGACCGTTCCAAACCACGGTGCCAGCGTGGGAAATCTCACCGCTAAACAACTCAATGGTCATTGGTCCGATATCCAGCATGCGCCAACCGGAGGGCACGTCTCCCAGGGGCTGCGTGAGCATCTCGGCTTCGGCATCAAAAGCGCTGCCTAAAACCATGTCAATTGGCAGCAATATTTTGCCCGCCGCTCGCGAAAGGAGACCTGCTGCGGTATCGAGTACTTCAGTTTCCACCAGGGAATCAGCCATATCATAACCCTGGGCTTTCAGAAAGGTGTTCGCCATCCCGCCGCCAATCAGGATCTTATCAGCAGTATTCAGTAAATTCTCGATCACACCGATTTTGTCACTGATCTTGGCGCCACCCAAAATTGCCACAAACGGTCGAACCGGATCAGCAATGGCATTACCCAGGTATTTAATCTCTTTTTCCATCAAAAAGCCTGCCGCTGCTGGAAGATAATCGGCGATTCCTGTGGTAGAACTGTGAGCACGATGAGCCGAACCAAAGGCATCGTTTACAAAAATATCAGCCAGGGAAGCCAGGTCTTCTGACATCTCAGGGTTGTTTTTGGTTTCCTCCGGATAAAAGCGCGTATTTTCCAGTACCAACACCTCACCGGGCTTTAAAGCCGCGGCAGCTTTTTGGGCAATCTCTCCCCTGCTGTCGGCTGCAAACTTAACCGGCGCGTCAATCAGGGTGTCGAGGTGTTCAGCGACTGGCCTCAGGCTGAACTGGAGGTCTTCTTTCGTCTTGGGGCGTCCCAGGTGGGACATCAGAATCACCGCTGCCCCGTGTTCGAGCAAGTAATTGATTGTGGGCAAGGCTGCCGTGATGCGGGTATCATCAGAGATGACACCGTCTTTGATTGGCACGTTAAAATCCACTCGCACGATTACTTTTTTACCGTTTACGTCCATATCAGTGACCATTTTTTTATTGAACATAATTCCTCCTTATAAAACAGTGCGCCTTACTGTTAAGCAATGCGCACTGTTATCTTTGTGGGTTTTATTGGGCTTAGAGTCTCTCAGCAAGGTATTTCGTCACATCAGCTGTGCGGGCAGAATAGCCCCATTCGTTGTCATACCAGGTAACGACTTTGACCAGGTTGCCTCCCATGACCATGTTTTTGTCGAGGTCGATTATGGAAGAGCGGGAATCGCCCTTGTAGTCCATTGACACCAACGGTTGGTCGTATTCACCGGTCGAATAGCCGAGAATGCCTTTCATTGGACCATCAGCAGCTTCGATGAATGCTGCGTTTAGTTCTTCGATCGTGGTATGGTTCTCGACCTCGGCAACAAAGTCAACAATCGAAACAGTTGGGGTCGGAACGCGCAATGCATAGCCATCAAACTTTCCCTTAAGTTCAGGGATCACAAGAGAAACCGCTTTGGCAGCGCCAGTGGTGGTTGGAATGATATTCAAACCGGCAGCGCGGGAACGACGGATATCTTTCTTATGACCGGTATCCAGGATGACCTGGTCGTTGGTATAAGAATGGATCGTGGTCATCATTGCGTTCTTGATCTTAAATTTGTCATTAACAACTTTGGCGGCCGGCGCAAGACAGTTTGTGGTACAGGAAGCATTTGAGACGACATGGTGCTTCTCATTGTCATACAGCTCTTCGTTGACGCCCATGACCATGGTGAGGTCCTCGCCCTTTGCGGGTGCTGAGATGACAACTTTCTTTGCGCCACCGCGAATGATGTGAGCATCGGCGCCAATCTTACCCGTTTCGGGGTCTGATTTAGCATTGGTGAACACACCAGTACATTCGATGACGATATCGACACCATGCTCAGCCCACGGAATATTACCAGGATCTTTCTCGCCATATACCTGGACGATCTTGCCGTCAATTTCCAGGTCATTATCGGCATTCACTTTGACTTCACCCGGGAAAATCCCATAGGTTGAGTCATATTTAAACAGGTGAGCATTTTGTTTGACCTCAACCAGGTCATTAATTGCGACTACCTCGAGAGTGTCGTCAGCACGCTCCAGGATTGCTTTCATTACCAGACGTCCGATTCGGCCAAAACCGTTGATACCTACTTTTGTTTTCATTACTACCTCCGTGTAATTATGAAAAGTTTTCATCACCTATGCAGGTGGAAATATTCAGAATCGTTTTATTCTGTGCTGTATTATAAGCGAATTGCCGTCTGACAGCCTATGAAGTTGTAAAAGCTAATATAAAGGACCGGTGCGTTCTTCGTAAAGATTGATTATTGCTTTGGCAAGTTTTTTTGAACTGTGTCGCCAGGGATACAGATCGTCGACCACATCTGCCTCGTATACCCGATAGTTTTCGTGGAGGTAGTGATCAGCTACAACCCAATCGGTATCGTGCCCCAATTCCCCTTTGAAATTCCGATTGGTCAAGACTAAATTCAAGATACGCTTTTGGATATGCTCTTCCAGCACCGCAACATGATCTGAGGCATTGAAGCCATCAGTCTCACCGCGTTGAGTGGCAACATTGCAGATGTAGTAGGTTTCTGCCTTGCTGGCGCTGATCGCTTCGGTCAGATCTTTTACCAGCAAGTTTGGTAAAATGCTCGTATACAGACTGCCCGGACCGATCAAAATCAGATCAGCGTTTAGAATTGCCTGGATTATGGGAGGATACGCAAGCACATCAACCGGCTCCAGCCAAACCCTCTTGACACTACCTGGCGTGGTGGTGATCTCAGATTCCCCTCGAACAACAAGTGGTTCGCCTTCAGGAGTTTCCTGCAATTCGCCTACGAGTTCCACTTGTGTCAGGGTGGAGGGCAGCACCTGACCATAAATCGCCAATACACGCCCCGACTCTGCTACGGCTTCCTCAAAACTACCGGTAATCTCGCTCATTGCCGTAATCAGCAGGTTTCCAAGCGAATGACCTTCCAGTCCGGCACCAGCGTGGAACCGATATTGGAAAACCTGGGAAAGCAGTGCTTCATCATTGCTCAGAGCAGACAGGCAATTACGGATATCGCCGGGAGGCAGCACGCCAAGGTTACGCCTGAGTTCGCCGGAAGAGCCGCCATCATCGGCGACCGTCACGATCGCTGTAATGTTATGGGTGTAGGATTTAATTCCCCGCAGAAGTGTCGCGAGCCCATGCCCTCCACCAATAGCAACAACCTTGATCCCTTTTTCACGTTGGCGATAATTCATCAAGGTGTCCCAAACTGGTCTACCACCAGTCTCAAAAGGTCGTAACAATGAACGGTTGGCACCCCAGATTCCGACCAAAATCAAGACAAAGCCTAACCCGCCGAATAGCAGAAAACGAATCGGTCGGTCCAGGAAACGTAAAGAAAGCACAGCTAAGATTGGGGTGAGCACTTCGCTCGTGGTGGTGCGATAATAGTCCAGGACAACTACAGCCAGCCCCAGCCCAATCAGCATGGCACCAATGATGGTGAGTCCCAGCCAGCGCTTATATCCGGTGCCTGGTGCCAGCCAGCGTGATTCCAGCTTCAGTCGCGAAAGCAGCCGTCTAAACCAATCATTTTTCTCTTTGGGGGTCATGATTAATCTGATAATAGCAGGATTTTAACATATCGTCAACGCGATTTTCAAGTCAGCAGATTTTGAGCTGGGCAGGTCTGACCAGGTAAGCGGTTATTGAGCGCTCACGATTGGGACCTGCCCGTACGCTTGTGTAACTTGGGTATGAAATGATTACAATCGTAGCGGTGTGGGTTCAGAACTTGAGCAATGCTGAAATTATTAATCAACAAAACCCACCCCGTTGGATTCACGGATTGAAGGGAGTGTGTTTGGTTGGTGAAAAAGTGTAAACAATCACCTCAAACAAAGTGTAAACGTTCATGGGCTTGACAGGCAGACATCCACTACTTCTTTAGGCAAAGACCATTGTTTGTTTTCACATTGAGAATTACGACTTAAGCTTGGATATCTTTTTGTGCTAAGACTTGCTGGGGTAAAATTGGTATAATAATAAAAACTCAGTACACTTATCTTTGATTACAAGTGATTAGTTACCAGGAGTAAACATGGCTGAAACAAAACCTCAAATCGTTATGCGTTCTGGTCCTATTCCCGGGTCCAGCTATTACCTGGAAAAAGCGGAGGTCACCCTCGGTCGCGACCTTTCCAACGATATTCCGGTACCTGATGCCGAAATCTCACGCCGACATGCCCGTTTTATTGTCAAGCCTGACGGCGTTTACATAGAAGATCTCGGATCCACGAATGGCACCTTTCTCAATGGCGTCCGGCTGAGCTCTCCCAAGCGTCTTACTCATGGAGATTTGGTCACGCTTGCTGAAAGCACCGTGATGAGCTTCGAGTGGGAAGGCGCCAGGGAAGCAGCGGGATACACCCCGACCTACCATGCCGAACCGCCCAGACCTGAGCCGGTTCAACCGAGACCAGAGCCTGTTTACCAAACGGTTGAGCCCCCGGTTCCCCAACGAATGCTGGCACCAGAGCCAACCCCGGCAGCAAAACCACGCAAGCCCTGGTACATGAATTTTTTCCTGGTTCTTTTGATCATCCTGATTATCATCGGACTGGTTCTGACCTTTATGCCGGCTTCATGGTGGTGTTTCCTGACCTTCAACCGACTACCCGGTTGTTTCTAACAACTTCAGTTTTAACGATTAGCCTGGCTGAATCAGTCGGGCTTTTAATTTTAAGCGGCGTTAACAATAAAACTAATATTTCCATATGATTTTTGGCTCTGGCGCGATTTATTGTAAAATGTGGCGATTTGGGTTATAATTATAAGGTTGCCAAAATACGAAAAATAGCCGTTTTTTTGGCTGAAAGATCATATGACTGAAGAAAATGTAATACCCGAAAATACTGAAATTCCCCTGGTAGACCTCCCTCAAGCCGGCTTGAAAACTATCGGCATTGATCAGCAAATGCGCTCCGCCTACCTCGATTACGCTATGAGCGTGATCGTATCGCGCGCGCTTCCTGATGTTCGTGATGGTCTTAAGCCCGTCCACCGTCGGATCCTCTATGCTATGAACGATATGGGAATCCGCGCGAATACGCCTTTCAAGAAATCTGCCCGTATTGTCGGCGAAGTACTTGGCAAATATCATCCCCATGGTGATTCGGCAGTGTACGATGCCATGGCTCGCATGGCACAGGATTTCTCGATGCGTTACATGCTGGTGCAGGGGCAGGGCAACTTTGGTTCCATTGATGGGGATTCCCCGGCAGCAATGCGATATACCGAAGCCCGCCTGGCAAAGATTTCCGATGAAATATTGACTGATCTCGATAAGGACACAGTAGATTTTGTCGACAACTTTGACGGGTCTCTGAAAGAGCCTGAGGTCCTGCCCGCCCGGGTGCCCACGCTTTTGATGAACGGCTCCAATGGTATTGCGGTTGGCATGGCGACCAACATTCCCCCTCACAACCTGCGCGAATTAGTTAATGCTCTCAATATGCTCATCGACCGCTATGACGATATTGATGAAGTCAGTGTCGAGGAATTGATGGAGTATATTCCCGGGCCAGATTTCCCCACTGGCGGCATTATCGTTGGTCGCGAGGGAATAAGGCAGGCATACAGCACCGGACGCGGTCACCTGATGATTCGCGGCAAAGCAACGATCGAAGAAGTCCGTGAAGGGCGTTATGCGATTATTATTGATCAAATTCCATACCAACTGAACAAAACCAGCTTGATCGAACGCATCGCCGAATTGCACCGTGAGGGTAAGATCGATTCGATATCTGATATGCGCGATGAATCAGACCGGGATGGCATGCGTATCGTGGTTGAATTGAAGCGCGGCACGCAACCCAAAAAAGTATTGAACCAACTCTACAAATTTACGCCGCTCCAATCTACCTTCGCAGTTCAATTGCTGGCACTGGTAAACCAGGAGCCGCGCATGTTGACACTTAAGCGGACTCTGCAGCTTTATCTCGAGCATCGCCAGGTGGTTATCACTCGCCGCACACTCTTCGATCTGGACAAAGCCAAAAAACGCGCTCATATTTTGGATGGTTTGTTAATCGCGATTGCCAATCTGGATGCCGTGATCAAAACCATTCGTGAATCACCGGATGCCGAGGTTGCAAAAATTCGCTTGATCGAACGCTTTGACCTGACTGAAGTTCAGGCACAGGCAATTTTGGATATGCAGCTGCGTCGACTCGCCGCGCTCGAGCGCCAGAAAATCGAAGACGAATACAAGCAATTGATGACCCTGATCGAAGAATTGGAAGATCTGCTGGCAAACCCACACAAGATCCTCGAAATTATCCGCACCGATCTAAACGAAGTTGCCGATAAGTATGGCGACCCACGCCGAACGCGGATCGCGCCAGACGCAGAAATGGACCTTTCGGATGAATCTTTGGTGCAGGACGAACCGGTCTTTATTTCAATCACCAACCGCGGCTACATAAAGCGTGTTTCTGACGGCGCCTACCGCCGCCAGGGCAGAGGCGGGCGCGGTGTTATTGGGCAAAGCATGCGCGGAGAAGATGAAGTCAGTTTCTTCGTCAGGGCTGGCACGTTGGATACGATCTTGTTCTTCACGGATAAGGGCAAAGTTTACTCAGAGCGTGCCTATGAACTGCCTGAAGAGAGCCGCCAGGGGCGTGGAATCCCCCTGGTCAATATCATCAACCTCGAACCTGAAGAGACCGTCACTGCCGTTTTGCCTGTTGAGAATTTTGGACAAGGCAAGTATTGCGCAATGGCAACCCGTTTAGGGCGGGTTAAACGTGTGCCCATTACTGATTTTGAAAACGTGCGTCCTTCTGGGTTAATCGCCATTCATCTGAATGCTGGCGATGATTTAGGCTGGGTGCGCGTCACCACTGCTCAAGACGACCTCCTGATGGTTACGCGCGAAGGGAAAGCGCTGCGCTTTAGCGAGAGCGATGTGCGCCCTACTGGTCGCACGACCATGGGCGTTACCGGAATCCGCCTGCGTGGAACCGACCGCGTCGTCTCGATGGATGTGGTTGAGCCGGATAGCTACCTGTTAATCATCACCGATAAGGGGCAAGGTAAGCGGACACCAGTGGATGAATATTTGGCAAAATCCCGCGGGACGCTCGGCGTCACCACAATCAGCCAGGAAGCCCGACCCGAAATTGGCGACATCGCCCAGGCAATGGTGGTTTTGGACGGTGAAGACATCACGACCATAACCCGGTCAGGGATCGTTTTGCGCACGAAGGTCTCCGATATTTCCATCCAGGGCAGGGCGACGCAGGGTGTCAGGATCATGGATATTGATGAAGGTGACACACTGGCTGCCATGGTGCGAATCTCTGCCCAGGAGGTTGAAACCGCAGCCAAAGCCCACGAACAAGCCCAGGCTGAAGAAGCAGGTTTCACCCAGTTTGTTCAACCAATTACTGAATTAACGGAGCCGGATGATGATCAGCCTGAAGCCGGTACAGACGGGGATGAGGCTGAGGAAGACGATGTTTCGGCTGACTGAACCGTCAGCCGGTTTCCAGCCCGATCGCGCACGTTCAGCGATCCGTCTGGATTGATTGATACCGGGCAAAGCAATTTTGTTTTGCCCAGGTATTGTTTAAAAGACAGGAATTCACCTCTGAACGCCAGCCTTTGGTTCCACTCTTCCATGAAAAGTTCACTGCCTACCTGTCTTCTCCACTCCTGGATAGCAAGCAGGATTTTTTCCATAAAATCCTGGCGGGACTGCAAATCGATCCCTTCCGATTTAAGGCTGGTAGCTGGAAAGCGGAGCTTTGCTTCATCAGCATAAGCTTCGTCGCTGAGATTGATGCCAATCCCCAGCGCTAATCCATCCAATTGTGAACCATTCCATACTGATTCGGCCAATATTCCGCTGACTTTTTTTCTGCCAACCAACACATCATTGGGCCACTTTATCTCTGCGGTCAGACTGTATTGGTTGATCAGAACATCAGTGATCGCAAGAGCACCCAATGCAGTAAATTGAGTTAGGAATTGACCCTCTTTCGCGGTTGGACGAAACAACACTGTAAAAGTGAGTGAATCATTTTCAGTGCTGTGCCAAACACGATTCTCACGCCCCCGACCAGCTGTTTGGTTGTGTGCCCAGACAACAAACTCCCCGGCGTATTGATCAGCAAGCAGCCTGGCATCATCATTTGTTGAACCAGTTTCAGCTAAAAAAAAGATGCGCCAATCGGACATTGTTTTCTATTCTCTATCGATAGTTTTTAACAGCTTACCGGTAACGTGAAACAAACCCTGGCGCCAGCACTGTAACTTTCGTCTATCCAGATGCGCCCATTGTGAGCCTGAACAATCGATTTACAGAGATACAACCCCAATCCGGTCCCCTTGATATGTTTTGACTTCCCCTCTGACCGATAAAAACGGTCGAAAACAAATGGAATGTCCTTTGGATCGAAACCTTGCCCATGGTCACTGACACAGATCATCACTTCATCAATCAAATTCTGACCCCTGATCACAACCTCACCACCGTCACTGTATTTCAAGGCATTGACAATCAGATTGGTTAACAACAGCTTGATTCTTTCTTCATCAGCCGCGATCAATGGGAAACCTTCACTGAATTCCAACAGCAATTCGTGTCTGGAGCTTTCAGGCTGAAACCGTTTTACCTGCTCTTTTACCATGGAAGGCAAATCGACTGTTGATTTTTTGAGTACTACATCGCCAGATTGCAGCTTGGTGGCATCGAGCAGATCATCAACCATGGCTGCCAGGTGATCAGCTTCGTCCTCGATCACCTTAAGACTCTCTTGCACCATCTCGGCATCCCAGCGCACATCCTTGCGTCGAAGTGTGCTGGCATAACCTTTGATCAACGAGAGCGGCGTGCGTAGTTCATGGCTGATCACCGAGATAAAGTTCGTTTTCATCTCTTCCGCCTCGCGGTAGCGGGTGATATCACGGACCGAGGCGATCACATTGAGCAGCTTTCCATCGCTCGAAAAAAGCGGCGCGTAGGTAATCGCAACCGGTACTGGCTCCAGACCGCCCTGCCGGATCATATCCCCTTCAATAAACAACTCACCAGGTTGGTAATCTCCCCAACCTGACTCTGTCAGTTCCCTGATTTTGAGACCAATCGGTTCACCTTTCCACTGGACAATATCCTGGAATGGTTCCCCGACCAACGAGCCCAGAGGAATGTTAATCAAACGAGTAAATGCCTGGTTGGCAATCTGTATCTGTAAATCAGGGTTGAGGATTAATATGCCGTCTGCCACCGAAGCTAACAAAGTCGTAATGCGCAAGTTTTGTTCACGTACTTGCTGGTAGAGCCGGGCATTGCGCACCGCAATGGCTGCCTGGTTTGCAAAATTGTTGAGAATGCTGTGATCGTTGGCGGTGAATGTGCCGCGATAGTTGCGAAAGACAAAAATCTGCCCAATCGCTTTTCGCTGCACCAGCAGAGGCAGCCCCACACCGGTGATCATACCCATGCTGATATCACCAAGCATTTTGTTGATTTCAGGGATATATTGGCTGTCTTCGGTCAAATCATCCGGTAAGGATTGCAGCCAGTTTTCAAGATATTCTGAAAGCGCTCCGGGAATGCCCTTGGTGACTGCCAGGTGCCAGCCCTTGCTTCCAGACGTAAGCGCAATAAAGCCAGCATGCCCGCTGAGCATCTCGATCGAAATCTGCAAGATGCGCCCAAGCAGGGTGTTGAGGTCCAGCTCTTCAGTCAGCGCGCGGGAAATTTCGAGCAGATACTCCCGCTGCCGCACGCGATAGTCAGGTAACATGGCTTAATTATGCCAGTGTTTTAGGTTTATGGGGAAAGAAAGTTATAGTACGTTTTTTTTGTGGATAAGGCTTGGAGCGATCTGATTATCCTATCTATATAAAGACCCTGCCTTTAGATTGGATTTTGCCAATTACTCGCTTTTGGAAATTCAGATCATGGCTTCAATAATTCCGCTAAAACTGATCCAGCTATTTATTTCCAGAAATTGAATCAATATAGTCAGCAAAATAATAAAGGCAAGAAGGATGATCAAGACAAACAGAATGGAAAGTTTGCGCACCTCCTTCAACCGTATTGATAATAAATATGCAACGGCAGCAGTAATATTAACCTTTCGATTTCTGACATTAATTATCGGCAGGTCGTCCTGGAGGATAATAAATTTGACTGTATGCATAACTTGAACAATGGATAAAAGAATCCAGGATAGAGTGGTTAAACCATAAAGAATGAACCTCAACTTTCCATCGACAAAAATCATTTCAGAAAATCTTAGGGTGTATTCGACTGTAAAAGACAGTGTGATTCCGACCAAGATTATGAATAAGTTTTGGTTAAGAATAGAAACCATCGAAATGCTTAAACGGTCGATTCTACACAATCCTAAGAACTGATTTCGTTCACTTTCTTCTAGTAATTCTGATATCTTCCTCACGATGAGGTGCCCTTAAACATTATCCAGGAAAGCTCTGCATTCTCCAATTTTCTGCTTCCAGAGATTTATTTCCTCATCCGTAAGGTCGGACAGCAGAAAAGCGTTCAGTTCGCTTAGTTCGAGCTCATAATTCATTTTTATTTTTATTGCCTGCAAATCGCGTCTGTGGCAAGTAACAGTAGTAGAAATTCTGGAAGCAGCCTGCCCTCTTCCAAATAGAGCTACCAATTTCGAATCACAATCCTGGATCAAACTATCAATTATTGGCGCAAGATCACGTAACTCAGACAGATCAATGTTTGCGTCTGGCTTTTTAAAGAGGAAATCCTTTAGGTATGGCTGTGTTAATGTTTTATCGGTCCACGATATGACGCCATATGAGTTTAAACTGCGAAACCCATTCTTATCTAAATTCTTCTCTCCAGAGGTTATCGCTTTTATGAATGTTTTCAGATTGCCCAACTCCCCCAGTCGTTTTAGCGCCTCACATTGATAGAAGAGAAAATCGTCGGTCTGGGGTATGCAGGTTTCTTCAATCTCTTCAATCACAGAATTCACGTCAAGTTCATTGCCATGTTCTTTAACGACATTCAGGTATGCATTACACCAAAACGCCAGACAAAACGGAGAGGTTCCGGAAAAATACCGGATCCTTCCCCAAACGTTGTCATTTACCCTATCGTCGGACTTGACATTCAGCTTATCTCGAAATCTGTCCACATCGGCAGTGGCAAAACCCTTCAGAGGATAATGGATAAATACACCTTGAAAGACAGAACCACCTCCAACCAGGGGAAACAATTTCACTAAAGATGTCCTCGAGACAGTAAGCGCGTTGATGCTCTTCGAAGCAGAAATTAATTGCCTTAATGTCATTAAATATTTATGGAACACATCAGGAGCGTAATCAAATTCATCAAATATCAGTAAAAACCGAATTCCTTTCTGGTCAAACATAAGCTTGCTAAGTTCGATCACTCGTTCGGCATCAATGCTATCATTTTCCAATTCACTTAGAATAATCTTAGCCTCATCAATTAATTGATTATTGTGAAGATTATTTGCAACATCTAGCATTCTTTGGAAGAGTCGGGAAAAAACTACCTTTTCTCGAGTGCTTGGTGTTAACGAAAATTCGACAACCTCGATATTACCCGAGGTTATCGATTCTGACTCACGAATCAACAGCTCCTTTATCAATGAACTTTTCCCGACACGTGATAATCCAGTTAATGAGTAATTATTGCTTCCAGAAAAGAAATTCTTAAGATATTGAAGTTCTTTCTCTCTACCAATAAAGTTATCACCGGTTGCAATCGGACCTGCAATGAACATAATTCCCTCAAATTTTCCCTAATAGATAATTTTGATAAAGTTTTACCCGTATTTCGTATTCTTCTGAATCGTGTTTATCAATCACCCATCGCGATTCGAGGCTTTCTAAAATTCTATTAATGCGCTCCTCTGATAAACTGGCATCGATTTCAACAGCCTCGTTAATGACATCTTTTTTTAATGCCAACCCATTTGTTCTTTCACTCGCTCTAGCAATTGCTTTTAGAATATTCTTCGCATCATCATCACTTACCGGGTCATCCCCTCTTTCACCTGACATGAACAGCGGATGAAAGAGGAGGTTGAGTGTCTCGTTGTCAGTATCGAACCATTTTTTGATGATCACTTTAACCTGGTTGGCGTTCACCTTATTTAACCTTTCATCATTCATGGAAGCTACTACTTGGAAGCATATATGCTGAATGTAAAAAGCATTGCCAGCAGTCAATTCGTAAATATACTTCACAGCATCTTGCTTAAATCGATTTCCGATTGTTTTTGAACGAATTGGGTTTTGAATAAGCCGAATAGCGCTATCTTCTGGCAGGTAATTAAGCTGGTGGAGTGAAAAAGCGGCGAACTCATTTCGGTTTTCTCTCATTTGCTGTGTCAAAACATCGTGTCCTACTACAATCGCATCAATTGAACCAATCGACATTATTTGTTTCCAGTATTGCATAAAATTACCAGGCATGTTACCAGAAAAGATTCTGCCGAATTCATCGATTGTTACAAGCATGTGAAATGGTTTTATTTCTTCCTTCAATAGCTCCAAAAAATCACACAGGAAGTCAGCTGGTTTTAGTTTCAACATCTCATTTGATACATCATCATATTCATTAAGCTTTTTGTGTTTTTCATCGTCAATTTTCCCCTTTGTGCTTCTACAGATTTGATGAATTAAAGAATAAACAAAATCCGATAAATTGCCGCTTTCATCGATCTCTAAGTTCGCGACAATTACATATTGATCCTTGCTTTTTATTTTAGAAATGACATAGTTTTTCAGAGAAGTTTTCCCACAACGGAATTGACCATAAATCGCGATGGATGTCCCCTGGGAATGTCCTCGAGCCAACATGTTTGAGATTATATCTATGTCGCGCTCCCGGCCAAAAAAAATCGCATCGTCTTCACCTGGCCTCAGTTCGCTGCCCACTTTATAGGGGATTGGGTCAATCTTGTGGTAACCATCTACGCTCTGTGTCTTGATAGTTATTACCTTGGCTTCAGTCTCTAAAATTTGGTTTTGTACGGTTTTATAAGAAACAGTAAAACTTAAATCCATGGGTGACCCGGGTGTTTTGCCTAAGTTCGTCAACCGTAGTCTCACAGGAACAATTTGGCTTTCTCCACCTGGGAGCGAAAACTCGGTGTATAGTGGGTTCTCATCAATGAAATAATATAGTCTTGTTTCATCATTCTGAAAGAATTTAAATGTAATATCACTGGGAGTAGTTTTTCTGTCAGCGTTACTAATGCGCAACTGAACTACGATACTGGCATCATCAGCAGGAGAATACCCTTCGTCTGCTTGATCATCAGAAACCTCGATTTCGGGCAAATGTTTCTGGATCAATTTTTCGATGTGCGATGATAAATAATTTATCAACGCATCGATTCGGGGGAGAACATCGCTAAAAGACAATGATGTAGGATTAGCCAAAATCTCAGTCCTCAATTGGTTTATTTTTTGAAGGTTTCTTTCAGCGGAGGCACGAGCTGTGTCGTAAATGTCCTCATCAAACATTTCGCATACTGCTAATAATGTGTCAGATACTTCTTCCAGGACTGTTTTATCACGGGTTCGTAAGAACGGGTTCCCCAACTTGCTTTTTAGATCCCAAACAACTGTCCTCACTTGCTCAGGGTCTTGGTTATTGATCAGGTTGTCAATAGCTTGACCTAATGAAAAAACAAGCCTTTGTTGATAAGAATTAAAATCTCTTACAGAGTGTTCCAAGACAACATCGATCGAGCCCTTAGCCCAAGAATTGATAGGCGAGTCTGAAAAAGATTCCAAGATAGAAACGAAATCATTGTCCAGCTTAAATTTTGAGATTAACTCGCACAAAAAAGGTTTAAGGTACTCCGACACATCACCTGCGTCTGAAAGCACCTGAACAAACGCTTTGCTGAGTAGATATGGAGAAGTTGGGGAGAGGTTCCAAGCTTTTCTAAAATTGGTAACTGTTTTCGTAGAAAGATCATTCTTTCTTTTATTATTGAACTGCTCATAACTTTCAGATTTGTCGTTCTCTATCTTCGATCTCCAGAATATCATGCTGCTATTATTACCAAGCTCTTTGCTCACAGAGAATAATACATAGGCGTTAAATGCAGTATAAAACTCCGGAACATTTAAGAATAAGTTTTCCTTACTTTCATCCAACGAAATTGTTTGCATTCTCGCTAATAGAATTATGCACTCACTGAAAATCATACGAAGAAAATCAACTTCAACGGCAGCTCCCTTCATAATGCTCCTTGCCTTTGCAATAAGCATTTTAGCGGAATGAGTAAAAAAATATTTACTCGCAACTTTAATCTGATCTTCATTCGCATCTTCCGAGCTTAGACAATATTGTGCCAGCCAGGCAATCGTAAGGTTCCTGTGCGAAACAGCTTTTTGATCTCCTTGAGCATCTGTCATGTAAGTTTCTTTGGCACGGGCAATCTGCCGAGATTTTGCTAATGCCTCCTTAGCGCTCCCAGGATCGTAGTAATTTTTCCCATCTTTCCCCACAGTAACATCCCTAATACCAATAAATTCACATTCATCCAAGAGATGCTTCAAATACTTAGTGGTAAACTCAGCCACAGAAAAAGCTGTCAGATCTGGAATATAATTTTCAGCCTCAAGTTGGGTATCTAATTGAATAGTAGATTCCTCTGGGTTGAGTCTGCCCTGTTTGACACTCTCAATTGTCGCTCTAACATCCGCAATACCAACACTGTTAGGCAACCTTGCTATATATTCTGCAAAGAAATTTTCAGCTGATTCTACATCGCCGATGTTTAAATAAGAATAAATCAGAGTAGGGTACGCCGCTCCAACTGTAGGTGAAATAATGGGATACTCAGTAACTTTACGAGCAAAAAGTATCGCGTTATGAAAATCTCGCTTTTTGTAATAACACCAGGCAATGCTATTAATGTTGATCACGTTGGGCGATATTTTTTGAATATAATTAATACTCGCTATTGCCTGGTCATACCTCTCTGTTTTGACAAAAATCGGAATGCACATGCGCACAAACGGGATTCTTTCTTCCCCTGAGAAAATTTTGTCATATTCTTCGATAATACTAAGAGCATCACCAACATGTTCAGACATAAACTTCCTGCCATATATTTCGAGAATATCTTTTACAGCAGTGAGCTGTTTAGGGTGTTTAGCATTTTTAGCAATCGAAATTAGACCTTCAATTACCTGCAGACATTCTTTTGTCGTAGTAGCTTTTACTTTACTCCTTTGTAAGCTGGCATAGTCATTGTTCTGTCGACTATATAAGAGCGTTTTTTGATTATTTGCGGGGTCTACTGGATAATTTTGTGAGGCGGGAGACCTTAGAGTAATTTTGGAATCAAACAAGAGTCTCTTGTTGTTTAGTGTTAATACTACTTCACGTTGAGCTAAGAACTTATCGATAAATGATTGATATTCTTGTTGTGTAAATTCATGCGATTTAAATTCAGCTATCTTAGCTTCCATGGTTTCGCTATCAACCAAGAGGTTGAAATAGTCGCCGGCATGTAGTGAACTTCCATCCGATCTGTCAAATCCAAAGACATCCAGGTCATCAGTAATTAAATGATAACTTTTTCCGGTCTTTGTAACATGAATATAAGCAAATCCTTGGATCGCGATTTTAGAGAAGGCAGCTTCAAGCGCCTTTAATAGCTCCTCTTTAGTGTGGTTAGATTCTTGTTGGAAACCAGCAAATTCTAAAGCCATTTTGGGATTGATAGTCTTCAAGAGAGCGTAAAAGATTCCATTAATGGACGAGATTGTGGCGGGTTTTGACGATTGGCTTACATCTCTTATTAACTTCAAAATCCCGAACTTCTCACGAGCAGATCGAAAACCGCTACATATAATATAAATAAGTACTTCGGGCTTAAAAATATAATGTTTCCACAACTTTAGTGCGTCTGGAATAGAACCATCCATCGCCAGTGCCATTTCAGAAATTTCCACATTATACCTGTTCGTAGTAGCGATTCCATCCGTGAATAACGATGCCTGATTGGAACTTTCAGCACTCCGAATTCTACAAAGAAATGTGTAAATTAATAAGACCTCTTTGGGGGCTTTATTTTGATGGTACAGCTCGAGAATTTTTCTTGCATGTGGCTGGAGTCGTCCGAATTTGTCATCCGTCTCGTGCATATTCTGGGCATAATTAATCGCCTGCAACATTTGCAGCAACTCAGTGTGTGTCCGCGGATCTATCTTTTCTTTCAGGTCCATAACCAAGGAGCTTGCAGAATTAAAATCAAAGGAGGAGTAAGACGAAAAAACGGACGACTCTTTTTCCATTCTTTCGTACCATGCCTGAAGTGAATGCTCTGGATTATTGTTTTCGGGTTCAGCTGGTTTCTGAACAGGGTTTCCACTATCACCCGAAAGCGCAGAGCCTTTTTCAGATGCCTGAGCGAGTTCTATTGTTTCAATGCCTTTGGTTGTGATAAAAACCGGTCGATCGTTTCCTTCCACAATCAATACCAAAGCGGTGGAGGTAATTTGGTCAATTTTTCCAATTCGCTCAACACCAGAAGCTAAAACTTTAACAGTGTCTCCGATGTTATAGTAAGAAGAGATATCGATAGCAGACATTCATACTCCTGGTGATGAACTCCTCGGAATGAGGTTCAATAGCATTGTTCGAAACATTTTTGCAGCCCTTGGCATGCTAACTCTTCTTGGGATATTCGTTGTTTTCAGAATTTTACTGGTCTTATTTAGTATCATTATGACCCAAAAAATAATATTGACATGCACAATCGATTCAACTGACCCTCAATTGTTCTGCTGCTCAAGTGTAACAAACAACAGACAAATCGTAAATAACAAAAGCTGAGTAGTTTTGTTAAACCTTCAAAAACAGAAGGAAATTGTTTCTATTAAGATATAGGACCCAGAGCCAACCAACGATGTCCTTTCGGAGAGTTAAATAGAAACTTGGTTGCTGGAGGACAGTGCGAAGCCTCACTTTATGGGTTGATCGTGAGTGGCGGATATCCTGTTCATTTCCATGGACGGACTGACCGGTTTTTCAGAAGCCATCGAGGCGGAATATCCAAAAACTTAGCTACAGCGCTGAACAGAACCGGCTGCCACGTTCAGGTGACCGGAACCCCTGCTGCGGATCTTCGATTCTAACGGTGCCCTGGAAAATTTCAACCGATAATTGCGGAGACCAGCTTTCTTTGTGCTGGTGCCCTTTCTGCTTTTATCCGTGCTGTCTGAAGCTGTTTATCCGTGCTGTCTGAAGCTGTTTTTTTTCAAATTCTCCTCGTTGAGAGGGGGCAAAGTGGGCGCTAGAGGACTCGAACCTCCGAACCTCACGGATGTGAACCGTGCGCTCTAACCAGCTGAGCTAAGCGCCCCAGAGTGTCAGGATTATAGCAAAACAAGACTTTTTTGTCCACTAATTCAGGCTTGTTATAACCTGAGAAACGGCGCCTTTGCGCTTCCTGTTACAATTTAGGCATTCAGGCTGTTGCAAGCCGTGGCAGCTTACATTCGCTTCAGAAATGAGGATAACCTATGAAGAGAATTGTTGTGTTTCTAATAATCGCCCTGGTGGTGCTGAGCGCGTGCGAACCGCTGCAGACGCCTCCTGCAGAGGCTGAGACTAAAATCATCGTTTTTGATCCCACTGAGACACTGAAGCCTCAACCCACGACCACCAGCGAAGATATTGCCCCTGCCGAAGAGGCTTCTCCAACGGAAACTGCAGCGCCCAGACCAACCGCGACCGCGCTTGCGACCAATCCGCCTCCCCCCGCTCCGCTTGGAGATATTATCATCGGCGAACAGGTAGAGGTGCCTGAGGGCTCATTCATCATGGGTTGTGACCCCCAGCAAAACGGTGGATTTAACTGCCTGGGTTCTGAATTACCCGGGCGGGCAGTTACTTTATCAGCTTTCCTGATTGACAAATACGAGGTCACCAACACTCAATATCGCAATTGCGTGGCTGATGGCGGATGCCGCGAGCCGCGATCGATGAATTCGCAAACTCGCACTGACTATTACACAAATCCGGAATACGATCTTTACCCGGTGGTTTTTGTAAGCTATCAGGATGCCCAAGACTTCTGCGAATGGGCTGGAATGAGACTGCCAACTGAAGCTGAATGGGAAATAGCAGCCAGTTCAGAAGGACATCTCGCCTATCCTTGGGGGAGTGAAGACCCAGATTGCACCCTGGCAAACAGCCGCAACAACTTGAACGCGACTGCCTGTGTGGGTGATACGACCGCGGTCGGCTCTTACCCACAAGGGGCAAGCGCCTTTGGCATAATGGATATGGCTGGAAACGTTTGGGAGTGGGTGGCTGACTATTATGACGCCGATTACTACAGCGTCAGCCCGGCTGAAAACCCCCAGGGTCCGGAGAGTGGCTCTGAACGGGTGGTCAGAGGTGGTGGCTGGTCGGGTGGTTGGAGGTATCTGCGAAGTGCTTCACGCGCATTTGACCTGCCATTTTACAGCGGGGCAGACCTCGGTTTCCGCTGCGCGGCAGACCTGCCACAGGATTGAGCTTCACAGGTTTTTGCACTCAATGAGACTGCCGGCTTAACTTTTTCTGGCATTCCGCATCGGTTTGACGTTCTCTGTTGGTTTGTCATCCTGAACGACTAAGTCTTTGTCATCAGGATGACAAAATCACAATTGCTGAGGATGGCGGAACCAATTACCCAAGATTATCTATTGTGGGATATTGATTTTTCTGATTTAATATCCTAAAGAAAGAGGTGAAAATATGTTCGACGGAAACTTTTCGACAACGAATACAGCAGGAACCAACCGATTCAAAGGGTTCAAAATCGGGAGCAAAGTCTTCTTGGGGATATTGATTGCCCTACTTTTGCTCATTGTGCTTACATCCGCGTTATACGAAGTGCCGGCTGGTAACATTGGCGTGGTGACACGCTTTGGAGCCGTAAACCGGGTGGCATACCCTGGAATCAACGTCAAGATTCCCTTCGTCGAGAAGGCAGTCATGCTCAACGTGCGCACTCAAAAAGACGAGGTCGACGCAACCGCAATGTCAGAAAACCTGCAGGTGGTAACCTCACTGATCGCGGTCAATTACCACTTGGACGGCGCCCACGCCAAAGAGGTTTATCAGAACGTCGGTCCCAATTATGCTGATATCATTGTCGCCCCTGCGATTCAGAACACTTTCAAAGCGGTTACTGCCCGGTTTTCAGCGGAGGAGTTGATCACCAAGCGAGATGATGTGCGCGAACAATCAGAAGTGGAATTATCCAAGCAGCTGGAACCGTATTTCATCGTGGTCGAAAACTTCAATATCGTGAATTTTGACTTTTCTGACGAATACCAGAACGCAATTGAAGCCAAACAGGTGGCACAACAGCAGGTGGAAACCTCTAAGCAGATGCTCGCCCAGGCAGAGATCGATGCGCAAACCGTGATTGCCCAGGCGCAGGGTCAAGCCGATGCTCAAAAAGCGCTTGCGGAAACTGGCGCACTGACCGATGAATACTTGCAATACCTTTTCCTGACAAAGTGGAATGGCATTTTGCCCCAGGTGATGACAAGCGGTACAGATACGATGATCGATGTCTCGCGGTTTATGAATTTCCCACAGCAGGAGCCATAAATCTTCGACAAAAAATCGAAACACGGCAAGAAATTTGTATAATGGAAGCAGAAATACAAATATGAACTACCATTATTTATTGACAGTTATTACTTGAACAGGAGAGTAAAATGGCAAAATTTGAAAGAGAAGTAGAGATTGATGCCTCAGTCGACAACACATGGCTGGTGCTTACAGATGCGAGCCACTGGCCAAAATGGCTGCCGTTCATGGACAGTGTCACCCCAACTGGTCCCCTGAGCAAAGGCTCAGTTGTCGGCTGGGCAGACAAAGACAAAGCCGGCACGGCAACGGTTACGATTTATGATCAGGGAAAAGAATTTGAGATCGTTACCGATCTGGATGGCGATAAAGACCGGCACAACTTCACCTTACGCAGCAGCGGTGGCTTTTTTGGTCTGAGCGATGATGAAGTAAAAGTTGAATACAAGCTGGATACGTTATCTGGCGGCGGCATCATTGGTCGCTTCTTATCCGCTGGTAACCCGCGCGATATGATTCGGGTTAAAAGCACAACAACTGCTCTGCGCAAACTGGTCGAAGAGCAATTTTCTAACAATTAATATAAAGGAGCATGAATTATGGGTTTACTAACATCAATACTCGTAGGTCTTCTTGCCGGCATGGCAGCATCATTTCTGATGAAGGTCAATCACAAGTGGTATATGGACATTCTTATCGGCATCGGCGGAAGCATTTTGGGCGGCTGGATTACCAGCTTATTGACAGGGACGAACCTGGTGACCGGTTTCAACCTGACCACCTTGTTGGTCTCAATCGGCGGCGCGGTTTTGGTTTTGCTGATCTACAATTGGCTTATCAGCCGTAAGAGATAATCGATACCCTGAAAGGTCGGCGACTCGTCGACCTTTCTTTATTTATTTTCGGCAGTAAATTAGCGGGAATATAAATTGTGTCGAAGAGCATCAAGATTACTGCAATTCTATTGTGGATGAGATTGTAACAACGGTAGAAGTGGGTTCAGGATGTGAGCATAGGTGAGTTTTTTTAATCAGCCAAACCCACCTTGTTGAAATCACGGTTAATTTTCAGTTTTCAACGCCGGTACGAAGTTCTTGAGCAGCGGAGATCTGACGATGTAAGCGGTAATTGAGTGCTCACGATCGGGACCTCCCCTTACGCTTATGTATATATATCGATTTTGGCAAAAAATGTTAAGGCAAAAAACGATCGCTCATTATCTCGTCGAGAATTGCTGGTAAAGATTAATTTCTGATCACTTTTTCCCGGATATCGGCTAAAATTCGAAACAGCAGCGCTCGTTTAATAAAGCAGGGTAAACCCCAAGAAATGGAAGGTCATTATGTCAGACGATATCCCCGAAGTAAATGCAAGACGACGACGCAGAGGTTCGCAACCTACCAATCAGGCATCCCGACCGGTGCGCAGGCAAACCCCATCTAGCCCGTCAACCAGCAGTGGCGGGATTGGCATGACCCCACCACCAACCTCTGGCGGCGGTCTGGGCGGTTCATCATCTTCCGGAGCGAGCCCTCTTGGCGGCAGCGGTGGTTTGGGCGGGCTTGGCAGTCTCCTGGGCGGCTTAGGCACTGGCACTTCTGGCAAACGAAGTGGCTGCGGCGGCATTGTTGGCGTCATCATCCTGCTTTTAGTGATCTTTTTCGTTTTCCGAATGTGCTCAAGTGGGGGCGGTTCGCTCCTGCCCGGTCTGGATCAGAACGAGCCATTCGTTTCTCAACCAACCGAAGACACCAGCTTTGTCCAGCCGATTGGTCCAACGGCTACGCCCTGGCCAACCGCGCTGCCATCAGATAATTCTGGTCAGACCTGGCTGGTGATGTTGTACCATAATGCCGATGATTCGGCTTTGGAACGGGACATTATGATCGACTTCAACGAAGCAGAGTTGATCGGCTCAACTGACCAGGTAATCATCGTCAGCCAGCTTGACCGCTACCGTGGAGGTTACGGAGGCGATGGCGACTGGTCGTCGACCCGGCGCTATCTGATCACTTACGATGACGATCTTAATCGCATTGGCTCGGAACTGATCGCCGATATTGGTGAAGTCAACATGGGCGACGGCCAAACGCTGGTAGATTTCGTTAGCTGGGCTGCCAATGCCTACCCGGCAGACAATCACGTCTTAATCATGTCTGACCATGGCATGGGTTGGCCCGGCGGTTGGTCTGATCCTGCCCCCGCGCAACGCGACAACAGCTCAAACGCACCACTGACCAATGCGATTCAGGATGACATCCTTTACCTCAACGAATTGGAGGATGCACTCAAGCAGATCCAGGCTACCACGAAAATCGAAAAGTTTGAGTTGATTGGGCTTGATGTCTGCCTGATGAGCATGATGGAAGTTTATAGCGCTCTCGCTCCATACACAAAGTATGCGGTAGCGTCAGAAGAAACCGAACCTGGTGTCGGTTGGGCGTATTCAGCCTTCCTCAGCTTGTTGGTCTACGACCCCGATGTTTCCACTGCCGACCTGGCAGCGAATATTGTTGAAACCTATATCACCCAGGATCAGCGTGTCGTTGATGACCAGGCGCGGGCGGAGTTTTTATCTCAAAACTCAAGCGGTGGCGGGTGGTTCGTCAACCGGATGAGCGCCCAACAGCTCGCCCAACAATTAGGACAGAACATAACACTCACTGCCGTGAATCTCGAGAGTTTTCAAGTCTTAGTCGATGCGGTGAACCAGTTTTCTTATCAGCTCCAGCGCATGGATCAGCGAGTGGTCGCCCAGGCACGCAACTACGCACAATCGTACACATCAATTTTCGGCAGCAACGTGCCGGCTTCGTTTATTGACCTTGGTCATTTCGCACAGTTGGTTTACAAGAACACAAATGAAGCGAATGTGCGCACAGCTGCTGAAAACGTAATTGGTGCGCTCAACCAGGTGATTGTTGCCGAAAAACATGGGGCTGGAAAACCAGGCTCAACTGGCATCGCAATTTATTTCCCAAATTCGCAGCTATTCTCCACCGCCACCACTGGCATGCAGTCTTACACCGTGATCGCCGACAGTTTCAGCCGCTACTCCTTGTGGGATGATTTTTTGGCATATCACTACGCCGGGCGGCAATTTCAACTAAATGCGACCCAGCCTGTGGTGGTTGAACGTGCCAGCCAGATCCCCGGTTTGGGCGATATCCAGGTTGGCACGATCCAGGCTTCAGCAAATGTGGTCAGCCCGGGGGGTTCAATTGAACTGAGCACCGTTATTGATGGAGAAAACATCGGTTATATCTATTTCTTTACCGGGCTTTTTGATGAAACCTCAAACAGTATCTATGTCGCCGATACCGACTACCTCGAAAGCCCACAGACCGGGCAGGAGTCAGGGGTTTATTACCCTATCTGGCCTAACGGCGAATTCCGACTCAACTTTGTTTTCGAGCCAATTCTGTTTTCCATCACAGACGGCAGCCAGGAAGTGTTGGCACTATTCAACCCAGAAACTTACGGTCGCGATTACTCCGAAGCAACCTATTATGTAGACGGCATCTATACCTACCAGGATACTGGTGAAAGCCATACCGCCAGGCTGCTTTTCCGTGACGAGAAACTTTATAAAACGCTTGTTTTCGTTGGCGGTGATACAGCCGGCGCGCCTTACGAAATCGCCCCAAATGTTGGCGACAGCTTCACCGTCAACCGCCGCTGGCTTGACCTCGACAATAGCGGCAATGTTAGCGGGATTTCGTTTGACCAGGGCGATACGATCACTTTTTCAGGAGCCGCGCTACAGTGGGGCACTCAATATCTTCCCGATGCCACCTACCTGGTGGGCTTCCTTGTCGCTGATATGGACGGCAATATTACACCTGCATACACGCGGATAACTGTGAGATAGTTTTTATTTCTTCCTCAAAGAGGCCTGAACAAAATTCAGACCTCTTTTCAATTTGACCAACTTGTCGGGCACAGTCACTGTGAGACGCGTTGCGATTATGCCGCCAGGGTACAGGAGTGTCGTATTCTGGCAATGCGTCCTGCCAGTCTGCCTTTGGTTTGGCATTTGACCAACGCGCGATCATTCGGACATGCTCTCTCACACAAGCGCTGCTTTTAGACCCCAAAATAAAAATCTGCTTTACAATCAATGCCTGCCATGGAAACCAGATCAGAAAAAACCTTTTCTCTAAAAGATGTCCTCATCCTGCTTGGCTGTGTGCTGATCATGGCGACCACCATGGGGATCGTCAATGTGGTTCTGAGCATCTTCTACCCAGCTGTTTCGGGTGATCTCGGAGTCAGCCGGGCATCATTTGCTCTGACCGGCACCATCACGGCACTCTCCACCATGGTCGCGGCTTTGTTTTGGGGTTATCACTATTCAAAACGAGCGTTGAGAACAACCATGCTGATCAGCACAATTATTTTTGGGCTTGCCTTCCTTGGAATGAGCCTGGCAAAAAACCTTTTCCATTTTTATGCCCTCGCGCTCGTGATCGGGGTCACCTTCGGTGGCATTTCGATCATTCCAGTCTCAATCATTATTACCCGCCACTTTACAAAAAATACTGGCTTCATACTCAGCGCCGCTTTGGCTGGAAGCGGGCTGGGCGCAATGGTGCTTAACCCGATTATTAATACGATCATTAACAACGCCGGTTGGCAAGCCGGCTATCGGCTTATCGCTGTGGTTGTTTTTGCAGCCACCTTGCCATGCGCTATCATGGTTACTTCCCTGACCAGCGGCGAGACACAGACCGACAAGCAATCTTCTGATGTCAGCGCAAAAACAACCGAAAGTAAATCGCCCTTCAAGCAAGCCTGGCTATGGGCTTTTCTTTCGGCTGCTTTTCTGGCGGGGCTGACCGGAGGCGGGGTTTTGGCAAATTTGCCCACCTATCTGAACGACCTGAAATTTTCGGTCAGCCATGTTTCATTCGTTACTTCTGCCTATTCCGCTTCATTAGTCTTGGGTAAATTCGTGCTCGGTTTCCTCTACGACCGGCTGGGCGCAAAAATTGCCAGCGCGATTGCAGGTTTATTGATGGCTTTAAGCCTTGTGCTGATGATGGTCATCGAGTTACCGGTAATGCTTATTCTCATGCTTATCGCAATTGGGGTCGGGCTTGCCATCGGCACCGTATCGATTACCTGGTTGGCGAACTTTTTCTTTAGCAAGGAAGATTACAGCAAATATTACGGCACCGTCCAATTCGCAAACAGTTTTGGCATTGCTGTCGGTGTGCCCACAATTGCATCAGCGCTTGAGACTCTGGCGAATACCAACGTGCTATGGATTGCGCTGGCAGTTTTGAGCATGGCAATGGTAGCACTATTCTTGATTAGCATTCGTGGAAATCAGAAAATGAAGGCAGCCAGGCTCAGTTCCAGCGATAAAGCTGCGGACACCCCGGAAACCGAAGAGCTGTTGACCACTTCAAACCCCTATGCATAATTCCTGTCCCCTCAGCGAATGATATAATGCCAGGTCTTGATTAAACGGACTTAACATGCGGCGCAGCTTCTTCTTATTTGTTGGCTTCCTGGCTCTGGGGCTTGGTATCTTAGGCATGGCATTACCGGTCTTGCCGACCACACCTTTTTTGCTGGTGGCTGGTGCCATGTTTGTTCGCAGTTCGGACCGCATGGCAAACTGGCTTTTCAACCACAAGCTCTTTGGTCCCCCGGTGCGAAACTATATGGAACACCGCACAGTCGACAAGCGCAGCAAAATTCTCGCGTTGGCGCTTTTGTGGCCCACGATCTTAATCTCTGCATTCGTTGTAGAGCAAACCTGGCTGAAAGTGCTGCTGATCGTTATCGCCCTTGTAGTGAGCTTGCATATCTTGAGCCTGAAATCCAGCAGCTAAAAGTAACCTTTAGTGTAAATCTTCAAATACCACACCTAGACAATTGTAAGGCTACATTGAAAGTGCGATCACCAAAATCCACAAAATGAATGCGAAGAATATTGACCACTCCGAAATTGCAAATTTTGACACCCGTGGGCGGGTTTTTTCGGTGGTGTCGAGTGTGTGGCGATCCTGATCGCGAACTGACCACATTAGACCAAGAAAGATCCCAAAAGCAAGCACCGGCAGCATTCCGACCAACCCGAGAGCTCGCGGCACAACCTGGTTGTCAGCATTTTGCAGTGCGATTGCCAATGAGAATAACAGGACCATCAAAAACCCTCCTCTGAAGAAGGCGACTGCAACGGCGATATGCTCTTTCATTTTTTCCATGGGAAAAACACCAACCATGCTCAACGCGACGCCTGTGGCTGTTCCTAAAACCATGCCTGCCTTAGCCCAAAAACTGGGCAGAATCAATCCCAGTGAGAGGCTCACGATTACGATACAAATGCCTGCCAGGATCATCCCAAGGTTGAAGACCCAGGCAAGCCGCGAGACGCTGACTTCACCAAGCTCTGAAATAAAATGGTTGAGAAATGAGTATTTTTGTCCTTCGGTGCCTCGATAGGCAAGGCTTGGAACAATCACACCGATCAAACCAAAAAACACTCCAATCAAACCGGCAATTTTGAGTGTCGTGGGGTTAGCGAGTAGGTTCATGGCGCACCTCTGTTTGTTGATAACAAGCTCTAACATATAGTATAACATCGCTGGCGGCTTGTTTTTAAGCTACAAGCTATTTAACATAACAATTCTGAACATGGACGATTTGGATATAGAATGCACGGTTAATCGGACTCCCATTTTGAGGCTGCTGCATTGCTATTGCAACACCTGTAAGAGTGGGTTCAGGACGTGAGCAAGGAGATCTTTTTTAATCAGGCAAACCCAACCCCTTGGGATGACGGTTAATTTTCGGTTTTCATTGCTTGTCCGCGGTTCTTGAGCTGGTGAGGTCTGACTAATTAAGCGGTTATTGAGTACTCACGATTGGCACATTCCCCTACCCGATGAAAATATAGATTTTGCAAATTAACCAGGCAAAGAACCATAGTCTATTTTCTTATTGAGAATTGCTGTTATTCAACGAATCGAGGTTGATTAATGTCAATTCTACTTGTTTTGTTTGCCTGTTCCTCTCGCTTATGTTATACTTTTCACAAGTATAAATAGGTGCCAAAACCTACAGTTTTTCCAACAACTAAGCTGACCAAGTCTTTACAGAAAATGCCTTACACCGTTGAAGGCATACAATTACTCAAAGCTCTCAAATCGAAAGGAGAATATAGCAATGGAAGAAACCAGACCTTATGTATCATGGGAATTGATGGATGCATTCCTCACCGATGCCTTCGTCGGCTACGGGGTTCCCCGTGAAGAAGCCGCAATCTGCGCAGACGTACTGCTCGAAAGCGACCGTAGAGGTATCGAAAGTCACGGCTGTAATCGCTTCAAACCAATTTATATCGACCGCATCGTAGCAGGAATACAAAACCCGGTAACCAAGATTGATATCCTCAAAGAAACCGCCACAACAGCCGTACTGGACGCCAACGATGGCATGGGCATGATCGCCAGTCACCGCGCGATGGAGATGGCAATCGACA
>JAAYZW010000189.1 GCA_012514645.1 Chloroflexota bacterium
AAAATTTAGAAGTTTTTGAGGATAACGCCCAAGGCAAGCAGGACGAATGCCACGATCCACAGCCAGGGCAATGCCACAGCCAAAGCGGCGATCAGACCAAATTCCGCCACCAGTGCAAGCAGAAAAATGATGACCGAGATCGTGAATACAATGTTTTTTGGTGCACTTAGTTTCATGATGTCTCCTTATGAATCAATGAAGGTTATGACACAATTATAATCGCGTTTTTCTTTTATACAATCTTTGTACGCATCTCTTCAATCGTGCCAATCACGCTCTCCCGGAACTCCCCCAGGAAGCCCAAAACAAACTCAAGCGGGTCGAGGGTTACATCCTTAATCAGGGCGGTCATGTCCATCCCAAAACTCAAACCGGTAGCCTGGTCGGTCGAATGAGAGGCAAAAAAGGTAGCATTCGCCGCGCGCCGCCCCAATACCGCGTCGGTATAATTTTTCCCGCCCTGAACCTGCGAAACAAAAACGTCCACCAGCGCTGCCTGTAACCCCTTGTGGGCAGAAACATCCATGACCACCTTCTTCTCATCGGGCAGCCAGTCCAGGTTACGCCAGACCTCACAGCCGATCACCTGCCCCGGCAGATTTTCTGGTTCCAGTTCGCGCAGCGCTTCCAGCAAGCGCAGCAGCAAGCCCACATGTGTGTTGTGTTTATCTGCCAGATTGTGGGTGTACAGCACCTGCGGTCGCGTTGCCCGCAGCAAATGTTTCAAATCTTCCTTCAAATTCTGGTTGCCAGCCTGCTTAACCTCGCTGCTCGGGTAACCCAGCGCCACCTGGGCAGAATATTTGCCAATCCGAGCGGCTTCTCGCTGCTCTTCCAGGCGGATTTTTGCCATTTCATCATCACTAACCTGCGCAAACTCGCCGGTGCGCGGCGAGCCATGCCCATCGGTAACCACACATCCGGTAAAATGCACATCTGTCTGCTCATAGGCGCGCAAAATGCCATCCACCGCCATGATCTCGATGTCGTCCTGGTGGGCGGCGACGCAAAGGTGGGTGGTGCGCGCCAGCGCCTCCGCTGGTTCGCTTCCATCTGGGACATAAACTTCAGAGTTGGGTCGTGTAAACATGATCATCTCCATTCAGGGGGTTTTCGCAAACAAATATACCATTCATCCTTACCAGTTTTGTGTTTTGTGCTGCCCTGCAGCAGTTTCTGACAAAGGTCTTCTGAGCGAGCCTTTTTGTGCTAACATTTGTCCCATGAAAACAACTGAAATCATCCATCACATCCCCCAAAGTCAGCAAAGGCAGTATTTGCTGGTGCCCTTCGAAATGCCCGCTGCAACCGAGCGAGTCGAGATTGCCTACGCCTACCCGCACAACCAAAACGTGCCGCTTGAAGCGCAAATCGGACAGTTTACCCAGAAAGAGCGGGTCAACCGTATCGACCTTGGTCTGATCGCGCCGGATGGCAGCCAGGTCGGCGCCAGCGGCTCAAGCCGTGAGGTCATCTTCGTCTCCACGACCGAAGCGACCTCCGGTTATCACCCTAACCCACTCAACCCCGGCACCTGGCAGGTCATGATTGGCGCTTACGTCGTCGCCACTGAGGGCGTCGATGTCACTATCAGGTTGACCTTCACCCCAAAAACCCGCCGCTGGCTTAAAGGCGATTTGCACACGCACACCCTCGCTTCTGACGGCATTCTGACGCTGGAACACCTAGCCCGCCATGCCCGCGAGCACGGTCTCGATTTTATCGCCGTTACCGACCATAACCAACCGGTTTTGCGCGCTTCTTTCCCGAAAGTTGAGGGGCTCACGATCATCCCGGGCATGGAATGGACCCATTACCAGGGGCATGCCAATTTCTTTGGTATCGAAAAGCCCTATGAAGGATCCTTTTTTAGCAATACGGCGGATGAAGCCACAAATAAATTCCGCCAGGCGCGTGAAAATGGCGCTCTGATTAGCATTAACCACCCCCTTGAGAGCAGTTTTGGGTTCCATTTTGACCTGGATGTCATCCCCTGGGACCTGATTGAGGTTTGGAATGGACCCATGCGACCGAGAAATATTGAGACGATCGCCTGGTGGGATCAAATGTTGAAAACCGGCAAGCGCCAGGTGGCGGTTTGCGGCAGTGATTATCACCAGGACACGGTTTTTCAACGCCTGGCAAACCCAACCATGAATGTTTTGAGTTGGTCTGCCAGCGAGGGCGATATCCTCGAGGCTGTCCGCGCCGGGCACAGCTATTTCACCTACAGCCCGACCGATTTGCAGGTTACACTGGACGTTGAGGGCAAGACTTATGGGGATTCGGTGCGTTGGCGCAAGGGGCTGGAAGCGTGTCTGCATGCCTTTGGTCTGGAAGCGGGGGATCAGGTTAAATTGATTGACCAGGATGGCGAAAGAACGCTCTTCAGCGCGCCCAGCCAGGGCACATGGCAGGCTGCACAGCCAGTTTCGAAACCAGGCTACATCAGGCTGGAGATTTGGCGCACCTTCTACCCCGGTCTGCCCATGCTCCCCGCACTCGTCACCAACCCGATCTGGTTTGAAAAATAAAGGTCGCCTCGATTGGTCTGCAGCGCAGGCTGAGCCGCTGTTGCGAATAATCTGATTGGTTAAAGGGGTAAGATCCTTCACTTCGTTCAGGATGACAAACCCAGCGAAGCCATCTTTTCCCCCGATCACGATAAAATGGCGGATTGAGGGCACAATACATGGCTGTCTCGCGGCAATCTGCGTATTTTGTAGGGAACGTG
>JAAYZW010000190.1 GCA_012514645.1 Chloroflexota bacterium
AGGTGCCCAGGAATTAGCCTGGCTGCAGGTTGCCTCCGGCGTTGGCGCGATCATTGGCGGCGTTTTGCTTAGTGTCTGGGGCGGCTTTAAACGCAAAATCTATACCGTTCTGATCGGCATACTTGGTATCAGCCTGGGGATTCTCGGCATCGGATTAGTGCCGCAGTCTGGTTATATTGGCGCCGTCGTCTTCATGGGTTTCACTGGAATTATGATGGCTCTTGCCAATGGTGCCCTGGGTCCTTTGCTACAGACCAAGGTTCCTTCCGAGATGCAAGGTCGCGTTTTCACAGTGCTTTCCAGCATGAGCATAGGCTTGATGCCAATCGGATTGTTTTTGGGCGCGCCGATCGCAGAGCGGTTCGGTGTACAAGCTGCTTTAGTGGTCGGTGGGATCGTCGGTGTGCTGGTTGTGATTTATGGATTTCTCGAAAAGCGCCTGGTCACGCTCGAACAGCAGCTTCCCGGTGGTCAGTTGATTACCCCCGTCTCAGAGCCCGACTTGCATAATATAAACCCTGAAAATTAATCTTCCGACTGCCCCAGGCTGGCTGCAGACAGGTAGGTCGCGAGCAGGCTGGTCGAAGATATTACGGCGTGCGTTCCTGCTTTTCGCAGCTCCTTTTCCGTGCCAAAGCCACACAACACCGACAGCGACTGCGCCCCGGCAGCCCTGGCGGCGCGAACATCAGTGATTGTGTCGCCAATCATCAGACAATTCTCGATAGACACGCCCATCTCTTCTGCCGCCCGCAAGAGCGGGTCAGGGAACGGTTTGGTGTGCCTGCAGGTTTGCGAGCTAATCACAATCGGGAAGAAATCAATCAACGCGTTGAGGTTCAGAAATTGGTACGTGGTCAGTTCGTTCCTTGCCGTCACGATCGAGAAGGGATAGCGGTTGCTTAGTAACTGCAGCATCGGCAAAACACCTGGAATGACGGGGAAATGATGTGCCTGGCGTTCTCGGGAAGACTCTCTCCAGTCAAAAAACTTTGCTACCAGGTGGTCCAAACCCGCTCGGTCTGCCATTTCCAAAAACCAGTTACCGGGACCCTCAGCAGCATGGATCAACTTCCGCGAAAATCGTTGGATCTTCTCTTCATCCAGCAGCGGTGATAGAAACCGCAGAAGCTCGAACGCTCTCTCAACCATACGGTCATCACTGTCAGACAGGGTGCCATCCACATCGAAGATCAGTGCTTTTACGCGCGGTACGTCCAGTTTTCGATCGGGCATCTTATCTTCCCCTGCTATCGCGCAGCTTCCTGGAGCGCTTCCAGCGTAACCAGGTCTTGTGAAATTAACCACACAAAACTGTTGTCGCTGGTTTGCAGCAAGCTGCTGAAGAAACTTTCGCCAGCCCAATAGCCACCCGCCTTGGCGCCAAAACGCAGGTTGCTGTAGGAGCTAAAAGCCTCGAAAGCCTCTTTGGCATCAGCAGAAGTGTCCCAATTTAGGGCAACCATGCCAGCCAATTCTCCAGTCTGTTCGTTTCTTAAAACCGAGTAAGTATCACCGCCCCATCCCTCTGCCGCCCCTTGCGCCAGGCTGTCAAACAAGCGAAACTGCGGGTTGTACCCTTTTGCTAACACCAGGTAGACGTAATACTCTCCCAGGTTGCCTGTATCGATCTGCGTCCAGCCCTGACCGAGCGCTGCTTCCAGGTTAGGGAGGGTCGGATATTGCGGAACATCTTCAGGATAGGTATTCGGGTGCATAATCTGCTCTGAAGAAAGCGGCTGAACGCTGGTGAAAGCAGCATCCACAGCCGTAATACCGCCTTGCGCGTAAAGCGTTTGGATGAAGGTAGCGCCATAAAGATACGGAAAAGTCAGCGCCTCCGTCAAAGCGAGTGGGGCAGAATCAAAGACCGGACTTTGATAGGTGGTCGCGAATTCTTGCAGGTCGCGCAGATCTTCTTGCGTGCCATATTCCTGGAACCATAACTGCTGAGTCAGTGTCGCGTCGCCTTCAATCAGCGATTGCAGCGCCGCACAACGTTCAGAATCCAGCTTACAGAGGTCATCGGTGTATCCCAGCTTACCTTCAAAATCGAAGTGAAAATCCTGCAAGGCGTGCACAAATTCATGCGCGTAGGTGGAGCGTTCCATCCCGCCAAAACCGCTTTCTGTAATGACGTACATGGCTGTTTCCTTCGAATCGTAATAGCC
>JAAYZW010000191.1 GCA_012514645.1 Chloroflexota bacterium
GATTATTGATTTCGGCGGATTGAGGAGGGACAATATCACCGGTATACCAACGCCACAACCTCCTCAATCTCGCTCTACAGAACCAGTCCCCCTACAGATGCTCCCTGCACACGTTCTGAACCCACCTCTACCGTTGTTACATTTACAAGAGCGTTGCTGTAACTTCAAATTGGGTGTCTGATCAACGACTATAATCAGTGGATGAGTGAGTTAATTGATGAAACTATTTATAGCAATCGGAAGACAATTGCCATCGAGGTTAAACCGGGAGGCAGGGTGATCGTTCGGGCTCCGAAGGGTACCAGGAGAGCCAATATTGAACAATTCGTTCACGAAAAATCCGGTTGGATCCTGCAGGCTAAGGCACGGCTTGCGGCTGTTCCTGTGGAGAACCCAAAGCAGCAGTTCCATAATGGCGCTGATGTCCTGTATCTCGGTAAGCTTTGGCGTTTGATTCATACCCCCAAGGTCACAAAGGGGTTGGCGTTTGACCCCAGGCAGGGATTTTTATTGCAGGAAGGTCGCTTGGAAGCTGCACCTGGTTTTCTGAAAGCGTTCTATCGTGAGGAAACGCGCGGACTGGTGAAGGTATACATCGAGAAGCATGCCAATAGATGGGGGCTTAAGCCGACGTCAGTGCGCATCACCAGCGCGATGACGCGTTGGGGTTCCTGCAGCGGCAGGAATGGGCTCAATTTCTCTTACCGATTGGCGATGCTGCCGCCGGAGGCGATTGAATATGTGGTCGTGCACGAATTGGCGCACATCCGCCATCACAATCATTCGGCTGCGTTTTGGAATTGTCTTGGGCAGATGCTGCCAGATTACCAGCAAAGAAGGCAGTGGCTGAAACAGAACGGGCGGAAATTACCGCAGGTTTAATCGCCGAAAGATATCGGGTTAGTCGGTTTGCAGGGCAGGCGCGGAGCCTGACCTACGCAAGAAGAGTGCAGACTGCTGAACAGGCAGGTCTATTCCCTGCAGGAAATTACTCCATGCGCTGGAATTTCAATTCTTTACCATCGGCATCAAATTTCTTGCGTTTGGCGGTGATTTCTTCAATTTCGATGCGGTAGACCATGGTGATTGGTAGAGCGCCAGCCAGGGCAGCATCGAAATATGCCATTTTGTCGGGGACAAACTTTTGACAGATCATTCGCAGCGCATCACGTTTGCCATCGTCGCTTTCCACCACGTCCACCTTGCCCACTACAATCGCTGAAGCAAACTCGGTTGTGAATACGTTTGAACCGAGCACTTCCAATCCTTTGCCTTCAGCCAGCATCTGATCAAGCTGGCTGTTCCCGAACAACTCCGGCACCCTCACGTCGCTCACAAAAACAACCCTGACCTTTGTGCCTGGCGTTAGCAAATCTGTTTTCAAGCCCGATCGGGCGCTGTGGAAAAATAAGCTCATGCCATCGCGGGCAATTGAAAGCGGGATGGAATAAACCTCGCCCAGGCGATCAGCCAGGCTCAACACCCCAAAATCAGAACGGTCAATCACCTCAAGCCCAAACTCCGCACTCATCTGACGATCTTTTCTGCGCATAGTAGCCTCCATTTTCTGCCAGTATATCAAAGACTGCCCCAAAAGTTGCCGAAAGTGGAAAAACTGGGGTCTAAATTTCCGCTTTTACCCTCTATCTTTTTGTTTCAAAATTTGCTACACTTGCCAGTAAATAGAACAACAGTTCTATAAAAGAGGAGAAGCGTAAAATGCGACACAAAACCCCCACTTTATCGGCTCATACGCAGGTCCTCGACCCAGCCCACCCTTGCAAGGGGGTGGGCAGAAGGGTCGGGGCTGAAAGCTTTCAGCCAGGCAGCGCTTGTTATGAGCGGTTCGAGGCGAATGAATGGCGCTTTGAGCTCACAGAATTCCTCAGCCAGGAGGAGCGCATGCAGCTCTCAGAGAGCGCACGCCTGAGCCTTGAAAGCGAAATCAACCTGATGCGAGCGATAATCCAGGCCTTTGCCGCAGCATCGAAAGGTGTTAAAGACGGCGAACCTTTCCCAGCCGACCTTGCCAAAGTGGTCGATGTGCTTGGGCTCTCCTGCAGCCGGATTGCCAGCCTTATGCGCGTGCAGGTGCTTTTGCAGGGTCCCCAAAGCGGCGGACTGCTGGATGATCTGATCGACACGCTGGGCGATTTCGTGGAGCAGATGGCAGCTTCTGAAGGAGGGCAAGATGACTGATCTCGCATTTTACCCTCAAGTCACCCGCATGGGTCTCTCAGTGCAGACTCCTGATCCGTTTGCGCCACTGCGCAGGCACTTGCCCGAAAGAATTTCAACGCGGGTCGATTTTTTACGAAATTTGCGCAAAATTGAGTACTTCAGCCAGGTCTTCGGGAAAATCAAACTCCGCCGCTATCAGATCGAGGCAGCCAACACGATA
>JAAYZW010000192.1 GCA_012514645.1 Chloroflexota bacterium
ACAAGCTGGATCGCGCTTTCCACGCCCGAGGATGACCGGGCATACCATTTTTTGCTGCAGGGCGACCGTGAGTCGGTCAAAACACAACTGGCGCAAAAAGCATTAGAAATATTGGGGGAATACCTGGAAGAGTGCGCTGGTAATGGCGCAACCGCTGACTAATGAACGAGCGCTCCCCGGAAGAGCAGCGAGAGCTCGAAGAAGAAAAACTTCGTGCCAGGCAGATACGCTGGCCCGCATTTATGCCTTTCTTCTGGATGGGGCTCGCGGCGGTCATGGGCTCATTTGCCGCGGACTTGTTCGAATTTCCGTGGTATTGGTGGACTGGGTTATTGATTGGGTCCTTACTCCTCGCCCTGCTCAAGCACAAAGACCACAATGCGGTGCAAACAATTCGGGTGTTTCCGGTATCACTGGCACTGGCTGTCTTCTCATTAACGGCTATGCTCTACCAGGTGTCTTTACCCCGAGCTGAACCCGATAACCTGCTTTATTATCACAACCGGGGGGTGGTTACCATCAATGGAATCGTGGTCGAACCACCCGAGCTCAAGCAAAACAGCTTACAGATAGTGGTGGAATCGCAATCGCTACGGGCTGAAGACCTGGCTGTTCGCGAACCGGAAGTCGTTGGCAGAGTTATTTTTTACCTGCCATTAGGATCAGACCTGCAGTATGGCGACCTTGTCGAAATTACCGATGAGTTGATTCCACCGGATGAGGGAGTGAATTTTTCGTGGCGTGAATACCTGAAACACCAGGGAGTCTACTCAACCATGGAGTTTCCCCGTTTACGGCTGATTGCGAGAAACCAGGGCAATCCTTTGATGACTGTGCTTTACCGCCTGCGGGACAACGGCGGACAAGTTTTGAGCAAAATTTTCCCAAGCCCGGAAGACAGTTTGCTCAAAGGCATTCTACTGGGCGATGAAAGTTACATATCTCCAGCGCTCTCTACTGCTTACCGACTGACAGGCACCAGCCATATCATCGCGATCTCGGGTTTCAACATGTCGGTTTTGGCTGGTTTGGTGAGCTTGTTTTTCACCCGGCAGTTCGGACGTAAACGCGGCGCGATGGTTACCATTTTCCTTTTGGGTGGATACAGCTTGCTTGTTGGCGCGAGCGCATCGGTTGTGCGAGCCGCATTCATGGGGTCTTACGCCGTCCTGGGCAGTTCCATCTCTCGAAAAGGCAATACGCTTAATAATCTGGGGGTTAGCACGCTCTCAATGGTGCTGCTCAACCCACACCTGCCATGGGATTTGGGCTTTCAGTTTTCGGTGATGGCAACGCTTGGTTTGTCGCTTTTTGCCGGTCCGTTGCAAGCCAGGCTGGAAGGTTGGCTTAGCGATCGAATGGAAGAAAATGTAGCCCTGGCGCTAAGCAGCCTGGTATCCGAAACATTTTTGCTCACGATGGTCGCCCAGGCTTTGGTTTTACCGCTGAGTATATGGCACTTTAACGAAGTGTCGTGGCTGTTTGTCATCGCAAACCCATTGATCTTGCCAGTTCAGCCCGCTGTGATGGTTTTGGGCTTATTTTCGATGGGCGCGGGGCTGTTATGGCTGCCGCTGGGTCAAGCCCTGGCATGGTTGACCTGGCCTTGGGTGGCTTACAGTAACCGCATGGTTTCCTGGCTGGCTAGCCTGGCACCTGTAACCTGGTCCTTGCCTCGTTTTAGCCTTTTTTGGGTCGTTCTATATTATCTGGTTTTATTCCTGGTAGTATTTCGCCCTAAAATCCGTGAGTGGACTAAAACCATCCTTCGCCCTGCCTACATCCTGCCGGCGTTGGGTGGGCTGGCGCTGGTGGTTTGGTTGGCGGTTTTTTCAGCTCCGGATAGCGACCTTCACCTCTATATCCCTAACAAACCCGATCAAACCTTCATGCTGATCGAAGCCGGACATGGGCAAACCTTGCTGGTTTCCGGCAGTGCCGGAACAGACAGCCTGGTAGATGAGATTTCGAAGCAGCTGCCTTTGTTTTCAAACCAGCTGGATGTTGTGATTATCCCGAATTGCGGTCGGGCATCACTCTCGGGTCTGTTTGTATTGGCATCGAAGCTGGAGATTGGGCAGGTGCTCTGGGGCTGTGAGCCCAACAGCAGTCAAACCAGCCGAAATCTTCAGTCCATGTTTGAACAGAATTCCATTGAACAGATTGCGATTTCGACAGGGATGCTGCTTGGTAACGGACCATTAGAGCTCCTGTTTCAGCCAGGCGAAAAGGGACTCAACGGTTTTCAGCTTGATTATGGGCATTTTTCTGCGGGGGTATTATTGCCCGGTATTGCCTTGGAAGACTGGACCGGAGCACCTCTATGTGAAAGCTTAGCCTCACCTCAGCAGCAAAGCAGCCTCTACCTGACCTGCAATATCGGCAGAGTTTTGTCGAATTCTGACATAAATACTCCTGAAAGCGTACAATCATTAACAAGTTGGTCTGAATTGATCAGCGATGGTTCTGAACTAATGTTCATGGATCCCTGAGCGCTTAAACTCCGGGATCTTCGCAGTATAAAACGCCTTTAATTAAAGAAATTATCACTGATTGGGAGGTTTATATTGACTTTAACAAATCAAGCCAACTATGCCTTTAGAGCCATGATGTTTTTGACCAGGGAAAACACCGGTGAGTGGATTTCTTCTGCCGTGGTCGCTGAGGCAATGGACATACCGCGCATGTTCCTTTCCCGAATCAATATGCAGCTTGTCGATGCTGGTCTGATAAAATCCCGCCGGGGCGCCGGCGGCGGAATCAAATTGGCAAAAAATCCGGAATCGATTAGCTTGTATGAGGTCCTTGACGCAATTGATGGACCCTTAATCCTCGATAAATGCCTGGGAAGTCCTGAAGAACCCACATTTCCTATGGCGGATCAATACAGGAGCTTTTTTCAGGACGCCCAGAAAATACTGGTCGATAAATTTTCACAGACCAGTTTAAAAGACCTGGTAGAGGATCATCACAGCGAAGACTCAGGTTAACAGCGAGTCTGTTCTGGGTTGATTCTGTAGATTCCCCCCTTAATTCTGGCAAGGGGGATAAAATAGCCTTTGAGTAACCGATTTCAGGGTCTGTCTCACCGTGGAAAGACTCATTAAAGTTCAATAGGAGATTTTATGTCAAAAAGGCTCGCCCGTTTTCTCACCCTACTTCTTGCTTTAATCATTTCTTTTTCTCTGATCCAGTCTGCACCTGTGCAGGCTGAAGAACCCGTTTATGATCAGCAGGTATTGATCATCCATTATCAGGACCGCGACCAACTGGCAGACCTGGCAAACCGTTATGACGTTGTTGAAGTCGATTCTGAGACTCAGACTGTGAAAATATTCAGCAACCAGATCACCCGCGACGCACTGACGGCTGAAGGTGTTGGCTGGATCGTTGACCAGGCATACACGGCAGAGATCAACACCGTGGTAAAACCTCTGCCAGGGCAGATCAGCGGCATCCCCGGCTTCCCCTGCTACCGGACGATCGCGGAGGTTTTTGATGCTGCTGATGGATTAGCCGAAAACTA
>JAAYZW010000193.1 GCA_012514645.1 Chloroflexota bacterium
GAGACCCGCCACAAGTTGCGCGATGAAAAGAAATTCACGCCCTGGCTCTACAGCATCGCCCGCAACAAAACCAACGATCATTTCCGACGCAATTCACGGCGAGTCGACCTCCCTCTCGAAGACGAATTATTCTCTATCAAAGCCCAAAACCCAACTGAAGCCATGCTTCAACAAGAAAGGCTGATTGACCTTGAACACATTTTGGCTTCTCTCTCCCCAATCGAGCAAGAATACATACGCTTACGCTTGATTGCCGAATTGCCCTTTGGTGAAATTGCTCAAATATTAAATCAAAGTGAATCCACCCTCAAAAAATCTTATTACCGGCTCCTGGAGCGCCTTCAAGCCCAGGCGGAGTAAAAAATGGAACAAAAAAACGCATTTGAAGAAAAGTTGCTTTCCGGATACAACAAACCGGAGCCAGATCCCGGTTTTCTTTATCGCCTGGAAGCTCAGCTTAAGCAAAATGAAAGTGGTATGGAAAGTCAAAAAACCAAACGCAGCTTCCGCTGGGCTTATGCCTTTGCCCCTCTGATGGTATTGCTAATCCTCTTTTTCGCCGTCGGACCCAACAAAGTGGTCGCACAGTTGCAATCCTGGTTCAACTTTGTCCCCGGACTGGGTGTGGTTGAAAACCCGGCTGGCATCCGCATTGTGTCCGAACCGGTCTACCAGACTCAGGATGGTGTAACCGTGGGCATCAAATCAGGCTTGATCACACCTGATCAAGCTAACTTTGAGGTCGATCTTATCGACGTTCCGATTGAAGCAATGTGGTCTTACAACCCGGGTGAGCCAGTCTGTGATGAAATGTCTTATCTGCTTTTGCCGGATGGCAGCAAAATATTTGCCGACGCTTTCCAATTTGGAATCCCTGCCGAAGTTACAGAAGCTACCTATGTAATACCCTGCATCGACATGCGCACCCGCGGCAAAGCCCCTGAAAATTGGGAACTGCCACTTAAGTTCGTTGCTGCACCGGAAGATATGGAAACCTTTGCCATCACCTTCCCTGACCCCAACGTCAAAATTGAGCAAACAAAAAACCCGGAAATCGCTTTGATTCCAGGAAAAGCCAACGAGAACATTCAGGACATTCTGGAAGTGCTTCAGGTAGTCGAAAAGCCAAATTCCTGGCTGCTTACCCTCAGCATCCTTCATGAACATTTGGAAGAATACATTCCCCTTGAGCAACTCCAAATTGTGGATGCCAATGGAGTCCGGGTGTCTTACAGTATTCCTGAAGTCGATGAATGGCAGGCTCTGGATCAGAGTTTCCGTATGAAGTATGACTACATGAAGATGTGGGATTACGCTGCTGAAGATCAAAGGTACTACAGCTTTGGCGAACATATCGAGATCGCAAAAAATGACTATGTTTTCCCACTCATAATCACCAATGTATACAACCGCGAAACCCTCGACTTGAGTGTGGAGCGTAATGTGGAACTGTTCAGTTTTGACGTCGAAGGCAGCCCTCAGGTTGGTGATCGAATTGAGATTAACAAAACCCTTCAATTGGGAGAAAACGAACTCTATGTAGATTACGCTGAGGTAGATACCCGAGCGGGTTGGGGCGGTTATAGTATTCATGTTGATGGTGGCGACAAGATTAGCGATGCCATGTTTATCCTTTTGGATTACCCTTCGAACAAGCATGCCGGTGGAATTGTTGATCGCTCTGTTCGACCCTTCCAATTTGCATCCATGTCCCTGCTAAATCCCGTACCAACCGGACACATCCGCGTCGGACTGGCGCAGGAACCGAGCATTTTGCTCGAAGTCGTAACCACCCGAGCGACATGGTCTCCACCAGCGCCATAGCCTCACGCACAACCCATACAATCAGGAGAGCCGAAACCCCGGCTCTCCTTAATATAGCGCTGAACGAATATGGTTTAGTACTATAATCAAAATAAGCAAGGTTATTGATCAAATAGAAGAAAAACAAGTTAACATGGAGCGGAGATGAGTGAATTGGTCTTAGAAAATGTCAGCTATGCCTACAAAGGCAGCGATCGCAAGGCGGTCAATAATGTTTCGGTGCATTTTGAAGAGAGCAAGGTCAATGCCGTAATTGGACCTTCCGGCTCCGGCAAAACCACCCTGCTTTCCATCATGGCCGGTCTGGATAGCCCAACCGAGGGCGATGCTCTGATTGACGGTGAAAGACTTTCGGGCATGGATTTGGATCAGTATCGCAGAGAAAAGGTCAGCATGATCTTTCAGGCTTTTCACCTCTTTCCACTGCTGACGGTGATTGAGAACGTCTGCTTCCCGATGGAGCTGAACGGAGTCGAAAAGGAAGCTGCAATCGAACGAGCCAAAATCTACCTGCAGTCGGTCGGCATCACCGAAGAAAAGCACAAACGCTATCCCGGCAACCTAAGCGGTGGCGAACAACAAAGGGTGGCGATTGCCCGAACGCTTGCCAGCGGTGCCAGGGTGATCTTGGCAGACGAGCCGACCAGCAATCTGGATAAAGCCAATGGTCAAAACATTGTCGATATCTTGAAATCGCTGGCTCATGACCAGGGCTATTGCGTAATCATCGTCACACACGACCCGGCAGTGGCAGAACAAGCCGACCATGTTTGGAAAATGGACGACGGCGTCTTACGTGCTGAGTGATGAAGAAATAAAGAGGGGGGCGAAGCTTGAAGGTTAAGAAGCCCGTTGAATCATTTGATTCAATCCTGTCTTGCATAATTCAAGTTGGTATTCCCCTTTACTTCCTCTTGAGAAAGAGCTGAAAGGCTCTGCCAGCCTTGTTGCGTTGTTTCAGGATCTGTGATGTAAAGTCACCCCGGTATTCGTCAATATATAGAGAAAGAATGGAACGGTAAAACATGAACAAAAATGTCATTCTCAAATCAATCATCCGTAAGCCAGTTATCGCTATTCTCCTGACTTTATTGATAGGGTTAATTTCTTACGGCTTTGTTGGCAAAGCAGTTGAGACCATCCTTGTTTACCGTGAGACCAACCGCCTTGAGGGCTATTATCGCTCTATCGGTTATGTTACACAAGAAAACCCTGATAATGAAAAAAATCCTTATTCGGCTGCTGTAGAACTCCTTCGGCAGAGCCCCGAGCTTGATTATGACGATCCCCAAAGGCAAACCGCAGGCTTTATGAGAGATTTCTATAATCTTGATTATTTTTCCGGAACCATGGATGCTCCTGAAACAGCCTTTGCAAGTGCCTCTTCCTGGGCGGGCGAAGGCGTTTATAACCTCGATTATTGGTTTTATGGCAGATTGATTGAATCAAGCGAAGAGTATGAAGCTAATGTAAAAATCCCAATCGTTTCTGGCTATCGGTTAATTTTTGAAGTTGATCAGGTTTTAGCTGGTTATCCCGAAAACATCTCGGCTGGCAAGAACTATTTATTTTGGATTCCTGCTCGTTATGCGCTTGATTACGACAGAATTGCTCCTCAATTAGAAAAGATTGAAGAGGGAGAGCGCTATTTAATTCATGCCTGGCATCATCCTTCTTATAATTTCGGGGTAACAGGCTTACCAATTGCCGTTGAAAATGCTTCGAAATCATTCAATTTGAAACCGGTTGATGGAGACCAGTGGTTTATCCCTCTTGGAGCTTCCGATTCTTTGGATTTAACGCTACCCAAATATACAAATATCAAAAATCAAATTGATACTTTGAACGAAAATTTGAGGTCAATTTTATTAATCGGCACTTCAGATATGAGCGCGATGCCTGCCATGCAGCTTGATATGACCTACAATTATCTGCTTGAAGGCAGATGGCTTAACCATCAGGATGAGTTGACAGCAAGCAATGCCATCGTTATCCCAAAAAAGCTTGCTGAGATTCGAAATATTAGTACGGGAGACGAGCTTTCCGTGACAATGAGAGCTTTGACAAATCCCTATATATGTTACATCAGAGGAGCGGAAGACCTGCAAAACTGGGAAGACTATCCGAACCAGGAAATTACCTATGAAGTTGTGGGAATCTATTCGAACCCTTCTTTGGATGAGGGCGGAGACTTAGGACCCTGGTCCGCAATAAGCTATGTGCCAAATTCCACTTTTTCGGATGAATATTCCTTCCCAACTTACTACTCGAAATTAAAAGATAAAGTTACAGCCTATAGTTTTTTGCTAAAGAATCCAAGAATGCAAAACCGATTCGAAGAGGATTATGCGCCAAAGTTGAAAGATTTAGGCTTTAACCTTCAATTCACCGATAATAACGGCAAGAATTTTGTTGCCGGGGCTGATCCGATGCGCAAATCAAACTTTATTGGCTCTTTATTGTTCGGGCTGGCACTTTTAATGGCGATAGCCTTGTCAGTTTTTCTGTATTTGCGGCAACAACAACGAAATTTTGCCACAATGCGCGCTCTGGGCGTTCCGGCAAAGAAAAGTAACCGCCAATTGATAACCCCGCTGCTCGCATTGGGTTTTATCGGTTCTGCTTTGGGGGCAGCCTTTTCATGGCAAGATGCGCATTCGAAAGCGGGAGAGTCGCTTTCTCAGTTGCCTTTGCCTTCAGGTGTTTTCCCTGAATTGAGTCTCAATCCCTGGATTGGAATTGGTTTCTGGCTTTTTGTTTTGCTCGTTTTATTATTCGCTGTAATCATTGGAAACCGGAAAGTAAGAAAAACACCGGTGCTTGAGTTGCTTCAGGACAGCAACAAGAAAGCAAAGTCGAAAAATGAAGAGAGCAAAATCGAGAAAGATAGCCCTGCAGAGAAACCTCTTGCCTCAAAAGACAAAACTTTGATCAGCCAAAGCTCATTCTCACAAGCACATGCTGAGGAATTGAAAAAGTCTGTCGACAAGAATATCGCAATCCAAAGATTTTCCCGGGCAAGTGTTTTACGCTCTCCACTGAGAAGCCTGCTCATTATCATCGTTGCAGCTGCGCTTTTACTGGCATTAGGCTGGTTGCAGACATTGATAACAACCAATAGGCAGGAAATTAAGCGCTTGTATGAGAGCACAGAAGTTCAGATTGATATCGGAACGGAGAATACATCGAGTTCGAGAAACAACATCCCCCGAAAACTGGTTGAGTGGATGGAAAGCCAGGGTTTTGTTGAACGGACATATTTATCGCATTTGTATACCTTCAGACACGAAATTGACGAAAAAACGCTGGAACCACTTCATTATCCTCCGTATAGTATCTTAGCCATCAATGATTTAGACGAATCCCTTAAAAATCTATTAATCGAGTATGAGATAGACTTCATGGATGGATACGGTCCCGATGATCTTTCGGAAAATTGGGAAGGAGTGAAAAAAGGAGACAAGAACATCCCCCTGATTATTCCTGTGGATATCTTAGAAGAGCAAAACTGGAAATTGGGAGATAAACTCGAGATCGAACTTGAAAATGTTGATGGGTTCGTTCCTTTTAAGATTATCGGCAAATCAACCGGCGGACGAAATGAAATCTCCAGAAGACAAAAAGCAATTGTAGGGGGTGTTATCAAGGAAGTTGCATTTGACTACCATTACATGATTTCAAACTTTTCAGCTATCGGAAAATACTATATGGGATTGCCGAATTATGACGAGGCGTTTATTTTCACGAAACCGAGTAAGAACATAGAACTAAAGACAATAAAACAAGAAGTAGTAGAGAAACTGCCTGAATTGGCAGGACCACAAGTGCTTGTCCGCTTTTGGGATGAGGAACTATTGGCGGTGGTGGAGCCGATGGAGCAGAATTTGTCTTTGATGGAGAGGCTCTATCCGGTAACGATGGTCATTTCGGCGGTGATTGGCGGGGTCTTGTGTTTGCTTTTGGTGCTCAACCAGGCGAAGGAGACGGCATCGCTACGCATGCTCGGGGTGGAGAAAGGCAAGATCCGGGCGATGCAGGTAAAACAAATTTTATTCCTCACGCTGATCGGTCTGCTTTTGGGCTTCATATTGCTGATTGCCCTCAGAGGTCTCGGAGCCGCTCAGCCTTCGGTTGCCATAGCTGCCTTGGTTTACCTTGTCGGGGCACTCTTTGGCACCTTCCTCGGCGCCATCCAGGTTTCGAACAAAAAACCGATGGAATTGTTGCAGGTGAAGGAATGACCGGATCAGGGGTAAGGTAACAGAATTTGTAGGGCGGACAACAATGTCTCGGTGCGTTTTGAAGAGGGTAAGGTCAATGCTGTGACCCTGGTAATCCCCTGTTTGCCCGGAACCTTGCCTGGCACCCTGCCTCCCCTTTCGCTTATGTATCCATATCGATTTTACAAATACCTTAAGGCAAAAACCATCGTTTAATTTCGTATCGGGAATTGTTTCTCATTAGCCCAGCCCTGGTTGGGTTTAATGAAAATTGAGTAAAATTGGAACGATATGTCTAACAATCAATCGTTCTCTCGTAAGTATTCATCTTTGCTAATCCTGATGTCGTTGCTTGTCTTTGCGACTTTACTGGCTTGCCAGGCTGTCCCTACGCTATCACCACCAACTGAACCGCCCTCAATTCCGACATTTATCCCAACAACGCCGACTTCCGAGCCTGAGCCAGCAGCGACTTCAACCGCAACTACTGCACCGCCAGTTTACGTGCTTAATGGTCAAACAGTGCTTCCTGAAGCTTTAGCAAACCTTATTAATCAGCTTAATCTGCCGCAACCTCAGTCACTTGCCAACGAAGTGGTCTTTTCTTTCGAGTTCAATAAACCCGACCCGATCGGAAACTGGGTGTACGCACTGGTTGCTCCTTTTCCGACGGTTACTGATGTGGTGAGCTCAAACTGGCTGGTGACCTTGTGGCAGGGGCAGCCGGAAGGCGAAATTAACAGGCTGCTTGTTAGCGAAGACGACCTGCCAGCCCTCACAAGCGTGCTTGGTGAACCAGGAGAGACAGTTTTGACCCTGCCAAAAGAGGACTTACTCGAAAGTGCCTGGACGACCCAGCATACCTGGGCAATCATCCCGTTTGAAGAGATCCAGCCGCGTTGGAAGGTGTTGAGCATTGACGAACAGTCACCGATCCATAAAGCGTTCGACTCCAATCAATATGCCTTGACAGTTCCAATCTCACTGATCGTCGCAGACGCCGAGCCAAATGAACTTCCGCCCGGGTTGCAAGATCTGCGCTTTTCAAACCTCGACAGCTCCAAAATCACGACCGTCATGCTGACCGGTGTTACCGCTCTTGTGCGCGCCACCGCAGTGGGGATGGACGAGCGCGGGGTACTTGTGCCAGGAGAACACCTTGCGCCAATCATGCAGGAGGTGGACATTCTGCACATCAGCAACGAAGTGCCCTTTGCTGAAGAATGCCCAGCTCACACCGCTGGCAATTACCTGCGGTTTTGCTCGCCGGCAGATTACATGGAACTGCTGCGCTATATTGGCACAGATATCGTCGAACTGACCGGTGACCATTTTCAAGATTATGGCGAAGAGTCCATGCTCTACACACTCGATCTCTATACGCAAGCCGCTATTCCCTATTATGGCGGTGGTAAAGACATTATCGACGCCCGCAAACCGGTCAAGTTGGAAGTGAACGGCAATAAATTCGCTTTCATTGGCTGTAACGCCAAAGACCCCAGTTTTGCGCGGGCTTCCGAAAGTTCAACCGGCGCCTACCACTGCGAAATGGACTACATGGCGCATACCGTGCGCTCGCTCCGGGATGAGGGTTATTTGCCAATTGCCACCTTCCAGCACGAAGAAGTCTATACATGGTCGCCCGTCCACGCCATTGAGCGCGATTTCAAGCTTGTGGCTGATGCCGGCGCGATCATCGCCAGCGGCAGCCAGGCGCATGTGCCTCATTATGCTGAGTTTTATGAGGGCAGCTTCCTCCACTATGGGCTGGGGAATCTCTTTTTCGATCAGAAAGGCATTCAGCCAAATACCGACATTGGCTTCCTGGACCGGCATGTTTTTTATGAAGGCAGATATTTGGGTGTCGAGCTGATCCCGATCTGGTTTATTGACAAGGTGCAGCCGCGATTGATGACTCCGGAAGAGAAGGCAGATACGCTGGGTGTGATGTTTGACACGATGCGGATGTGGTGGAAAGATGAGGACAACCAGCCAGTCAGACCTGATTGGAAGTAGAACGGGTTGGAGGGTTGAGGTTTTGGGGTTGTAGTGTTGAGGCCTGCCTCAACAACGAAGCGAGTATATTGGAACAGGCAGACCAGCTCCCCAACAAGACCACACAATCGGAACAGGCAGTCACCCCCCGGCTTCGCCATCCCCCTCTTAAGAGGGGGTGGGAATAACAAAAGCTCCTTCTCCCACAAGACCACACAACCGGAAAAGGGCAGCCCAGTTCCTCAGGGCAATCTTCACTCTCGTTAACCAAACATGCTTCACCTGGTGGAATCATCGAGGGGCGACCTGATATAATCAGTAGTGAGACAGTCCTGGCTCACAGGGCGTCCATCAGAGGAGCGTTAAATGGAAATTACTTGGTATGGGAATTCTTGTTTTCGGATCACAGAGCGCAATAAGGCAACGGTGGTTACCGACCCTTTCGATGCCGGAATGGCAGGTTATAACCCACTTAAGTTAAAGTCCGAAATCGTGACAACAAGCAGCAACGACCTGTCTCACAACAACATCAATGTGGTCAAGGGGAGTCCGTTTGTAATTGATGGTCCCGGCGAATATGAGCGCGGAGGCGTTTTTATCACCGGAATCCAGACCACGCCGCTTATGCCGAAAAACAAAGAATTACGCAACACAATCTACGTCTTCGATTATGGAGCGATCACCATTCTTCACCTTGGGCAAATCAACTCTGTGCCCAACCAGACCATGGTCGAAGAGCTGGGCAACATCAATATCGCCCTCGTGCCGGTTGGCTCGGGGGGCGGTCTGAATGCCTCGAAGGCGGCCGAGGTGATCAGCATGCTCGAGCCCAACATCGTCATCCCCATGCATTACGAAACCCTCTATTCCAAACTGGAGCTCGACCCGCTCAGTAAGTTCCTCAAAGAAATGGGGCTGACCGAACTTGAAACCATGGAAACCTACAAAATCCCAACGTCAGGAGGTTTTGGCGAAGAGGGTACCCAGGTGATTGCGCTGGACCCGAAACTGTCATCATAAGGAGCTTATGGTTAAGTTGATCATGACCTGGAACATTAAGCCAGGACGCGAACAAGACTATTTCACCTATGTGCTGAAAGAGTACCTCCCTCACATCAACCAGATGGGCTTCGACGTGACGGATGCCTGGGTGACCGTTTTTGGTGATCGCCCGCAAATCTTACTGGGCGCAGTAATGCCTTCTGCCAGCCAGGCAAGGCGCATCCTCGGAACGGACGAATGGGGGCAGTTGAACGACCAACTGCTCAATTATGTCAGCAACCTCGATTTTAAACTGGCACCACATAAGGGTGGCTTCCAGTTTTAGTGTCTTTCTCTGATCATTTATTGAATTGGTATGATGATAACGCCAGGGTGCTGCCCTGGCGTTCTGCACCGACACCCTACCGCGTATGGGTTTCTGAGATTATGCTGCAGCAAACGCGGGTTGAAACAGTGCTGCCTTACTACGAACGCTTTTTAATGCGATTCCCAGATCTGGAAACACTGGCGCAAGCCGAAGAGGGGGATATCCTCAAAGCATGGGAAGGGCTCGGTTATTACAGCCGCGCGCGCAACCTGCATAAGACAGCCCGAAAACTGGTCACTGAGTTGGGCAGTCAAATACCTCCGACAGCAGCGGAATTGGAGCGCCTCCCTGGAATCGGGCGCTACACCGCCGCGGCGATCGCTTCAATCGCCTTTGGCGAGCCGGTAGCGGCAACAGACGGAAACATAAAACGACTTTATGCCCGCATTCTCAACCTGGATGCGCCATATGATTCGCCCTTGTTTGAGAAAACAATCAACGTCTATGCGCAGTCTGTTTTATCACAGGAGCGCCCCGGTGATTTCACCCAGGCATTAATGGACCTGGGCGCCGAGATCTGCACCCCCTTACAACCGCGCTGTGAAGCTTGCCCGGTCGGTGAATATTGCCTGGGGTTCAAGCTTGAGAAGCAAAACCAGTTGCCGGTGAGGGTTAAGAAAGCTCCAATCCCGCATTATGAAGTTTGTGTGGCTGTTCTGGAACACAACGGCAAAATTCTGCTGCGCCAAAGAGATGCGCAGGGGCTGCTGGCAGGTTTGTGGGAGTTCCCCGGTGGCAAACTGGAGCCAAACGAGAGTCTGGAAGACTGCCTGAAAAGAGAATTGCTCAATAAAACCGGTTTGGCTATTTCAGTCGGAGCTAAATCAGGGGTTTACAAGCACGCCTACACACATTTTAAAATCACAGTACACGCCTGGTACGCGAAGCCTGCCAGATCTCCACAAAATCTCAGAGAGAACCTGCGCTGGGTGTCGCCGGAGGAATTGCCCGCTTATCCCATGGGCAAGGTCGCCCGGAGAATCAGCGAGAAAATCCAAACAAAAGAGGTCTAAGTGCCATACTGGCGGTCGCCCGCGTCACCCAGACCTGGCAAGATGAAGCCGTGTTCGTTTAGCCCCTCGTCAATTGCCGCGATATGGATTGGAACATCCGGGTGAGTGTTGTGCAAGCGCTCGATCCCCTCAGGGGCAGCGATGATGCCGACGTACTTTATTTTGTTGACACCCCACTTTTTGAGGATATCCACCGTCGCGCAGGCAGAACCGCCCGTTGCCAGCATGGGGTCCAGGATAATGCAGACCGATACGGTTGGCTCAATTGGAAGTTTGTTATAGTACGAAACCGGCTTTAGCGTGGCTTCATCGCGGAAAAGACCGATGTGCCAAACCTCCGAGCCGGGCATCAGCTCCCAAAACCCTTCCACCATTCCCAGCCCAGCTCTTAACACTGGCACGAGACCGATGCGTTCCATCAATGAGGTGCCTCTTGTTGTCATCAAGGGCGTTTGAACGTCAATTTCTTGCACCGCCAGGTCCATGGTTGCCTCATATGCCAACATGGCAGCGATCTCTCGAATCAATTCACGAAATTTTTTTGGCTCGGTTTTTAAATTGCGCAACAGGGTAAGCTTTGTGCCGATTAATGGATGTGATGAAGGGTAAACGTTATTCATGTGAGCTCTCTTTCCGCCAGGATTGAAATAGGTTGTATATGGTGTAAAGCCATAATACCAAAATTATCACCAATAAACTGGTGAAAACTGAAATATTTGCCAGCAACCGATGATAAGCAGCCAGACCTGCAAGCAAGAGCCCTGCCATATGGGTTGCTTTGCTCAATATGGGACTGGTTCTGATGAATCTGAGTTTGTCTGCGCCCAACCAACTTAGTAACCATATGGTCACATTGAGCACCAAGCCGGCTGCCAGGAACCACAGCCAGAATTCTCCAGTGCCTTCAAGGAACACAC
>JAAYZW010000194.1 GCA_012514645.1 Chloroflexota bacterium
GCGGTAGTCCTCTTTCTTCCAGGACCTCATTAAAGGCTAATGCAAATTCGCTTTTCATCGCTTTCTTTCTCCAAAAAATCATTATCGCAGTTCTAAACAAAAAAGTGGACTACTGCCCACTTTTCGAGTTGAAAAGTATTGAACTGACTTACGCCAAAATAATAACACAATTGAGGTCAGAAATCAAGCCTGATTCAACTGTGAGGGTGCCGCTCTAGCGACTGTGGGAGTCTGTTCCGTTTAGCATGTTCTATCACTCCGTTTGAAATGTCCCTCGGCAATTCCGCAATGCTACGTATGGCAATTTTTAAATCAAAAATGTAGAATGCACGGTTTATTGTAACAACAGCAGGGGTGGGTTCAAAACGTGAGCAAAGCTGAGTTTTTTATTCAGCGAAACCCACCCCTTTGGAATCACGGTGAATTTTCGGTTTTCGATGCCTGTCGCAGTCCTTGAGCAGGGGAGATCTGACTCTGTAAGCGGTCATTGAACGCTCACGATTGGGACCTCTCCGTACTCTTATGTAACTATAGATTTTTCACGTTGAGATTTGCTGTCGGCAATTACTTGTTCTTCTCCACCAATCAAGTAGAATTACAATAAAGAACTGAATACCCGGAGGTCAACTTGACAGAAAAACGATTATGGTGGAAGCATGGGATCATTTATCAAATCTACCCGCGTTCATTTCAAGACACCAACGGAGACGGAATCGGTGATCTTGCCGGGGTGATTCAACACCTTGACTACATTCAAGACCTGGGTGTTGACGCCATCTGGTTATCCCCGATCAACCCCTCCCCAGACGTTGACTTTGGCTACGATGTCGCTGATTATCACACAATCGACCCAAAATTCGGCAATTTGCAGGATTTCGAACGCCTGACCCAGGAAGCCCACAAGCGCAACCTGCATATCATCATGGACCTGGTTTTGAGCCATTCTTCCGACCAGCATCGTTGGTTCCAGGAAGCGCAAAAATCAGTGGACAACCCCTACCACAACTGGTACATCTGGCGCGATCCTGCCCCCGATGGTGGTGTCCCTAATAATTGGATGGCAATGTTCGGCGGCAGTGCCTGGGAGTACGTCGAACACCTTAACAAATATTACTACCACATGTTCACCAAAGGTCAGCCCGACTTAAACTGGCACAACCCGGAAGTGCGCTCGACTATGCTCGATGTCTTTCGTTATTGGCTGGACAAGGGCGTTGACGGCTTCAGGCTGGACGTTTTCAACAATTACTTCCAGGACCAGCAATTCCGCGATAACCCACCCGAAGCGGGTTTCAGCCTTCGCAAATTGGTGCGAAAATTTGAAGCACAAAAACACATTTACGACACCAATCAGCCAGAAATGATCGAAGTGGTTGAAGATATCCGCAGTATTATGGACTGCTACCCCGAACGTTATGTTGTTGGGGAGACTTTCCTGGCAAGTTCTGCCCAGGCGCGCACCTTCATCGGTCCCAACCGGCTGCATGCCGGCTTCGATTACGGTTTCTGCAACGCGCCCTTCAGTGCACAGGCGTACGGGCAGGCAATCCAATATTGGGATGCCCTGCACGGCAAGGATGCCTGGCCAAATTATTTCTTCAACAATCACGACACGCCCCGTTCAACAAGCCGGTTCGCCCGGGGCGACAGCGACGCGATCCCCAAGCTGCTGCTGACTATGCAGCTGACTGTGCGTGGCACTCCCTATCTGTATTACGGCGAGGAGATCGGCATACGCGATATCAGCCTGCCTCGTTCGCTTATTCAAGACCCGGTCGGCAAGCAATATTGGCCCTTCAACAAGGGTCGCGATGGCTGCCGCTCGCCCATGCAATGGAGCGCCCGCGAAAATGCCGGTTTCACGTCCGGCGAACCGTGGTTGCCGGTAAATAAAGACTATAGAGTCCGCAATGTTGAGGCGCAGGCAGCATCGCCCGCCTCACTCCTGGCTTTTTACAAAGAATTAATCGCGATTCGTCGTGCTCATCCGGCGTTGAACGCAGGGGCTCTTGAGTTGATTTCAACGGATGACGACGACTTGCTGATTTATCAACGCCAGGAAGGCGACGAGAAAATTTTAGTTGTCCTGAATTTCTCGCGGCAGATCACCACCTGCCAGCTCCCGATTGAAAATTTCAACAAGTGGGAGCTGCTATACGCCGGTAATGAAGCCATAACCAGCCAAATGACCGAGAACGATCTCAATCTGCCGGCATACGGATTCGCGATCCTTATTTCGAGGTCAGAATAGGAGAGGTTCACTGGAAAGAGCACCTTCGGCTGATAATTACTCTGCTCCCTGGGTAAGGGGCAGCGATCCGGCAACCAGCGTTGAGCGCTCTTTTCCGCTGGAACGGTACTTTCCTCCTTACGAAGAGGGAATGGTGAGCAGCTGGGTGCGACAATATGCTTCTGCCGGCTCCTACATCCTGGACCCGTTTGGTCAAAACCCTTTCACCGCCCTCGAGTTAGCCCGAGCGGGTTATCGTATCCTGGTTTCTGCCAATAACCCGATCGCTGCTTTTGTTCTCTCGGTGCTTGCCAGCTCGCCAACCCCCGAAACTATCAGCCAGGCGCTTTTGCAGTTGAATCAAAACCCGATGCGCGATGGGTCAACAATTGAAGAATATCTTGGCAATTTTTACCGACTGGATTGCCCAAACCCTGGCTGCCAGGCGCTGTCTGCTTTCGAGATTGACACCTTTATATGGTCTGAAGAAGCCCAGCACCCTCATCTTGCCATCGGCACCTGCACGTCATGTGACTTTGCAGGCGAGATTGAACTGACCAAAACCATGCTGGAACAACTCGGAAAGACCCCTTCCACCGCCCTGGTGCGTTCCCAAATCCTGGAGAGAGTCGCCGCACAGGACCCACCACTCCGTCGGGTAATGGAAGAGGTGATCAATTTTTACAATCCCAGGGCTTTGACCGCGCTGCAGATTTTGCTCAC
>JAAYZW010000195.1 GCA_012514645.1 Chloroflexota bacterium
AACCTATTCCCTATTCCCTATTCCCTGTTTCCTATTCCCTATTCCCTTCTATTCATACTTCAACGCGTTCACCGGTACGAGCGTAGCCGCTGACAACGCCGGGTAGAGCCCCGAGATCAGCCCCACAATCGTGGCAAACACAATACTAAACAACGGCAGCCAGACCGGAATCGATGTCGCCAGTGTCGTCCCCCCGCCGCTTTCCGACGCCAGATAAGAGCCTGCCAGCAGGTTAATCAGCCCACAAATCGCCCAGCCCAGCAAGAAACCTCCGATTCCGCCCAAAAATCCAATCCCAGCAGCTTCTCCGAGGAAGATGCTCAAAATATTGTTATTGGTCGCGCCAATCGCCTTCATAATCCCAATCTCACGCGTGCGCTCCAAAATTGCCATCGCCATGGTGTTGGCAATCCCAATCGCTGCAACCAGCAGCGCGATCGCCCCCACCCCGCCAAAAACCACCTGCATAATCGTGAAAAAGCTGTTAATGCTCTGGACCTGCGTCTGCGGTGTATATGCCTGGAAACCCATATCGGTGATTTGCTGAGCCAGGTCAATCACAACCTCCGGGCTGGTGCCTTGGACGGTGACGTTGTTATAGCCTTGCTTGCTATAATCCACCCGTTTGCCAGCCACCCAGTCATTCAACTGATTGACATCGTCCCAGTTCATATACATGTTGTAATCTGCTTCACCCCGGGTTTCTGCCAACACGCCAACCACCAGCAGGCGCATCGATTTCCTTGATTCAGTGCCGTCACTGTTCCATTTGACAAAATCGACCTTCAAGGTCTTGCCCATCAAATCCGGGGGTTCCAGCGGGGAGTCGCCCGGGCGTTGGTTCGGGTCGAAAAAGTTGTTTTTAATCGACGATCCCACCACCACGGTCCCCTTTTCGTTTACAGCGGTTATGCCTTGCTGCGCAGCGACGCCCATATCAGCCAGGTCGTCCAGGTTGACTCCCATGATCGAGCCCCAGGCAGACAACCGGTCGAGCGAGATTTCAATACCAGCATTGATGTACTGTTTGATGATCACGCGCTCCACCCCCGGCATCGCCTCAAATTGCGCGATAACCTCGGGGGTTATCTTCTTGATGTCGTTTTCAGTGATTTCCATCATGCTGCTGCCCATCATATCCGGATAACCGGGATACACCTGGACGTTGCTGAGATCGCTGATCCCCCATAACTGGCTGGTGGCGCTTTCTTTCAAGCCCGCGCCCAACGAGATCAGGGTCACCACCGCGGCGGTACCGATGATCACACCAATGGCAGTCAGAACGACGCGCCCTTTGCGCCGCTTCAGGTTATCTATGATCAGGCTGATCAAATCTACTAAGCGCATAGTTACCTTTCAAATCCGATTAAGGCGTGTTTCAACGCAGGCGGGTTAAAAGCCGCCGCCAAAATTGCCCGAGTCATCAAACATGGTAGGGTCGCCGAAATCATCACCGGTGCCGAATCCGAAAAAGCCTTTGATCGCGTTCCAGATTTTGGCAAAAAATCCTGGCTCCTCGACCGGACCGGTCGGTGGGAACGGTTCGGGGTTCATTGGGTCAATCATGATCGGGTTGCCATTTTCATCCAAAACCGGGTTGCCGTTCTCATCAAGCAGCGGGTAAGGCTCCGGCATCGGTATTTCGGGCATCACCTCCACCTGCAGCTGGCTGTTGTAAGTGCGAAGCTGGTTGAAATCATCAGTATAGCGAATTTCCAGGTTGATCGTGACAGTGCCCTCCTGAAAGGGGATGAACATCGGGTCGAGCGTAAAATAACCGCCCGGGTCGAGCGTTCCGACCAAAACTGAGTTATTGGTCACATCACCGGCATCCGAGGTTACCACCGCGTTGCCCAGCACCGCCGATTTACGCGAAAGGTTGGTGATCTGGATTGGCAGCGTGCTCATTTGCCCGACATAAAACATGCCTTCCACCGGCATATAGAACGAGACCTCCAGCTGTGGAAGCGAAAAAACGAGCAGGGTAATGATTTGATCGTCAATCACGCGGTTGCCCTTGGCGTCCGTATAAACAAAGGAGAGTTTCAGCGGGTAAGCCCCCGGCTGGGCAGTCACATTGACCACAAATTCCTGGTCGGGGCTGAGGCTGCTTCCAGCGGCGATGTCACCTAATAAAACCACGTTAGACTGTCCGATTGGAGCAAAAACAGAGACGTCGCCGGCACCACCGCTGACGCCTCCGCCCGCTTCGGGTGTGCCTTCAGGGTTGGTCGTGATGGTCGAACCGCCATAAACCAACGAGACGTTGCGCGCCAGCTCGCTGCCGGCATTGCGCACATCCAGCGTCAGCTTGAAAGTTGAGCCTGGCTGCAATGGGTCGACATCAGTGTCGTAACCATTGACCACCATTTGCGCCCTCGCGCTCACCGCCGGGGTTGCAGTTGCTGTCACCTGCCCGGTGCCAGATTGGTTGATTGTGATCGTGAAGGTGAAGACCTCAGAATAGGTATTGCCGTCCGGATCCATGTAGGAAGCTGCCGCAGTGATAATGCCAGAATATTTCCAGGTCGACATATCGTTGACCTTAAATTTGTGGTTCATTTCAACGTTATCAGCATTTTGGGCGTCGACCTCCCAATGGTTGATAACGCTGCCATCCAACGGGTCAAAATCCTGGCTGCTGAAAGTCAGAATGATGTTTCGTGCATGTGCTTTTCCATTGTTTCCGAGAACAAATTTCAAATTAAATGTACCGTAGGGATTAACACTCTTCTTGCCCTCGCCGGTTTCATAATTAACCACATACAACATCGGGCGTTCGGTCACCTGCTGCACAATGTTTTCCGGCACCCACCCCGGCGGGTTAACAGCCGGATTTTCCGGCACATAGTTCCAGGGCACAGGCGTAGGCAGATTTCCAGCCGGCGGGTCCACCCACTGCGCGTCTGCTGAATGGGACAAAACCGGCAGCAGTGCCACCGATAAAACCAGCGAAAAAACCAAAAGAATTTGTATGTTTCGTTTCATTATGTACCTCTATGAACTGATTGAAATTGATTCCAGATATTGCTTTTCATCGACCATGCGCCCATCCATCAGGAAAACCCGGTGGGTGGCGAGGGTCAACATGCGCGGGTCGTGGCTTGCCACCATCACAGTCTTGCCCGCTTTGCGTAACTCGTCCAGCATGCTCATAATCACCTGCCCGCTGGTAGAGTCCAGGTTGCCCGTCGGCTCATCTGCCAAAATCAGCGGCGGATCGTTCACCAGCGCCCTGGCGACCGCCACACGCTGCTGCTGCCCGCCTGATAGCTCGGTTGGTTTGTGACCGATGCGGTCTTTCAACCCGACTTTTTCCATCAGGTCTTCTGCCCGCTCGATGCGATTCTTTTTCTTCATGCCCGCGAATCGCAGCGGAAACGCCACGTTTGCTTCCGCGCTCAGGTTGGCAATCAGGTTGAAGCTCTGAAAGATAAACCCAACTTTGTTGCGCCGGTAATCCGCCAGCGAGTTCTCGTCCATTTTGCCGATTTCATCGTTGTCGACCAGGATCTCACCCGACGTCGGCCAATCCAGCCCACCGACCAGGTAGAGCAAGGTGCTCTTGCCCGAACCGCTGGGACCCATGATCACGGTGAAAGACCCGCTCGGAATGCTTAAATCAAGCCCATCCAGAGCGTGTACCGCGGTTTCGCCCATCTGGTAGGTTTTTCGCAAATCAATCGTTTGCACAAAATTATCAGCCATACTGCCTTTCCTTTAAAAGTAGAATCCCGCGCCGCCGGCTTCCAGCCCACCCAACAAGCTGACCAGCAGGCTGGGAATCCCTTGCAGCGCCAGCATGATCAAAACCGCGATGATGGTATGCGTAATCGCTTTTCCTTTTTTCAGGTTGGTTAAATGGATGGCACCAATGATCAGAAAAATCACGAATACCAGCCAGTAAATATCGATGCTTCCCAAAACACCGCGAAGATAAGCACTGAAACCGGCTGCCTCCGCGTCGACCAGGTTGGAAAGACCCGGGTTTTCGATCAGTTTTCTGCTCGAGCCGACCACAATAAACTTGACCAGTTCACGCAGCCCAAACGGCACCATCGCCCAAGCAACCAGGTTGCCAATCTTCAGGCGCGGCGCGCGGCTGCCTGCCAGGGTGAGCACCAGGTACAGAATGCTCGCCATCAGCAGGCTGAAAAACAGGTAACCGATAATGCCCTGCAGGGCTGGGAAGACGATCATAAAAATTGGGGAGGTTTGATTTTCCTGGGCTTGCAAATATTGCTGCTGCTGCTGCTCGGACCAATATTGGAAGTCGTCTGGCAGTGTGGCGCCCATTTGCAGCTGCTGGGTTTTGACCGGCGCCGCAATCAGCACCGCGATTATCACCATGAGACTGATAAACACCATCGGGGTCAGTTTGTTCGACGTGTCTTCAGCAGTCACTTTCATAAGCGTTGCCCGCGGTTTGTAGAACATTTGAAAAAGCCATGTTAGATAGCCTTTCCGCGGTTTTCTTTCCCTGGTTTCCCGGGAGTCTTTCTCTGGTCTTTTAAAGATTTTCATCGGCAGCCTTATAAGGAACGCTGCGCCGGGCGTTCCTTTGTTTTTGTTGTAGCAACCCGCACCGCGCGCCCTGTTGGTTTTAGTATTGTAAGAACACACGCCGCGGTTTGCATTGTTTTACTCAACGTTATTATAACGCTCTGCCCCAAACAAAAGTTCCACCCAGGCGTCATTTTCGTCCGTACCGAGTCAGCCTGCTCGGCTTAACTTGCTACCCTCTCTTTAGAATATACAACCTTACCACCCCCTCTTTAGAGGGGGGCAGGGGGGTGAGTAGGGAACTGGCCTGCCTGTTCCTATCATGTGGTCTTGTCATCCTGAGCGCAGCGAAGCAATCTCAGGCGCAGAGCCTGAACATCACCACCCCCTCTAAAGAGGGGGACGGCGAAACCGGGGGGTGAGAGAACTGGCAAGGCGTAAATTCCCGCCGCAGGCAGGTTTACAGAATCAACAATCGGACGGTTAACTAGCCGTCCGATAGAAAAGAGGTAAAACAAACCAGGAGTTTTAAAGCTCCTGGTTCGTTGAAAAGTTAATTGAACTCTACATCTACAGGCATGCCGGGTTTGAGCCGCAAAGCTGAATTGGGCACCCGGATTGTAATCGCATATACTGTGGTTGCGCGACCATCCGCGGTCTGAACGTTGCGGGGAGTAAACTCAGCCTGATCAGAAATTTTGATAACTTCACCCTTGAAGGTTTCGCTCTGAAAAGAATCGACTTTGATACTGACCTGACTGCCCAGTGTAATCTGACCATACCAGGTTTCCGGCACAAACACGACCAGTTCCAGTTCTTCCAGGCGGGCGATCGTCATCAATGTTCCGCCGGCAGCGGCGATATCGCCAACTTCCACACTGCGGGTGAGGATCGTGCCTGTGATAGGGGCGGTGACCTGGGTGCGTTCCAACTGCAAATCCATTAACTTCAGGGCAGCTTCTGCCTGGGTGAGGTTTGCCTTTGCCTGTTCAAGTGCAGCCTCCGCCTGTCCCACGCCGGTTTCGGCTACCTTGACCTGCTGTGACTGTTCGCCTGTTTGCAGAGCCATCAGAGAATCCAGGGCGAAATCGTAGCTGGACTGCGCAGCTGCCACCTGGGCGCGCGCTTCGGTGACGTTTTGTGCGGTGGTGGTTGTCAGGGCGTCGTTATATTGTTTGAGGGCAGTGTCAAATTCAGATTGTGCCAGGTCAGCAGCACTCTGGGCGGCATCAACCAGGGTTTCATCGTTATTGGCAATAGCCTTCTGGAGTGTGGCATTGCTGATTGTCAGCTTGGTCTGGGCAGTGTTGAGCTTCTTTTCGAGATCGATAAAGCTCTTGTTACCAAGGTCATTGAGAATCTTTTCGAGGGCAGACTGGCGAGTTTCCAAGTTGTTTTTAGCGTTATCCAGCGCGGTTTGGGCGGCAACGATGTTTTCTTCTTTCTCAAAATACCACGTCGGACGAAAATCCTCTTCGCCGGTTTCAGACCATTCAGCCTGGCGGTTTTCGATGTCCTGGGCGCGGGCGGCTTGCAATGCAAGCTCATACTGCGCGTTGGCATAGGCGAGCTGTTGTTCGGCAGCCGTCACAGTTGCTTCAGCAGCCTGGCGGGCGGCATCGGTTTGTTCATATTGAGCAAGCAAAAGCTCGTCATCCAGGGTTATCAGGATTGCTCCCTGCTCCACATGGTTACTCTCTTCAGCTTGCACAGAGAGCACTTTGCCGCTCAGTTCGGGCACAACACCGACTGTCAACGCCGAAAGCGTCCCGGAAGCAGTTTTGGTTTCGGCGACTTCACCGGTGCAGCCACTAAGCAAAAGGGTGAGCACAAGGATGAAAGCAGCAGATAAGGTAAGACGACGTTTCATTTTTATTAACTCCTAAATGTGTTTACGGAAGCTGAAGACTGAAGCAAAGAAGTAAAAAACGCTCAAGCCAACCAGCGGAATGGTAGAAGTATGCAGCAGTGTTTGTGCGCTGACACCTCTGACGATGATGCCGCGCGTGATTTCGAGGTAGTGGGTCACGGGCAGCAGCTCGCTGTACCAATAGGTGAAAGCGGGCATATTCTCCCGCGAGAACATTAAACCGGTCAGGATGATGGCTGGGATGATGACGACAAATACGGCGATATAAACCGCCTGCATCTGTGACTTTGAGATGTTTGAGATCAATACGCCCATTCCCAGGGAACCGAGGATGAAAATGACACTGAGCCAGATTAAATCCCAATAACTGCCCTGAATGTGAACGCCAAACATCTTTTCGCCCATCCAAAGCATCAGGAACAGGTTGAGGCTGCAAACAACCAGATAGGGGAAAATTTTTCCGAGCATCAACTCCCAGGCTTTAATCGGGGTCACAATAAGCTGCTCCATCGTGCCTTGCTCGCGCTCCCTGACAATCGATAGCGCTGCCAGCAGGATGGTTTGCACCTGAAGAATGATTGGTATCAAACCCGGGATCAAGTAGAGCTTTGTGTCTGCATTGGGGTTGTAGAGCATTTGTACGCTTGTTTCGATAGGAATCTGGATCTGGCTGGCAAAACCCATCTTCACCAGTCCCTCCGCCAGCAAGCTCTGGGCAGCCATTTCGCTGATTGAAGTCAGCTTGAGCTCGGCAGCCGTGGCATCAGTGGGTGTTGTGGAGCCATCTACCAGGATGATGACGCGCGTGGTTTCACCAGAAGCGATCTTGTCGCCAAAATCGTGGGGGATAATGATGCCCACGTCAATCTCGTCGAGATCAATGGCATGTTTTAGTTCCTCGGCGTTGCTTGCAGTGAGGGTTTGTTTAAAATCATCGCTGCTGACGAAACGTTGAATATAACTTCGGCTTGCGTCAGTCATACTTTGATCGGCAACGCCCAGTGTTACCCCTTTTGAATCACCGGTAATACCATAACCCAATAAGATCAGCAGGGCGGCTGGCAGAGCCAAAATAAGCGCCAGGGTGAGCGGATCCCGCCAGATATGGCGCAGTTCCTTTTTCATAATTGACCAAAGTCGTTGCATTTGAGTCTCCTGACTTTCTATCCGCTGGTGCTCTCGCGGCTGGTTTGTACTAACGAAGTGAACGCATCCTCTAATGAGGGTTGAATAACTTCGATGCTTCGCAGGCTGATGCCTGTGTCTGTGAGGTAGCGGTCAACCGTGTCGATATGGTCCTGACTGTCCACGGTAACGTGGAGCAAAACACCCTGTAGAGATTGGTTGATGATGTCGGGCTTGCCGCTGAGCACTTGAAAAGCGACTACTGGCTGGTCACAGTCCACCTGCAGCAGGACACCCGGCAGGTTGTTTTTGATGGTGTCCGGGCTGGCAAGCGCCACAATTTTTCCCTGGTACATCATCCCAATCGTGTTGCAATAGTCTGCCTCGTCCATATAATGGGTGGTCGAGAGCACACTGACGCCTTCGCCGGCGAGTTTGTAGATCAGGTCCCAGAAATTTCGGCGCGAAACCGGGTCTACGCCTGCAGTAGCCTCATCTAAAAAGACCATTTTCGGGTCATGAATAATCGCACAGGCAAGCGCGAGGCGCTGACGCCAGGCTCCGGAGAGCGATTTAGTCCTCTCCTTGCGCAGATCGGTCAACCCGCTCATCTCCAGCAGTGAATCAATACGCTCTTTCCGCTTTTTGGGATTATAGAGACCGTAAATCGAGGCATAGAAATCAAGGTTTTCCAAAATCGTCAGGTCGTTGTAGAGAGAGAATTTCTGAGACATATAGCCGATGCGGTTTTTGATTTCTTCAGAATCTTTGTGCACATCATATCCCAAAACCGAAGCCGATCCTCCGTCCAGCAGCAAGAGCCCGCACAACATCCGGATCGTGGTCGATTTGCCGGCACCGTTGGGACCCAGCAGACCAAAAATTTCACCTTCGGGGATGTAAAAATCGATATGATCTACCGCGGTAAACTTGCCAAATTTCTTTACGAGACCTTTGACATCGACAGCATTTTTCGTAACACTCATTCAGTTTGACCTTCCTGGCTGACCATGCTAACAAACGCGTCTTCCATGGTTTTATTAACGGAGCGCAAAAACGAAATATGAAGATCAGCCTGGATAAAACCTTTTTCAAGGTCATCGAGCACTTGTTGAGCATTGTGATTGACGGTGTTGATGCGCAGACGGTCGCCGACCGGATGCCAGCTGAGTATGCCGGATGTTTGCTCTACCACTTCGCGCATTTGTTTGCGAGGTTTGGCTTTTACTTCAATGGTCTCAAAAGGCAGAGAATTAGTAATTTCGTCGGGGGTACCGACGCTGAGCAATTTGCCCTCGTGAAGCATCCCCACCTCATTGCAGCGTTGGGCTTCATCCATATATGGTGTGCTCACCAGCACGGTCACGCCATCTTTAACCACACCCGAAAGAATCGTCCAAAACTCACCGCGGCTGACAGGGTCGACCCCGGTTGAAGGCTCATCCAAAATCAATACTTGGGGAGCATGGATTAACGCGCAGCCCAAGGCAAGCTTCTTTTTCATTCCACCGGATAGTTTTCCGGCAGCCCGATCTCGAAACGGAGTGAGATGGGTAAATTCAAGCGTGCGGTCGATGCTCTCTTTCACCTTTGCCTTGGGAACCCGTTGAATCTCAGCAAAGAAGGCAAGGTTTTCTTCAAGGCTCAGATCGCCATATTGGCTGAACTCCTGGGGCATATAACCGATAATCTGGCGAATTTTTTCGGCATCTTTGCGGGTGTCGAAGCCGGCGATGGAAGCCAGCCCGGAGGTCTGGACCATGACAGTTGACAAAATGCGCAGCAGCGTGGTTTTTCCGGCTCCATCTGAGCCAACCAATCCAAAAAGTTTTCCGGTTCCGATTTGGAGATCGATTGAATCGAGGGCAACCTTCGTTTTCTGTCCGGCATATTTTTTGTGGATGTTTTCAGTTTTAATAGTAATAGGCATAACAACCTCCAAAATATGGTATGGAAAAGAGAAAACAATGTCAAGTGGCGGAAGTAACCAGTTTGATGACCAGCTGCTTGTTTGTTTATGACAAATGTCATAAAATGCAAAAAAGGAATAATGTGTAAAAAAAAACGAGGGACCGATGGCATTGTCAGCCCAGCGAGCAAAACTGGCATTTCCCATCTTGAAGCTAAATCGCCAGACTCCTTTTCGTTTTGCACAAAAAACCCCCTATTCTTCTCAATAACACTATAATCAACCCAGGTTTACACAAAGGAGATTACTTGTGAAAGAAACAATTCGTAAACAACTCGACCAACTACACGCCAGGGGCGCGCATTACGTCGACGCCCGCTGGTATCCACAAGAGGACAGCAACTTCCTCTTCATGTGGAACGGCAACCTCAAAGAAAACAGCGCCTCCAGCCAAAGCGGGCTGGGCGTACGCGTGCTCTACAACGGTGCCTGGGGTTTCTCGGCTTCCTCTGACCTCGCCAACCCGGATGCAATCTTCGACAAAGCCTTCGACAACGCCCGCATCGCCTCCGAACGCGTCACCTTCCCCATCCGCCTGGCGGAAAAAGAAGCCATCACCGACAGTTTCACCAGCCCCAACCGCATCGACCCCTTCACCGTCGGTCTTGACGACAAAGTCGCCTTCCTCAAAAAAATGGATGACGCCCTCAACCAACCCGGCGTCGTCCAGCGCATCAGCATGCTCGAATTCGTCCGCAAGCAGATCATTTTTATGGACACCGAAGGCTCCGAGATCGAGAAGAACATCATCGAAGTCTTCCCCTCGATCCGTGTGATGGGCATCGACAAAGACGGCGGCATGCAGCGCCGCACCTACCTGCCCGGTCGCACAGCCCCCACCCGCGGCTGGGAAAGCCTCGACGACGGTGATTTCCTCACAAATGCCGACCGCCTCGTCAGCGAGCTCAACCAGCTCCTGGTCGCCGATGACGCCCCCAACGGCAAGATGTCCGTGATTCTGCTCAATGGCATCATGTTCCTGCAGGTCCACGAGACCATCGGTCACCCACTGGAGCTCGACCGCATACTCGGTTACGAGCTCTCTTTCGCCGGCGGTTCCTTCGTGCGCCTCGAAGATTTCGGCAGCCTGCGCTATGGCTCAGAAAAACTGACCGCCCGTGCCAACGCCCTCGTACCTAACAGCCCCGGCTCTTTCGGCTTTGATGACGATGGCGTCCCCGCGCAGGACAACCTGCTGATCGACAAGGGCATCCTGGTCGGCGCCATCACCGGTCGCCAGATGGTCGAAGAAGCCAACGCCAAAGCCCGCAGACAGATTTTCGACGGCTCCAGCGGCGCAAACCGCGCAACTTCTTTCTACCGCGTACCAATCGAACGCATGACCAACATCAACATCGACCCGGGTAACGATGGCACCCTCGAAGATATCATCGCCAACACCGAATATGGATTGGTTCTGGACGGCGACAAAAGCTGGTCGATCGGTTCCAACCGCGAGCAGTTCCACTTTGCTTGCGACATCGGTTGGCTGGTTGAAAACGGCAAGAAGAAGCAGGTGGTCAAAAACCCGACCTATCGCGGCGAGACCCTGCCCTTCTACAACTCGCTCAGCGCCGTGGGCGATGAAAGCACCTGGCAAGTCCATTTCGTCGATAATTGCGGCAAGGGTGCCCCCAACCAAGTTATGCAGCTGGGGCATGGCGTCCCGGTCTGCCGTTTTGATAACGTCCAGGTAGGAGAGTAAGATGAGCAACAAAGTCATTAATTTATTACAACAATTGCGCCAAGCCGCCCTCGATCGCGACCTGCAAGCGCTGATCAGCTACCACGAAGAAGACAGCTACCTGATGCGCTTCGCCAACTCTGCCATTTCGCTGAACACCAACGAGCACCTAATTTCACTCGATTTCATTGCCTTTGATGGTCGGAAATTGGCAAGCTACAGCATGATCGTCGACCCCGCCGATTTTGCCAGCATGGAGAATGGGCTCGATGTCCTCGCAGCAATGCTGCCCCACGCCCAGGATCTCACTTACGACCCCACTTTTCCGGTCTATGAGCGCGACGTTTTCGACGAGCGCTCCTATGACCCCGCCCTCGCCGCCTTGAGCAACGAAGAACGCCTGGCTTATTTCAATACGCTCGGTGAAGGGCTTGAGAGTGATGACATCAAATTGAGCGGAATCTTCGCCAGCGGCACCACCACAACAGCCCAGATAAGCACCGCAACCGAGCACACCCAGTTTTTCCGTGCCACCGACGCGCAGGTGACCGCCGTTTTGTCTTCCGAGAGCCTCAAGTGGGAAGTCAACGCCGAGCAGAGCGCCCAAAAGAAGAGTGACCTTGACCCGGAAAGCCTGCACGCGGATTTAGCCCTGCTGGTGCAGCACTACCAGGACGACGAAGCCATCCAACTGCCGGTCGGCAAGTATACTGTCGTGCTCGGACCGGCCGCCACCGCTGAGCTGACCCAGATCATGACCAGTTACGGCATGACCGGCAACGCCCTCATGCAGGGTTATTCCTTTTTGAAGGAAGAAGATCAGGATAAACTACTCTTTTCAGAGCAAATTGATCTGACTGATGACCCCCGCGAGGTTGAAATCTATGCCCAGGAAGCTGACCGCTTTGGCATCCAAAGGAAGCCCTTCCCACTGATCGCTGAAGGTCGGTTCAAGGCTTTCATGTGGTCCCAGGACTCTGCCGATGAGTTCAGCAAAACCGCGACCGGGCATGATGTCAGCCGTCCCAGCCTGGTGATGGGCGCCGGCGCGCAGCCTGTCGCCACGCTAAAGGATCTTCTCGAGATGAAACGCGATGAAGACATCCTTTATGTGCCTTATATCCACTACATGAACGTGGTCAACCCCAGCCAGGGCATGGTCACCGGCTCAAGCCGCTTTGGCGCGCTTTATTTGAAGAAGGATGGCAGCGTGCAGGTGCCCTTCAACGTGCGTCTGACCCAAAAGCTCACCGATTACTTCGGCGAGCGCGTGCAGTGGTTGAGTGAAAAACAGGTCGCTTACAATGTCTCCAGCAGTTATGGTCGCCGCAACCCCACCGCGTTGAAGGTGCCCCGTTTTGTATGCGTGAAGGAGATCGAAGTCTCCCATTCGAATCCTTCTTATTAACGGTCAATCTCGCCATTGTTTCGAGGTTGAGGCAGGCCTCAACCCTACAAACCCCATAAACATGGACAACACTTTGTAGGGAACTGGTCCTGCCTGTTCCTATACAGAGGACACAAAATTTACCACCCCCGCCTTATAGGTCGTCAACATTACCACCCCCTCTTGAGAGGGGGGCAGGGGGGTGAGTAGGAAACTGGACTGCCTGTTCCTATCATGTGGTCTTGTAGGGCGTGATTGGAAGCACCGGAAACTTTGACCAACGAGAATCTTGTCGTGCTTCCAATCCGCCGTGCGAAGCCATCTTTTCCCGCTCCTTGCTTGTCATCCTGAGCGCAGCGAAGGATCTTGTCGGTCGGATGGGCAGGATTCTTCACTTCGTTCAGAATGACAAAACCCAGCCGCATCCTCTTCCCTATTTCCTATTTCCTCTTCACTGCCCGCTGCGCCAGCGCCTTGCCCCCCAGAATCCCAGATCTTCCGCCCAAGCCTGGCGGCACGATATACGCTTCAAGCCCCTCCAAAATCGCTTTCGCTCGGATATAACCACCCAAATATTCAATCGTCTTCTGCCGAATCATCGGAAACAAAAAATCCGTGCCCATCACCCCGCCGCCCAAAATAATCCGCTGTGGCGAGAGCGTACAGATAACCCCAACCATAGCCATGGCAATATAACCCGCCTCCAGCTCCCAACCCGGGTGCTCCGCGGTCAGCGACTCTGCCGGCTCGCCCCACCTGGCTGCCATTGACGGTCCGCTTGCCAACCCTTCAAAACAACCGCCATGAAACGGGCACACGCCCATAAATGCCTCATCTCCGGCGGCGCGCGGCAGGTACACATGCCCCATTTCAGGGTGTCCCAGACCGTGCACCAGCCCGCCATTCACGATCGCGCCGGCGCCAATACCGGTTCCAATCGTGTAATAAACCAGGTTGGTTAAGCCCTTTCCGGCTCCCCAGAGCGACTCCGCCAGCACGGCAGCGTTCACATCGGTGTCAAACCCGACTGGGATGCCAAGCCCATTGGCAAAAAAACTGGCTACATCCGTATTCGCCCACCCCGCTTTCGGTGTTTCCAAAATGTGCCCATATGTGGGAGAGCTGCGGCGCGCGTCCAGCGGACCAAAACAGGCGATCCCCAGCGCAGTCAGCCTCCCCAGCAGGTGCTCTTGTCGCCTGAAAAACTCCAAACACGACTCCAGGGTCACTTCCGGCGTGGTAGTCGCCACGCGAGCCTCCACGAGGATCTGATTTTCCTCGTCAATCACCGCGCAGACAAACTTCGTCCCCCCGCCCTCAATACTGCCATATATTTTCCCGGTCATAGGCACCTCAATAGAGATTATCGCTTACATGAATGATTATAGCCACGAATGCCGGCATACGTAACCCACCATCTCGCAAAAAGACGCAGCATCACGCCCTGCGGTCTGTTTGGCGAATAGGTTTTTCCTGCGAAAATTATCATGCCCAAAGCAGTGAACTGGACCTGCTTGTTCCGCTCATGTAGCCTTGTAGGGAACTGGCCTGCCTGTTCCTCAACCTCATCTCGCAATCTTCTCGAGGTTGAGGCCTGCCTCAACCCTTCAAAAACACGAATAAATCCCTTATTGAGGGCTGGCTCCGCTTGTTCCGATTGCGGTCACGTAGGGCGTGATTGGAAGCACCGGAAACTTTGACCAACAAGAATCTTGTCGTGCTTCCAATCCGCCGATATTAATCATCACACACAGTTCGGCGGATTGGAGGTGCAATACATGGCTGTCTCGCGGCAATCTGCGTATTTTGTAGGGAACTGGCTCGCCTGTTCTGTTATCTTTGCATCGGAATGCCATTTATGTTGAGGCAGGCCTCAACACTACTATTCCCTATTCCCTATTCCCTATTCCCTATTTCCTGTTCCCTATTCCCTATTTCCTGTTCCCTATTCCCTATTTCCTGTTCCCTGCCATCAAAATCAAGTAAACTTACTCCCATGAACCTCATCTCCATCACCACCGACTTTGGAAACCTCAACGGCTTTACCGGCACGATGAAAGGCGTTATCTACAACATCAACCCCCACGCCCAAATCGTCGACATTACCCACGAAATCCCCGCGCAAGACGTCCGCTCCGGCTCGATCGCCCTCTGGCGCGCCATCCCCTACTTTCCCGCTGGCACCGTCCACATTGCCGTGGTTGACCCCGGCGTTGGCACCTCCCGCCGACCGATCGCCGCACAGCTGGGTGACCAATTCTTCGTTCTGCCTGACAACGGTCTGATCACCCCCATGCTCGAAGACGCCGAATCCGCCGGCAAACCGGTCACCATCGTACACCTCGACAAGCCCGAATTCTGGCTGCCCACGGTCTACACCACCTTCCACGGTCGCGACATTTTCGCCCCCACAGGCGCACACCTCTCACGCGGCGTTCCCATTCAGGATCTCGGCACAATCATCACCGACCCCGTCCGCACGCCTCTGCCCAAACCAACCAAAACCGGGCAGGGCTACAACGCCAACATCATCGTCATTGATGTTTTCGGCAACTGCTCCACCAACCTGCCGGTCTCGCAGGTGCCCGACCTGAACAAAACCAGCTTAAAAATTAAAGGCGAGACCATCAAAGGCATCGTCCCCTCCTATGGTCATCGCCAACCTGGCGACCTCGTAGCGGTCACCGACAGCGAAGGGTTCGTCGAAATTGCCGTTGTTAACGGCAGCGCTGCCCGCGCCTATAACATCCAGCTAGATGAGCCGGTTGAGGTACGCTTCCATGACTGAGCACCAGCCGCTCCCCCTTGTGGTCAAGGATCTCACCTTCCAATATCACACGCGCAGCAGCCCAGCGATCAAAAACATCAACCTCTCACTTGAACCCGGGCAGGTCATGCTGCTCGCCGGCTCTTCCGGCTGTGGCAAAACCACCCTGATGCGCTGCATTAACGGTCTGATTCCCCACTCTTATCACGGCGACATGACTGGAGAGATACTCATTCACGGTCAGTCCACCGAAGGTGTCGGGCTTTCCGACATCTCCAAACACGTCGGCACGCTCTTGCAGGACCCTGAACGCCAGATTTTGGGCACCTATGTGCTCAACGAAGTCTGTTTCGGACTTGAATCACAGGGCATGTTGCGCGAAGAAATGCTCCCCAAAGCTTACAAAGCACTCGAGCGCCTGCACATTCTGCACCTCAAAGACAAAGAAACCTTCTCCACTTCCGGCGGTGAGAAACAAAAAGTAGCCCTCGCCGGTGTTTTAGCGATGGAACCGAACATCCTCCTGCTCGATGAACCGCTTGCCAGCCTGGACCCCGCCTCGGCACGCGAAGCCTTGCTCGCTTTCCGCGAACTTGCCAACGAGGGGCTCTCGGTCATGATCGTCGAACACCGCGTCGAAGATGTCCTCGCGATCAATCCGGAAAAAGTGCTCTATATGGACGACGGTGAGATCATTTACAACGGCGATATCGCCGGTTTACTGAACGCGGTCGACTACAGCCGCATCAAACTGCCCGCACCGGTGATCGCTCGCCGTGCCAGCAGCTTTCCGGTCCCCGCTTTCAACTGGACCGTGCCAGAGATTGACCCGCTTTCCGAACCGCTGGTTTCTTTCAAGGACGTCCATTTTAAATATAAAGACGACCTGCCCGAAGTTTTGCACGGCATCAATCTCGACATCCGCGCCGGTGAGGTGATCGCCATCCTCGGTCACAACGGCTCCGGCAAAACCACGACTGTCAAACATGCCCTCGGTCTGCTCAAACCGACCAGCGGCAAGGTGCTGCTCGAAGGGGTTGACTCCCGTAAATCGACCGTTGCCACCGCTGCCAAAACCATTGGCTACGTATTCCAGAGCCCCAGCCAGATGCTCTTCGCCGCTTCCGTACGCGAAGAACTGGCTTATGGTCCCAATAATCTCGGTTTTAGCCCGCAGCAGGTTGAAGAAAACGTTGACTGGGCGATCGAAACCGTTCACCTGGAAGAAGAATTGCCCACGCCGCCCCTGGCGCTCTCTTTTGGACAGCAAAAACGGGTCTCGATTGCCTCGGTGCTCTCCATGCGCTCACGCGTTTTGATGATGGACGAACCCACCGCCGGGCAGGATTATTGGAATTATCAAGCATTCATGGATACCATCCTGCAAACCCCCGGTTTTGATGCCATCGTTTTCATCACCCACGACCTCGACCTGGCACTTATTTATGCCAACCGCGTGGTGGTCTTATATGGCGGCACGATTGTAGCCGACGGGCACCCGCATCAGATTTTTCAGGATGAAGAAATGTTTAAACAATGGCGTTTATTGCCAACTTCTTTGCTAAAATTAAATCAGCAATTATGGCCGAAGACTGGCCAATATATGCGCGCTGAAGCGCTCAGTCAATTTATTTCATAATTTACTCGGAGGTATTAAATGGAAAAAACTGTCACAACTGGTAAGAAAAAGAATATTTGGCAATTTGGCACCAACCAGGTCGTCTACGCCGCTATCGGCGCCGCGCTCTATGCTGTCGTTACCTGGGCATTCAACATCTGGCAAATCCCCGGCGCGGGGAATGTCGGCGTTCGTCCGGCAGTCGTAATCCCAATGTTCTTCGGTATTGCCTTCGGTCCGATCGTCGGTTTCATCACCGGTTTCGTCGGCAACATCCTGTCAGACATGCTCAGTGGCTATGGCTTTTGGGTCTGGTGGGATATCGGAAACGGCATCATGGGTCTCATCCCTGGTCTGTTCTCTGCCATGATCTTTAAATATAACGAGCAAAAGTCCATCCTGAGGGCAGAGCTCTCAGTCGTCCTCGGCACAGCCCTGGGCATGGCTCTCGCCGCGATCTCTGAAATGTGGGTTTCTGGCGCGGATATCAACACCGCGATCGTCGCCAACTTTCTGCCTGCTTTCATTACCAACATCATCTGGGGGCTGATCTTGCTGCCCATCCTGATGATCGCCTACGCTGCCATCGTTCAACGCAGCGGTCGATAAGGATTTTGGAGGGCGGTCTGTAGCAGAGATCTTCCACGATCTTTCGCGGACCGCCCTCGATCTTGGCTTATGCTGGTCGCCTGGAATTATCGCTACAGAAACAGCCCGATGGATCATATTGATCCGCGTGCTCGTTTTATCTTCTCGTTTGCTGTGCTGTTTGCCGCCACCACCACCTGGAACCCCAACATCCTCTTCGCGGTTTTTATTATCTCGATCACCTGGTATAGCCTCGGCAGGCTCACCTGGAAAGACACCCGCTTCGGCTGGCTGATGATCTCGATCATGCTCTTCACCATGATTGTGATCAACACCATCATCACCGGCGGCGGCGCTGGCGGCGTGGTTCCGCCCGGCGGTCAACTGGTTTGGCCCAATGGCGTTTCGATATTCGGGCGGCAACTCAACCTGGGGCTCACAATCGAACGACTGTGGTTCGCGGTTTCCCAGCTGATGCGCCTGCTCTCTATCTCGATGGTCTTTATCATGATCCCCTATACCATGGACTCCCGCGCCTACGGTGTCACCTTCAGCAAACTGGGAATGCCCGACCGTCTCGCCTATACCATGGAGCTTTCGTTCCGTTTCATGCCCACCCTGGCGCGCAACTTTCAGGTCACGCTCGATGCCCAGCGCGCGCGTGGGTTTGAGCTCGATGCTGGCAAGGGCAATATCGTCCAGAAGATCAGGCAGGTGGCACCGCTGTTGATCCCGGTCACCATGAACGCCATCGTTTCCAGCGAAGACATCGCCAACGCGATGGACCTGCGTGGTTTCGGTCTGCGCAAACGCACCTGGCTCTACAAACTTCAGTTTCGTTGGTGGGATTGGGCGATCATCGCCTTTGGCGCGCTCATGCTCGCGGTTGTCCTAATCCTCGCCTACCGCTTTGATATGCGCCTCTTCCACGTTCCCGATTGGTGGTATGGGCTGTTTGGCTCATAGCTAATTGCCATAAGCCCGCCCAACGGTTAATTGGCGTTCATTTCACCAAGCGTCGCTTGCAATTTTCGCCCTGCTCCTGCGGCTTAACGCCTCCCTGTTTCCAGGTCCCTGCCCTACCGATTCAACAACCACTCAATGATCGCTTCCTTCTCAATCGGGTCGATATCGGCACCATAGCTGATCATCCGGTCTATGGTCACAGACCATTCTTCGCGGGTGAAGTCATGATCAAGGATAAACTCGATTGTGTGGTTCCCCCGGCTCTTACCCTCGATAAAATCCATCATTTCCTGGTCAGTAAAGCTGCTCAAATCTGTTACTTCTGGTGCCTCGGTGACAACAACATTCGTATTGACAGCAGGTGGAATCGTATCGACAGCAGGTGGAATCGTATCGACAGCGGGTGGAATCGTCTCAGTTGCGGTTGTGGCACAGGCGCTCAAAACGAAAAACGCCAGCAAACCCACAAACAACATCAAGTTTCTTCTGGTTTTCATTAGGTATCCCTTTCTCTTAATGAATCTTTATTGTAGGATGATCGTATTCGTTAAACAACAGCATCATTAGACAAACACTCTGCAGCCCCTCTCACCCCTGCCGCCCGCTCCCGCAAGCGGGACGCAAGCAGTATAGAGGGGTGGTAAGGTTTTGCCTGTTTCCTGCTCCTTGATTCCCCCCCAAATTTGCCACCAAATTCTCCCTAGCTTTTCCAAATTAGTGTAAAATTAATTTCCTTCAGACTGGGCTTATTTCAGATAATAATAAAGCTCCGTCAAACCAATCAGCCAAAAAGGAGAATGATGAGAAGAAAGGTATTGTTATTCGTAAGTTTGTTTATGGTTGCTGCCCTGGCTCTTTCAGCCTGCCAACCTGCCACTCCACCTGAAGAAGTTCCCGTAGGCGAAGTCGACTGTAAAGCCGAATCTGCCCTGGAAGCTGAAGGTGCCTACCAGGTTCCCGCCCCGATCGAAGGCTGCTTTAATGTCGCTTTCGTTTATGTCGGTCCACACGACGACGGCGGCTGGTCACAATCTCATGACGAAGGTCGCCGCTGGGTGCAGGAGAACGTCCCAGGCGTCCACACCGCCTACGTCGAAAATGTCGCTGAAGGTGTCGATTCCGAGCAGGTCACGCGCTCCCTCGCCCGAAAAGGTTTTGACATGGTCTTCACAACCTCTTTCGGTTTCATGGACGCTACCGAAACCGTCGCCAGCGAATTTCCGGACAAAGATTTTGTGCATGTTTCCGGTTACAAATTTAATGGAACCAACTTTGGCAACCTGATGGGCGCCATGGAAAATATTAAATACCTGGCTGGCATGCTCGCTGGCTCCCGCACCAAAGCTGATGGCAACACCAAGGTCGGTTACATGGCAACCTTCCCCATCCCAGAAGAGCTGCGCCTTGGCAATGGCTTTGCACTCGGTGTCGCAAAAACCTGCCCCGAATGCACCATTGACGTGCGCTTTATCCACACCTGGCACGATCCGACAATCGAACAAGAAGGCGCCAAATCGCTCTTCGATGCCGGCGCACAGGTGGTCATGACCGGTGCTGATACCCCCGCCCCTGCCATTGCCGCGCCTGAAGGCAAATGGGGCATCACCTATGACTACAGGCACAACTGTACCCACGATGCCTGCCTCAGCAGCATGTATTGGGATTGGGGTCCTCTCTATAAGATAGAGATCGAAAAATCCATGAACGGCACCTTTGCTGGTGAAGCCATCTACTTCGATACTTATGAAGGCGGTATGGGTTTGCTCGGTTTCATGGAAGGTGAAGAATATATGCCCGGCGTCGCAGACCTTCCCGCAGAAGACCTGCAGATGATCCACGACGAACTGGCTCTGTTCCTCTCCGGCGAAAAAGACCGCTTTGCCCTCTTCACCGGTCCGATCACTGACAACCAGGGCAACCTGGTATTGGGCGAAGGCGAAAGCCTGCGCCAGGTCGATCTCGACTGCTTTGCCATAAGCGATACCGACCCCTGTTTCGGTGGTGTGGGTATGTATTGGTGGAATGAAAACATTACTGCCGAACTCCCTTAGCCTGCCCTTAGCCTGAGCTAAAACTTTCAGAGAGATGGCTCTGCAGAGCCATCTCTCACATAAAAGATGAACTCATGACATTTACAGAAACCCCAAATGCAGTTCCCGCCGTGGAAATGCAGGAAATAACCCTGCGTTTTCCCGGTGTCTTAGCAAACGACCGTGTCAACTTCACCATCTACCCTGGTGAAATCCATGCGCTTCTCGGAGAAAACGGTGCCGGCAAAAGCACCCTCATGAACACGCTCATCGGTCTCTACAAACCTCAGTCCGGCGAAATCCGCATCCACGGCAAGAATGTCAGCTTCAATTCACCCAAAGATGCCATCGCCCACGGCATTGGTATGGTACACCAGCATTTTATGCTGGTCGAAAATCAAACCGTAACCGAAAACATCCTCATCGGGCTCGACACCCCGCGCTTCACCCTTAACCTCAAAAAATATGACCAGGAAATCAGCGAACTGGCAGAACAATATGGCATCCATATCGACCCCACCGCCAAAATCTGGCAGCTTTCGGTCGGCGAGCAGCAGCGCGTAGAGATCCTCAAAATTCTCTATCGCGGCGCCGACATCCTTATTATGGATGAGCCCACCGCTGTGCTCGCTCCCCAGGAAGCCGATGAGCTGATCGCCACCCTCAAGGGCATGGCTGCCCAAGGCAAAGCAATCGCCTTCATCAGCCACAAGCTCGCCGAGGTCAAGCAGGTCGCCGACAAACTCACCGTCCTGCGTCGTGGTCGCGCCACCGCCGAACGCGTTGACCTGCACGATTTCACCCTTGAGAGCCTTGCCTCCCTGATGGTCGGTCGCGAAGTGATTTTCAATCTGCATAAATGTGAGCAGGACCCCGGTCGCGAGGTTCTCCGCCTCGAGGACGTCTCCGCGCTCAACAACAAAAACCTCTCAGCCCTGCGTAACATTGACCTCTCTCTGCACGAAGGTGAAATCCTCGGCATCGCTGGCATCGCCGGCAACGGTCAGAGCGAGCTGGTCGAGGTGATCACCGGTCTGCGCGAATGCACCGGCAAAATCTGGCTCGATGGCAAAAATATCGCCAACAAACCACCAGGCTTTTCCATTAGCCAGGGGCTCGCTCACATCCCCGAAGACCGCATCGGCGTAGGCTCTGCCCCCAACCTCTCGCTCACCAGCAACATCATTATGAAACGCTACGACCAGGAGCCCATCAGCCAAAAATGGCAGCTCGATTACCTCGCAGCCAATGCCCTTGCCGACAGTCTCAAAGAGGAGTACGACATCCAGGCACCCAGCGTGCAAACCCAGGCACGCAAACTTTCCGGCGGCAACCTCCAAAAACTGATCCTCGCCCGCGAGCTCTCCAGCACGCCCCACCTGATCGTCGCCATGCAGCCCACCCGCGGGCTCGATATCGGCGCCATCGAAGGCGTTCGCCAGCTCCTTCTGCGCCAGCGCGAACTGGGCACCTCCATTTTGCTGGTTTCAGAAGACCTCGACGAACTGCTTGCTCTCTCTGACCGCATCGCCGTCATGTACGAAGGGCGCCTCGTCGGTTTGCTCTGCAGCGACCAGTTCGATATCACCAATATCGGTCTGATGATGACCGGCACCCTTCCGCAGGATCTCCATCCCGACCAGGAAACCACCAGGGACCTTGGCGCGGTTTACAAAGAGGAGACCTTTGGCGAGCGCTCGTCTTCCTCCGCGCCCTCAAGCTTCGATGAAGTCCTTGACCATGTCCGTGATTACGATGCTTCAGAAGAACCGCTAACAGGGGGCTTGCCTCCCTCCGCAGAAGAAGGAGAAGAACCCTCAGATGACAGCCCCTCCGCAGACGTCCCCGAAGAACAAGACCCCTATGCGGGAATTTCCGAAAAAGAACGCATTTTGCGCAAAATTTTGGGCGAAAAATTTGAAAAGAGAGGTGAAGAGTGAAAATCCCCTACCCTGTTTTCCTTAAACGCCACGAAGACACGCCCAAATGGCTCCCTGTCGTCACCTCTGTCGCCGCGGTTTTACTCGCGTTCATCATCTCGGGCATCATCCTCGCCGCCACCGGCGCAAATCCCTTCAAGGTTTATTCCTACTTCTTCAAAGCCTCCTTCGGCTCGTGGGGCGCCTTCTCTGACGTGATCGTCAAAGCCACCCCGCTCCTGCTCATCGGTCTGGGCTGCGCGCTCGCCTTCAAAATGAGGCTCTGGAACATTGGCGCCGAAGGTCAGTTCTTCGTTGGCGCTTTTATGGCTAGCGCTGTCGTCATGGTTCCGCTCGTCAACCTCGACACCACCCCCCGTTGGGCGATCATCTCGCTTATGATGGTGCTCGGCATGGCTGGCGGCGCGCTCTATGGTCTCATCCCCGGCATCCTCAAAGCCAAACTGAACATTAACGAAGTCATCATCACCCTTATGCTCAACTATATCGCCGTGCTCTGGAACAATTACTGGATCTTCGGCGCCTGGTCAGAAGCCGGTTTTCAGATGACCAAAACCTTCCCACGCAGTGCCTGGCTGCCACGCCTCGCTGATTATGCCGCCAAAGTGCCCGCCTTCTCTGGCATGACCGCCCACGCAGGCATCTTCTTTGGGATCATCGCTGCCATCATCATCTATCAGATCATCTATCGCAGCAAATGGGGCTACAAAATCACCCTGATCGGCGACAACCCCAAAGCCGCCCGCTATGCCGGCATCGACATCACCCGCAACACCATCCTGGTTTTCATGGTCTCTGGCGCCCTCGCCGGGCTCGCCGGCATGACCGAGGTCTCTGGCGTCGTCCATCGCCTGCAAGAGCGCATCTCTACCTCCTACGGCTTCTCTGGTGTCATCGTTGCCTGGCTCGCCAAGCTCAACCCCTTCGCCGTGATCGTCGTCTCGATCCTCTTTGGCGCGCTCCTCGTCGCCAGCCGCGAAATTCAGCCCTCGGGCATCTCTTTCCTCATCCAGGGCATCACCCTTTTCCTCGTAATTAGCAGTGATGTCCTCCTTAAATACGAAATCAAATGGGTTCGACCCACACAGGAGACCGCCCAATGAATTGGATCGAAATCTTCCGCTCTGGTCTTTCCACCGGCACCGTTTTGCTCATCGCCTCCATTGGCGAGATCCTCACAGAACGCTCGGGCATCCAAAACCTCGGCGTCGAAGGGATGATGCTCGTCGGCGCCATGGCAGGCTTCAAAATTGCCCTCCAGACTGGTAACGTCTGGCTCGGTCTGTTCGCCGCGGTCATCGCAGGAGGTTTGCTCAGCCTCGCCCATGCCGTCGTCACCATCCATTTTCAAGCCGATCAAACCGTCAGCGGTCTTTCGCTCACCTTCCTCGGCACCGGTCTCGCCCTCGTCCTCGGCGACGGGCTCACCGGTCAGGTCGCCCCGGTCATCCCCCGCGCCAGCATCCCCCTGCTCTCGCAAATCCCCTATCTCGGTCCGGTCGCTTTCACCAACCACAACCTGTTGGTCTATTTTGGCTACCTGCTTGTGCCGCTCACCTGGTATTACATCAACAAAACCCGCCCCGGGCTGCACCTGCGCGCTGTCGGTGAAAACCCCGCCGCCGCTGACACCCTTGGCGTCAACATTTACCGCACCCGCTACCTTTACACCTTCATCGGCGGCTGCTTTGCCGGCTTGGCTGGCGCAACAATCAGCGTCGCCATCGCCCCCGGCTGGTACTCTAACCTCACCGTCAACGGTCAGGGCTGGATCGCTGTCGCCCTGGTCATTTTCGCCCACTGGAACCCCTGGCGCGCCGCCCTGGGGGGCTACTTGTTTGGCGTCCTTCGCCGTTTCACGCTCGACCTGCAGGGACCCCGGATGATATTTGGTCTTGCCAACCCATTCTTCTTTAATACCAACCTGGTTTTCTTCCTGCAGATGGCACCCTATATCCTCACCATCATCGCCCTCGTCTGGGGCAGCTCAGCCGCCCGCAAAAAACGCATCGGCTCCCCCTCCGCCCTCGGCATCCCCTATCAGAGAGGAGAAAGAGGCTTGTAGATTGATTGTCTTTACTGAAATAATGTGGGGTATATTTCCCTAATAAGCTAATTAGAATTACCACCTTATTGGTAGTTGGAACTTTAGGAAGTATTGAATATATATAATATTGACATGTGATACTATATGTGATACTATGGGAGCGTTATTGTGAGTAGAAAGGAAAAGCTATTTCAGCGATTCCTCGATTTGCCGAAAGATCTTCGTTTTGAGGAATTACATAAAGTGCTCTTAGCTTGTGGGTACACGTTAGGTAGAACCAATGGAAGTCACGCAATATATACAAAACCGAATTGTAATTCATTGACTGTTCCACGCAAAACACCTGTAAAGAGTTACTTGCTTCGACAGGTATTGACGGAAATCGGTGACATCTTGGAAGACAGTATTTAAAAGTAGGTTTGAAATGGAAAAAAATCTTGAATATTATTTGGGACTTCCCTATACAAGGGAGTTGATTCCTGAACCTGAGGGTGGATGGTTTATTCGTATTAAGGAACTCCCTGGTTGTATGAGCCAGGGCGACACTACAGATGAAGCTATGGCTATGATCGAAGATGCGATGAAGGGTTGGCTTGAAGTTGAATTGGATAAAGGCTCGGTAATCCCCGAGCCTCGTCCTGATGAAGAATTTAGTGGAAAATTTATTGTTCGTGTTGCAAAATCGCTCCACAGAAAAATCAGCGAGATTTCCACTTTTGAAGGTGTCAGTTTAAACCAGTGGATTGGCACAACTTTGGCAGAGGCTGTTGGTGAAACCAGTGCTAACAATGCTACAGAAAATGAAAGCGGGGTTGAACATACTTCTGGCTTGTTTAGCGCCATGGAGGGTATATTAACTGGCATATATGCAGGCACCTCCGAACTAAAGGTGGATGAGCAGACCTTTTCCCGCTGGCTAGATAGGAATTTGGAAGAAATTTTTAGTGAATTAGATAACCCCTCTGGAAGCCAATTTACAGAAAAAACGAGGTCTTTACTCAATTGTTTAATGCCACATCAAGAACATAGTCCTCTAATTACTTCTTTTTGCAGACTGCTTGTTGTGATGGTTGAGGTTGGAAGTAAATATTCATCTATGATAGATAAACAGAATCAAATCAGTGATATTATCCGTTCCATCAATCAGCCAGCCTCTTCAAAACTGACCCAGGACACACTCCACGATAAAAAAAACCTTCGTTCATTAGAGAGCAATATTCTCAGAGATATCAGTAATCCATACGATTTGAGGTCATAATGCCACAAACAGAGAGTAAAACCTCAATGCTAGTTAGGTCTGCGATCCTTCTTCGGCAAGCGGGGTATGATCAGAAGGCGATTGAAGTACTCCAATTAGCGATTAATGAAGATTCCAAAAATACCCAAGCGTATGTTCTTTTAGGAGCTCTGTCACAGGCAACAAAAAATTATGAACAATCGGAAAAGTATTTTCGAGAAGCTTTCCTCCTGGAACCAAACAATGGTGAAGCACTACAAGGGCTAGGGTTATTTCTTTTATCACAAGGTAGATGCGTCGAGGCTGTCCCATACCTTGAAAGTCATCGAATGAAAAGCCCTAATGACCTGTTAACCTTGGATGGATTAATTGAATGTTACTCTACCCTCCCTGGCAAAAAGGACCAATTACAGCAAACATTGCAACAAATCTGGGAGAATACCGAAAACCCTGAGATTGGATATAGGTACGCCCGCCATTTATTGGAAATTTGCAATCTGGAGAAAGCCCAAGAACTTGTCTCCTTCTTTATCGAAACAGCTAGTAACACTGACAGCCTTTCTCAACTAGCAGAGGAGTTTTTTAAACAAGACGACTTCGAAAGTGCCTCAATATTACTACGCAAGGCTGTAGAAGTAGATCCTCAATTTGAACGCGGATGGAGGTTCTTAGCGCGTTCCTATGATGGATTAGGTGAAAACAAAAAAGCTCTGGAAGCGATTGAGCGCGCTATTGCCATCAATCCTACAAAACCTGAAAACTGGACCACAAAGAGTGGTATTTTATTAAAAACAGAGGAATATGAAAGCTTTTTCAGATCGTCTGACACGGCAATTGATTTAATTAATAACCTCGGAAAAAAAGATGAAACAGGTGATTTGATGTTACTACGAATTTTCCGCATAGTAACACAAATTAAGCTTAATAACTCCGATAAAGTTCTTCTGGAATCAAAATTGGCGCAAGAGGAGTATCCTGATTTTGAAATTTTTTACATCTTTCCTGTCGACTATCTTCTGAATAATAAACAGCCAAAAGAAGCCCTCGATATTCTTCGATCAGCACCTACACATAAGTTAAGAAATAAGCTAAGACCTCACAAGTATAAAGTGCTTCACCAGATGGGTCGAAGTAAAGAAGCTTGGAAAGGCATCCAGCCTTACTTAAGAAAAACAAACGAGAAAGACTTTGAACACCTTATTAATATCGGAACAAGATTTTATTTACAAGGTCTGACTGACCCTGCTCTCTCGGTTCATTATCAATTAATGGATTTTCATCCTGAAAATCCGCGAGTTGCTAACAATCTTGGATATATTTTAATTGGTGAGGGTGACTATTCCAGCGCCTTAGAAGTTTTAAGAGTTGTTGCAAACGAATCAATTTCGACCCTTTTTAGAGAATTAGCCAGGTGTAATATTGCTTATATTAACAATCTAGAAGGTGATTTTAGTAGTGCGTTATTGGAGATAGAAAAGGTACTAAACTCCGAATTTACTCAGGAAGAAGCGACATTGCGGGTTACCTTTTGGATTAATGGTTCAATGATAGCTGACCCATCTCCGATTCCGGGTCGACACCTTACAGTTGAAGAATGCGCATTGTCTTGTGCGGTATCCTCAGGCTTAGCAATCGGCAACGTCGAGATGCGCGACAACTTCGCAAATAAACTTATGGCGGTCTCTAAGAACCAAACCCTAAAAAGTATGGTCCTTGGAAGCTTGGAGTTGGCAAAAAGTAATACGGAATTAGCAAAATTTCATTGGGAAAATGCTCTAAATTCTGCTAAACTCGAAACCGATCAAAAAGCCTTAGATGCTTGGTTAAAATTAGCAATTTGAGTTTCTGGGAATCATCCTTTGCTGACCATATTTCTTGAATACCGATATCCTTCAGATATTCATGGACCGGGTCATAACGCTCAACTTTTCGGGTAGGGTCCTAGGTGTCTCCATTTGGCACGACAATAACTATACCTTGTCGAGCACGGATGAGTAACTCCCGATAGGCATTCTTAAGATATTTTTGTCGCTCAGCACTGATGCTGGTGTGTGACAGCCTCAGACACGTGGACTAGTCTGAATGGAGGCAGAAAACGTATCTTAATGTGTAGCATTTGGAGGATTACCAACTAAGGGGGTCCTAAATGTGCAAAAATGCTTGACAGAACCTCAATACATTCAATGAGACTCTGTCTTGCCTCTTCAGTCGGTTCACAGGTTTTATTGTATTTCTCCCGCCAACGATAGAACATGCTGTTGCTGATTACGAGACTGTCGATAACCGATTGGGTTGTTCGGGTAGTGTCAAGTATTTTTCGCACATTCAGGAATCACTTGGTTGGTAATCCTCCAAATGTTGCATGTTAAGATACGTTTTTTGGCCCCATTCAGACTGTTCCATATGTCTGAGCCTGGCGCATACCAG
>JAAYZW010000196.1 GCA_012514645.1 Chloroflexota bacterium
AGGGAATAGGGAATAGGGAATAGGGAATAGTTCGCAATGACAGGCTGCCAGACAGGGAATAGGGAATAGGGAATAGGGAAGAGTTCACAATGACAGAGTGACGGACAGGATTGCTGGGCACCTGTTTCCGTTCGGCTTGACCAGAGACCCAGCTGCAGAAAAAGCCTGACTAAGCTGAGCCGGAGGGAGCATGCCTTGCTTCACAGGCACAGTGCTCCCTCCCTACGTTTGAATAAGTTCGAGTTATATGACCCTCCAGCTTGGGCACTGTCAGCTCTGGTGGAGCGGAGAGCTGTGGTTACTAATTTCCCGAAAGAAAATAGTGTTTATCTCCTCTCCAGCGCTGCCCCAGGGAAGAGGTCCGGCGACATCGGTGACTGCTCCGAAGTATAAGAGGAAGCAGACATGGAGACATCATCAATAAAAACGTTACTATTTAGACTCGAATCCGTTATTAACCTAAACTGCACGGTCTTGCCTGTACCAACAAATGCAGACAAATTTATCACCTTCTTGACCCAACCGCCGGTGTTTCTGTCATGACAAATGGTTTCATTGTAGAAGTAATTGCCATTAACACCCACATAGAAATAATCGTATCCGCAGACGTCTTGCGAACCAATCCAATACCAAAAATGCAGGTATGGTGCACCAGCAGAAATGGTAACGGTTTGTGAGATAATCGAGGTCTCATTGTTACCCCCGCCCAGCCAGGTAAGCCAGGAGCCTCCGTGGGCTTTAACACTACCGTCTGTTATGGCAGAGTCTGGGACGATTAAATCCCAACCTTGAGTTGAAGATTCATTCCAGGCGACACGACCCTGTTCGAATCCTGGGTTCAGGAAGTTGGTGACTGGAACAGCGGGAACTTTAATCACCACGGGTAAATACTGTTTGGAAGGGACAGCCGACCCTTGACCAAGACTGACGACGCTCACAGAGAGCAATTTCATGCCCTCATAGCTGCCGCCCCAAGGCATGGTGTAAACCTTGGAAGGGTCGTTATCCCAGGTGTCGCGGATGTAGATGGTGTTGCCATTGTAGCCATAGCCAACAATTGAGTGCCCTTCCAGGTTGAGCAAGACCGGGCGCCCGGCATCGATCTCTGCCATGAAATTTGCCAGGGTGAAGCCGCCTTCATTGTTATCGGTTTTCTGGTTATAACAATCGGTTACGGTGTAACCACGGGCTTCGTAGAATAGCTTACGACCGTAGCTGCCATCACGGTATGCCCAGCCATAATTTTCCATATCGGCACAGGTTAATTTTGTTGGCAAACTTGTCCAGGTGTAGAAAACAGAGGCACCATCCTGATTTTCATAGAAAGATTGGCTGGTTTTCATATAGTCACCGATGGCATCGCCCCAGGCGTGCTGTGGCCAGCCGCCGGTGATGTAGGGGTCGGGAGCTGTGCTGTCTACCTTTACCCAATAATCATCGATGGAACCTCTGGTTCCGCGCCCGTCCAACCCGAGGTGAGAAGCGACCAGGGGGTTGTTGGGGTAGGTGGCAAACCCATCATTCCAGGTGGGCCAACCAGTGTCTGTAAGGGGGTAGAAACCATTGTTGGTGGGTCCGGTATAGAGGTTGGGTTAAGCGCCGCGGTCATACCAGGCTGCGATCATCGCTCCAGAAACAGCCGAACAGCCAAAAACCCAGCTGTAGGAAGGGAAATTGGCAAGAGTGCCCTGGGGTTCAACCGTGGTCATTGAAGCAAGCCGTTCGGCTTCATATTCGGGCAGCGGTTGAGAGGGTCCGTTGATAATGTGGGCAGTGACCTCGGTGCCGTCTGTTGTTGTGATGTTTTCGAATGAATAATAAGGTGAAACCACCTCAATTTGTGAGGTGGGAGTCTCGGGTGGCTGGTCCTGTGTCAGGTTGGCTGCCCCGGCGCCGTTAACCAAAACGACGGCTAATAATAACGACAATATGGACGAGAATGTCCTTTTGATGCTATTTTGCATTGACTTAATTCTCCTTTTAGGGATTGTTGGGTTGGGTTTATTTAGTTGTATAAGATATATCACAATCGTAATGGATTAAAGATAATTATACCATAATCCCGAATAATACAAGCTTTTTCAGCCCACTAAATCGCGGGTTTGTCTCTCAATAATGGTATAAGTATCTTCAGATTTCAAGCCCATACCTTAAAAAGAATTTGCAGTAAAAAAGCTCTTCTGCACGATCAAAAAACATACAAATCCTGCAAATCGCTAATCCCGGTCACGAAGTGACCGGAGTGTGTAGGATAAAAGTGAGTCCCTGGTGGAATCCAGAGCCACAAAACATATTGTTTTGGAACCTCCTCTTTTTTTCCTTGACTACGGACTTTTGAAAGGCATACCCTCGCAAATCAGGCAAAACAACCCGCCGATGTAACTGGTACAATAGTTTAGATCTCGCTGGACTCCTGACCAAACGAGGTCGTTCCGCTTGAAGCAGAGCGACTGTGAGCACCCTTGGAGACAGCGTATTTCTATTGTTTGGAGACGTCTTTGAGAAATTGGTTTAAATTAGATAACGCAGCAAATATATATCCGTCAACACAAACGAGTGAATGGACAGCTATGTTTCGCATCTCAGTGACGCTCTCTGATGATGTTGATCTTCGAATTCTGGAAGAAGCACAGATTCATACGCTGAAACGCTTTCCGTCGTTTGCTTCCCGGTTACGCAAAGGTCTGTTCTGGCACTTCTTTGAGCATATCGACGGCGCGCCTCCAATTTTAGAAGATATATATAATCCCACGCAGCCCTTGCGTTTCAGACGCAACAGGTACTTTATGTACCGGTTGCTATATCGCAAAAACAGGATATCAGCAGAGTTCTTCCATGCCCTGACCGACGGCACAGGAGCAATGACTTTTTTGTTGTCTCTCGTTGCTGAATATTTGCATCTGAAAAACGGCCTTCACGTTATGCCGAGCAAGTATGTTTTCCGATGTTCCGACAGCCCCCAGGCAGAGGAATATGAGGATGCCTTTCTGCGTTATGCGGGCAGTAACGTTACTGGGTTAAGTGAAAGACCCTCTTACCGTTATACCGGAACCGCCGTGCCGCTAAATAAGCTCCTCATTATATCCGGTGAAATGCCGACTGAGGCTCTGCATGATAAAGCAAAAGAATACAGAACGAGCATCGGTGTATTTCTTGCTGCGGTTCTACTATATTCCGTATATAAAAAGCAGAAATCCGAAATGTCTAAACGTGCCTTACGGCATGATGCAAAAATTTCCTTGCCAATCAATCTACGTCGGTTTTTCCCCACAAAAACGGTACGGAATTTTTCTTCGTATATCAATCCGGGTATCAAGAGCCGACTGGGAGATTACTCGTTCGAAGAAGTCCTTGCGCAGGTTGAGCACTTTATGGGAATGAATATTACCGAGAAGGAACTCAATGCCCGTTTCTCCGGTAATGTAAAAATTGAGAAGAATCTTCTGCTCCGCATTGTTCCGCTTTTTCTGAAAGACCAGATATTGAAGATTGGTCATGACCTTCTGGGAAACAGATATTCGGCTTCCACAATATCCAATTTGGGCAAGGTTGAAGTAGATGAAGCCATGAGGCCGTTTATAACACGGATAGATTTTATGCTGGGGCGTTCTTATGGAAAACGGTCGAGCTGTGGTTGTGTAAGCTACAACGGAAATACGGTGATTACCTTTTCACGGACGATTGTTGAAGCAGATATTGAGCGAAATTTTTTTAGGCAACTGGTGGAGATGGGAATCCCCGTTGCGATAGAGAGTAACGGGAGAGGTTAACATGTCTTATTGCGTACATTGCGGTGTGAAGCTTGCGGACTATGAAACCAGATGTCCACTATGCGATACAGAGGTCCTTGACCTGAACAGAAACGAAGCAAACACGGAAGGATACTATCAGGGCAGGATGGATATCAACGGAAAGAAGATCAACAAGCGATTCCTGGTAATGTTGATTTCACTGGCGCTGCTTATCCCCAGTGCAGCCGTAGCTGTCATAGACCTGGTTTTTTCATCGGGCTTGACATGGGCATTTTATGTGTTTGGCGCAGCGCTGATAATATGGACTTTTATTGTTCTCCCAATCTATGTTGAGGGAAAGAGCCCATATATCTACCTGACAGCCGACCTCTGTGTCAGCAGCTTATACATTTTGGCGTTAAGCTGGCTGAATACTTCTGTAAAGTGGTTGATGCCGGTTGCTATGCCGATCATTCTATCAGCCGGGGTATGTGCGTTTCTCATAATCTTTATTGTTCAAGACAAGCGAATTGGAAAGATTGAGAAAGGCGGCTGGATCATGATCGTTACTTCTTTTTTGCCGTGGGCGATTGATATCGCGGTTACACACTATCTGACCTACTCGTTTATACCTGAATGGGCATGGTATGTCTCCATTCCACTGCTTATCCTTGGCGGTGTTTTGGTTGTTGCATCAAGGAATATATCCATGAGTGAATGGATACGAAGAAATCTGTTTTTCTAAACCAGAGGTTTAATAATGAATCGGAGCATTATTACGGATTCAAGTTACGATTTCATTGCCACTGAAAAACTGCCTTTATTCTCGCTGGTCTCCTGACCGTAGGTCTCCCCTTTACCTGGGGACTATTTGACAACTCTTCAAAATCAGCACAATTAAACCTCTTCCCAGGAGGGGGTGAAAGATTTGGATGGCTGGTGGGTGATTGGAGATTGGATAAAGCGAAAGAACAAAAAAGCGGAGCAGGCTCAGGACCAACTCCGCTCTGTGGTAAATTTCTTACGATAACCTGACTACTTCAGATCCCACTCTTCCACCGGGTAGCAGCAGAAGACGAGATCCTTGGCGGCTTTAAGCTCATCGGCGCGGCGGACAGGGGTGTTGTGCGGCGCGTCGTGCAGCAACTGCGGCTCGGTGCGGGCTTCTTCCGCGATCTTCAGCATCACGTCCACGAACCGGTCCAGCGTTTCGCGGCTTTCGGTTTCGGTTGGCTCGATCATCAGGGCTTCCTTGACGATCAGCGGGAAGTAATTTGTCGGTGGATGGAAGTTGTAATCCATCAGGCGTTTGGCGATATCCAGGGCGTGAATATCGGGCACGTCTTTCCAGTAGCCCTCGAGCACAAACTCATGCATGCAAGTACGGTCATAGGGCAGCGTGTAGGTGCCCTTCAGTTTTTCCTGGAGGTAATTAGCGTTCAGGACGGCTTTTTCAGCCACGTCGCGCAGCCCTTCCTGCCCGAGCATGGCAATGTAAGTGAAGGCGCGAACGTGCATCCCAAAGTGACCGTGGAAAGCTTTTATCCGACCGATCGTTTTGGCGGGCGTGATGAAGTCGTATAACGGCGCATGGTCTTGATCGCCTTCCTCGACGATGCCGACGACAGGGTCGGGCAAATAATCTGCCAGGTGTGCCTGAACCGCGACCGGACCGGAACCGGGACCACCACCGCCGTGCGGGGTTGAGAAGGTTTTGTGCAGGTTGAAGTGCAAAATATCGATGCCGACATCGCCAGGCCGGAAGACGCCCAGCAGCGCGTTCATGTTGGCGCCGTCGCCATAGACCAGACCACCGGCTTCGTGGACGATTTTGACAACTTCGCAAACATTTTCGTCAAACAGCCCGAGGGTGTTGGGGTTGGTGAACATCAGCCCGGCAAGGCGATCGTCAGACAATTTTTTAAGGGCTTCAATATCAACATTACCCCGATCGTCCGACGGCAAAGGCACAACATCAAAACCGAGCATTGCCGACGAGGCAGGGTTGGTGCCATGGGCTGAGTCTGGGATGAGCATGCGTGTGCGCTGGGTATCGCCGCGATCCTGGTGGTACTTATGGATGATCAGGGTCCCAACCAGTTCGCCCTGCGCGCCGGCTGCCGGCTGCAAGGTGACCGCTTCGAAACCAGCGATTTCCTTTAGCATTTCCTGCAGGGTATACATCAAATACAGGTTACCCTGAACGGTGTCAAAGGGCTGTAACGGATGCGTGTGGGCAAAACCAGGAAGGCGGCTGACAACCTCGTTGATCTTGGGGTTGTATTTCATCGTACAGGAACCCAGCGGATAAAAACCGAGGTCTATGGCGTAGTTCTTCTGCGAGATGCTGGTGAAATGGCGAACCACTTCCAGCTCTGACATTTCCGGGAGCTGCAGTTTTGAGCGAGCAAAGCCTTTTGGCAGGGCGGTTTCCGGGACGTCAGGTTCAGGGAAAGTTACGCCAGTACGTCCGGCTACAGAAAGATCAAAAACAGTCGGTTCAGCCATGGTTTTCCTCCTGTAAAACAGCAGCAAGGTATTCGATATCTTCACGGCTGATTTTCTCGGTTACCGCCAGCATGAGATGATTATTTAGCTCAGGGTAGTCTTTGCCCAGATCATATCCGCCGAAGATGTCATGCTGCAGCAAATGTTCGAGCACTTGCTGAACCGGCTGGTCGGTTTTGACGACAAACTCGTGGAAGAAGGGTGTGGTCTCATCCACGAAGGTGATGCCGTTGATGCCTGAGAGCTGATCGGCGGCATAGTGCGCTTTTTGATAGCAGAGGTTGGCAACCTGTTGGAAGCCTTGCTTGCCAAGTAAGCTCATATAGATTGTCGCTGCCAGGGTCATGAGCCCCTGATTGCTGCAGATGTTTGAAGACGCTTTTTCGCGTCGAATATGCTGCTCGCGGGCAGTCAGCGTGAGGACGTAGGCTAATTTGCCTTCAACATCGGTGGTTTCACCGACCAGGCGCCCAGCCAACTTGCGCAGAAGCGCGTTTTTGACCGCAAAGAAACCCAGGTAGGGTCCACCATAGGAAAGCGGGATGCCCAAAGGCTGTCCTTCACCAAAAGCGATGTCAGCACCGATGTCACCGGGAGGGGTCAGTAAGCCTAAAGCGGTGGGGTTGACTGCCACAGCAACCAGGGCGCCAAACTGGTGGGCGGTCTCGATAAGCTGCGTGTAGTCAATTATTCGACCGAAGAAGTCGGGGTATTGTACGATCACCAGGGCGGTGTCGTGATCGATCTGGTCGATGAATTTTTGCATGTCAGGTTCGATGCCGGTTTCAATATCATCGCCAACAATTTGCAGGGCTGTTTCAGCCTGCATATAGGTGCGGATTACCTGGCGATACTGCGGGTTCACCGCGCGGGAGACCAAGACTTTCTTTCGTTTGCCGCGGAAATGCCCATACGCCAGGATCACTGCTTCGGCGGCGGCGGTTGCAGCGTCATAATGTGATGCGTTGCTTACGTCCATGCCGGTCAGTTGGCAAATCAGGGATTGAAATTCGAAGATTGCCTGCAAGGTGCCCTGCGAGATTTCGGGCTGATAGGGAGTGTAGGCAGTGTAAAACTCACCGCGCTGCAGCAGGTTGTCTACCGCTGCCGGAATGTAATGGTCATAGGCACCGGCGCCAAGGAAATTTAAGAACTCCCTGGTGGTGCCGTTTGCGGAGGCGATTTGCTCAAGTTCGTTGGCAGCCTCCATCTCGGTGAGATGGGGGGCTAATTTTAAATCGGGGTAACGGAACTGGTCTGGGATCTCTTTAAAAAGATCCTCAATTTTTCCGACCCCAATGGTCTTAAGCATTACCTCCACATCGTGTTCGGTGTGGGGTGTAAACATGGTTATCTTTCCTGGCAATAAGCGTCGTAGGCAGGAGCATCCATGAGGTTGTCGAGCTCGGTTTCGTCTGAAACCTGAACTTTTACCAGCCAGCCATCCTCGTAGGGGCTATCGTTCAAGACTTCGGGTGAGTCGACCAGGGTCTGGTTGATTTCGATTACCTTACCACTGACCGGGAAAACGACTTCGGCAGCAGCTTTGACGGATTCGACTGTTGCCATGCTGTCGCCGGCACTGACTTCGTCATCGACGTCGACATCAAATTCGACAAAAACAACGTCTGAGAGGGAGTCTTGAGCGAAATCGGTGATGCCAATTGTGGCGATGCCATCAACAATTTTCACCCATTCGTCAGTTTTTTGATATTTAAGATCTTCTGGTATTAACATTGTTACTCCTTTAATTTTTTTTCACGTGAAATCGCAATAAAGCCTGTTGCGCTTTGCTAATATTCTAACAGGCATTAGCGGGATTTGGCGAGATGTTGAAGGGTGGGGCAATTCTCAATTTGCAAACAAACTATGGCTTTTTGTCGGGATAAAGGCAAAATTTTAATATGCATAACGGTAGGGGGAGGTCCCAATCGTGAGCTTTCAACCGCCGCGTACATAGTCAGACCTCCCCAACCCAAGAATCCAGACAGGCATTGAAAACCGAAAAACAACCGACATTCCAACAGGGTGGGTTTGACTGATTAATAAACTCAACTATGCTCACGTCCTGAACCCACCTCTACCGTTAGTTCAATAGTATTGTAGCAGCTGTAAATTCAGAGTTCGTTTATCCCTGCATTCTGTATTTTTGATCTAAGACTCCCATAATTAGAATTGCTGGAAGAGTAGGGCACTGTGATCCCGGATTACCCCACCGCCCAATAGTTTGTCACCTTGGTAAAAAGCGGCGATCTGACCGGGCGTGATGTCGCGCAGGAGTCTGCTGGTTTTCACGGTCACAAGGTTGCCAGCCAGGGGTTCAACTCTCGCTTCGATGGGCAACGCCTTGTAACGAATCTTCACCTCTGCATAGATTGGCTCGGTCAAAATCTTTCCTGAGATCCAGTTGAGCTGGTCAACAAAGAACCTGTCTGCGCCCAATTCGTTTAAAAAGCCAACGACCAGGCTGTTATCTTCAGATCGCTTTTCGATCACGTAAAGCGCACCGGTTGATGAGGGCAAGCCCTTGCGCTGACCGATTGTGTAAAACGCCAGCCCTTGGTGCTGACCAAGCAGCTCGCCTTTTTGATTGAAAATTGGTCCCGGAAGAGGAGGAGTTTGGGCGTGTTCTCTGAGAAAATCGCGGTAATCGCCGCATGCCAGAAAGCAAAGATCCTGACTGTCGGGTTTATCCGAAACCGCCATGCCGAGGTCGGCAGCGATCTGACGGATTTCGGGTTTCGTGTAGTTGCCGAGGGGGAGAATGGTGCGGTTTAGCATTGGCTGGGTCAAAAAGGTGAGCATATAACTCTGATCTTTAGATGAATCTGCCGCTTTCCAGATTTCTGTGTTGCCTTCTCTTCTTTCGAGCCGTGCATAGTGACCGGTTGCTACAAAATCTGCGCTGATTTGATCTGCTTTTTGGAGAATCGCGTTCCATTTGACCTGGCGGTTGCAGAATACACACGGGCTGGGAGTTTGCCCACCCAGGTAAGCATCGAGAAACGGCTGCACAACTTGCTCGTGGAAGGGCTGGCGGACATCCAGGAAGTCGACTGGGAATCCGAGACTATCGGCAATTTCCTGAACGCCGGAGCGCTGGTGGTCCTCTCCCCAGGTGAGCAGGTTTAACCCATGGACGGCAAAACCGTCTTGCTGGAGCATGTGGGCAGCGATGGCGCTATCAACGCCGCCGCTAAGCGCTAAGACTACTTTTTTCATTGTAGGGCAATTTTACATGAATCAAATCGATAATCAAAATTCGTCCGGAGAGTCGAGGAAGACGTGTTCTTTACGTGTTAGTCGTCTTTTAAGAATTTGCCAGATTCCTCAACATATTCCAAGGACTGGTGACGGAAGTAGGTATTGAAAAGACTGGCATAATGCCCACCTGAGGCGAGCAGTTCATCGTGTGTTCCTTCTTCCAATATGCTGCCGTGATCCAAAACCAGGATCCGGTCAGCAGATTTGACCGTTGAGAGCCTGTGAGCAATCAGAATACTGGTCGAGTGGCTCAAAATTAACCCCAAGGCTTGCTGAATCTGCTGTTCGGTAAAAGGATCAATACTGGCAGTGGCTTCATCCAAAATAAAAATTGAAGGTTTGTGCACCAAAATGCGCATCAGTGCTACCAGTTGGCGCTGCCCCATCGAAATGTGCGCCCCACGTTCGCCCACCTGGGTGTCGAGCCCGTTGGAGAAGGTCTCAAGCCATTCGCCGTTAC
>JAAYZW010000197.1 GCA_012514645.1 Chloroflexota bacterium
ACAAGCTGAACGGATGGGCTTGACTCTCAGCATGGATTGCCTGCAAAATCTTCCGAAAGTGAATGCCGACCCAGAGCAGATCTCGCAGGTATTTGTGAACCTGATTCACAACGCGATTAAATTTACGACCAAAGGCGGACGTATTCACCTGGACGCGCAGTTTGATAACAATATGGTGGTCTTTTCAGTTCAGGATAACGGTGTTGGAATCGCCGCAAATGAACTGTCAAGAATATTTGAGCGCTTCTATAAAGCCGACCGTGCCAGGACTGGGGGCGGGACAGGGCTGGGCTTGTCTATTTGCAAAAATATCGTTCAGGAGCACGGCGGCAAGATCTGGGCAGAAAGCCAGGAAGCCGCTGGCAGTACATTTTATTTTTCTCTTCCTGTCGCTGCCAAATTCAAAAGTCGTCCCGAAATCAACCCTGGCATTGCGCTATAATGACAACCAGACCCATTTTAATTAGTCCGAAACTTGAAGCGCTCTCGAGGAGGTGCCAGCGGTGTTAAAACCAAATGATACGAAAGGAAAGCTGATTGTAGTTGAAGGCATCGACGGTTCTGGCAAGTCTACTCAAATTGACCTGCTTTATAAGTGGCTGCTTTCTAAAGGCTATTCGGTTTATTTCAGCGAATGGAACAGCTCGGCTCTGGTTAAGAGCACAACAAAGGTTGCCAAAAAAACACAGTCATTTACCCCGGCGACCTTCAGCATTCTGCACTGCACTGATTTCGCCGACCGCTGGGAAAACAGCATTTATCCGCTGCTTAAGGCTGGGGTGATTGTGTTGGCTGACCGGTATGCCTTTACCGCCTACGTGCGTGATGTCGCCCGCGGCAACGACCCGCAATGGGTGCGGGATATGTATAGCTTCGCGATCAAACCCGATGCCGCGCTCTACTTTCGGGTGCCGCTTGACATTGCAGTTGAGAGAATTACAGGATCACGCGCAAAACTTAAATATTATGAAGCCGGCATGGATCTGGGTCTGTCCGATAGTTATGAGGATAGTTTCAAGCTGTTCCAGGGAAAGATCCTGGGCGAATACGACAAAATCGTCGATGAATTTGGGCTGACAATGATTGATGGCACGCTGCAAGTGAAAACACAACAGAAAAAAATACGCGCATTGGTCAGGCGTATCCTGGATGGGTTTGAAGGCTTACCCAACCCGGATAGACAACCGATCGCAGTTGACAACCCGCGTGCCAAGGCAAGCAAAAAGGGAGCGAAGTAATGGCGAACACAGGATTCTATGGTGCTGGTTTTCCCTATCGTGATTTCGGCAAACTCTCTGGAAAGCTAATTGTGCTGGAGGGAACCGATGGTGTCGGCAGAAGCACGCAGATTGCACTGCTAAGGCACTGGCTGGAAGAAGAAGGCTATGCGGTCGCCGATACGGGGCTGACCCGCTCAGAGCTGACAGGTCCGGGTCTGGATGCCGCCAAAAGCGGTCATACGCTTGGTCCGATCACCATGAGCCTTTTTTACGCCGCTGATTTTGCTGACCGCCTGGAAAACAAGATCATTCCTGCCCTACAAGCCGGGTTTATCGTGCTCTCAGATCGTTATTTTTATTCGATGATTGCCCGCGATAGCGTTCGCGGGGTTGAAAAAAACTGGTCGAGGGCGTTATATGGCATCGCCTTGCGCCCACACCTGATCTTGTATTTGCAGGCATCAGTGCCGTCATTGGTGCAGCG
>JAAYZW010000198.1 GCA_012514645.1 Chloroflexota bacterium
GAGGTGGTTTTCCAGCCTCAGAACTCTTCCCGATCGAGCAAATGAAAGCAGCTTGTGAAAAAGTTTTGACAGAAAACGGGCAAAAAGCACTGCAATACACCACCACAGAAGGGTACGACCCCCTGCGTCAATGGATCGCGGATGATGTGAACCAATTTGGGCTGGGAATAACAAAAGACAACATCCTGATCACCACTGGTTCCCAGCAAGCGCTCGATTTCGTTGGCCGAATTTTTATCAACAACGGCGACCGTGTCTTAACCGAATCGCCCACTTATCTGGGCGCGCTGCAAGCCTGGAATGCTTACGGACCAACTTATGTGACCGCTGAAACGGACGAAGATGGCTTGGTTACAGACGGCTTGGAAGATATCATCAAGCAAAATATTAAGTTCATGTACGTCTTGCCGAATTTTCACAACCCCCTGGGAGTCACATTAACACTCGAGCGCCGAAAAAAGCTGATTGAACTTGCCAGCCAATATGGCGTGCCGTTGATTGAGGACGACCCCTATGGAAAATTGCTGTTCGAAGGTGAGCATATCACCCCGATTGCGGCATTGGATGCCAAATATCACAGCAATAGTGATGGCAAGTTCGCCGGCAACGTGATTTACACCAGCACCTTCTCGAAGATTCTGGCTCCTGGTCTGCGGATTGGTTGGGTGATTGGACCTGAGGAAGTGATTAAGCGCATGGTGCAGGCAAAACAAGGCGCTGACCTGCAGTGCTCGACCTTTGATCAGTACGTCGCTTATGAAATGGCTGCCTCAGATTGGCTTCCAAATCACATCGAGACGATTAAGCGTGTATATAAAGAACGCCGCGATGCTATGCTGCAAGCTTTCGAAGATTTCATGCCCGAAGGAACCACCTGGACGGTTCCGAATGGTGGTTTGTTCCTTTGGCTGCGGCTGCCGGAAGGCTGCAACAGCCTGGACCTCTTCCCGAAGGCAGTGGAAGAGAAGGTCGCTTATGTTCCAGGCGCGCCTTTCTACCCGAATGAGGGTCCGGACAACACAATGCGTTTAAATTTCTCAGCAACAAAACCTGACAAAATCCGCGAAGGCGTCAGAAGATTATCGGAAATGATCAAGAAGACGATTGTTGAGAAGTAAATTCGGATTTGAGAAGAAAAAAAGCTGCCTTCATCAGGCAGCTTTTTCGTTGTTGGGCAAGTGCGGTGCAGCAATTCTCAATATGAAATTAAACTCTGGGTTTTGCCCTGACAAAGTACAAAAATGTAGGGGCAGGTCCCAATCGCGAACGCTCAATAACACCTTACTTAGTCAGACCTGCCCAGTTAGAACCACGGACAGGCATTGAAAACCGGCAAATAATCGTGATTCCAACGGGGTACGGGGTGGGTTTGACTGAGTAAACAATTCAACGATTCTCACGTCCTGAACCCACCCCTACCATCGTGTCAAAATTTTAGGTCAAAAGATCTCCAGATTGAGAATTGCTGGGTGCGGTGCGCATTCTAGCTTACGAAAAAAACTTGATCACTGCCACATCGAAAAATCGGTCAGGATCGAGCCGCCAATGAATTCGCGCAAAATTGAGTTGTCCGGCACAAATTCGGTTGTAGTCGGCAAAAACCATTCCAAAAATTTCAGCAGCCGTTTCGCTTCAATGTGCTCGGGGGTGCCGAAGCTTACCTGGCGCAGCAATGGTTCAACCAACGGCTTCAGCGTTGAGATTTCATATGCCAGGGCAGAGTTAAACATCACATCGGCGTGTTCCTGGTAAGGGAAGATGTGTTCCTTTTCGCCACCCCGGACGGCTTCCCAACGTGCGATGGTCTGGCTGGCGCTATAGCCGCGATCGCGGGCATCGCGAACGATGCGACGGATCATACGGGTGTCGGTGGTAGAGATGCGATTGTGGCGGTCGAGGTTCAACTGTGTAAGGCAAGAGATGTAAATCCGAAAGGTATTTGCTGGGTCAATATCGCGCAGGAGATTGGGATTCAATCCATGAATGCCCTCCAGGATTACGATTTCACCTCTCTTTAATTGGGCAACTTTTCCGTCGCCGCTCCTGCCGGTGATAAAGTCAAAATGCGGCAACTGCACCCTTTCGCCCGCAAGCAATGCCTTGACGTCATGGTTCAACCGGTCAAGATCAACCGCCCGCAGTGATTCGTAATCTTTATGACCATTAGGCAGAAGTGGCGTCCTTTCGCGGTCAACAAAGAAATTGTCCATTTCCATGGCATAGGGGCTAATGCCCCGCGCCACAAGCTGGATGCTGAGCCGCTTGGAAAAGGTGGTCTTCCCCGACGAAGTCGGACCCGCAATCAGAATCACACCTATCTTTTCGTGATTTTCGCTGATCTGGTCGGCGATTTTGGAAATTTGCAATTCATGAAATGCTTCAGAAACGAGGATAACTTTATCAATATGCCCTGCCTGGATGGCGTCGTTGAGCGCACCAACTGAAGGGATTCCCAGTTTGTTCAACCACTCACCGTATTCTTTAAACCTTTTCAAGAGCGCGGGGTATCTGCCCATCGGTTCAATGCTGCTCGGGGCGTGCCGCCGGGGAAAGCGCAAGACAAAACCCTCTTCGACCAGCTCAAGGTCAAACCATTTCAGATAGCCAGAAGACGGCACCATGTAACCATGGTGATAATCGCGTACATCTTTGGCACGATAGAGAACCAGATCAGGACGCTGGCGATACTTAATCAGATTGACTTTGTCCATTTCACCGGCATCGGTGAAATATTGGCGGGCTTCTTCAATCGGAACAGTCTCGCGAACAAAGGGAATATCCTCTGCAACCATTTCGCGCATCAGTTGTCCGAGTTGATCCAATTGTTCCTGACCAAACTCGTTCAGATTTTGGATTTGCGAATGATAACCTCCAGACGACACAGAATGGTCGATATTTAGCGTTCCTTCCGGGAAACAGCTCTTGAAGGCAGCTTCCAGCAGGAAAACGAGCGAACGCCGGTAAATTCGGGCACCATCCGCATCCGACATGCTAACAAGTCGGGCAACACCATCATGCTCGAGCTGATAGGTCAATTCCCGCAGGGAGCCATCGAGAATAACGCCGACAATTTGCGGTTTGCTCTCGTCTCTGATTACGTCAATAAATTTTTCCAACGTAGCGCCGCGCTCCCCGGTGATAACACGACCATCTTCAAGCGTTAGCTCAACGGTCGGTCGCGGTTTTGGTGTGAGGTAAAAATTGTCCGTCATAGCTTTATTAGTTCGTCCTTTCAACAATGATCATCGGAACGATGGCGAAATCGTCCGGACCCTTTCCATCAACCGGTGAAGCCGATGAGGGGTAAATACCCAGGGCATCCTGCTGTGTGATTTCAAAACCCACCGGGATGAGCAAGTCTATTATACGGGAATGATTGTTATCTGCTTGCGCGCCGCCAAAACGATAAGCTTCGGCTTTTTGGCTAATATCACGAACACGCCAGACACCGGCAGCGGGATAGCCTTCCTGACCGAGCAACGCGACCGCGAATGCCCAATTTTCGGGTTCGCCTTCACCCAGATATTCTACCGGCAGGCTGGCAACAACCGCGTTACGGCTGTTGTCAACATAAACCTGCATCGCGCTGGTGGCTTCGGTGTAATTAACAGGTATGCCGTCGGCATCCAACACCACCACCTGGGGTGTCCAGCCTTCAATCCATAGGGCGATCTCCCAGCCGTTTTCGGCAGCAAGGGCGGCATTTCTGCCGGGCATGAGCATGCGTGCGCCAGTGGCGGCACCGGGGTCTTTGTCAATGTAGACGTCAAAGGTCTGTACAGAGAAGCCGGAGGGTGAACCCCAGCCGTTGGTGATTGGGGCGTCGACTCCGAAGCTGAAATAGAGTTTGTCTCCATCAGTGGAAAGCTCAAAGAACGTCAGATCAAAATCGCCTGCTTTGAACACGCCGTCTGTCGGATAGGTGTAACTGCCCGGTCCAGAATCGTCCCCTGCTGGATCTTCAAGGAACAGTAATGTGGTCAGTGGTTCGAAACTAAAGTACTGAATGGCGAGCGGGATGCTGGAATTGATTTGCGCCAAGCCGTCAAAGAGTACCTGGGCAGGGATGATACTGCCAGATCCAACCTGACCCAAAATTGATTTTGGTGCCGAGAATTCTATCAGGCTGCCAGCAACTGCCAAATGCCCAACTTCTGCTTGCCACAAAGTCCAGGTGCTGCCGTCATTGAGATAAAGACTGGCAAAATCGTTTCCGGGTTTAATTTCAAGCATGCGCGTGGCAGGCGCTGCCAGCTGCGTGCCTCCGTTTAGAGGGGTCATCAGCTTGCTGGGGTCACCAGCAGCGTTGAGATAGACCTCAATGGCTTCACCTTCGCTGATGTCAGCAGCCAAATCAAAACGGAAGTACAGGTTCTCCTGGTTCATGCCATAGTGGAAGGACTGAACCGAAGCGCCTTCCGTGCCTTCGTAAACGGCAGTGGTTGCCCATTCGTCTTCATTAATTGCGCCATCAACAACAGCTGTCGTTTCGCCGCTGATTGCCGTCGGAGGGTTGAGGGGCTGCGGTTGAATAATCGGAATATCGAGGAAAGCAGGATATTCGACACCCAGCGAGGTGTAGACACCCTTAAGCAATGCACGGTAACCTTCGTCAAAGTAACTGTCCTGACCCGAATCCTGGTCAGTGCCATACCACCAAAACCAGTCAGAGCCCTCTGCCAGATACATGAAATCGAGCGCCGCTTCCAGATTTTCAGGGTTTGCGTCCAGCGAGCCCTCAACGTATTGTTGCAGGTCTGCGCGCACGGTTGCCAGGTAATCCCAGGCTTCGGCTTCTTCAGTTTCACCGATCCAGGTATCATAGTTCGCGCTAAACCATGCGCCGGGGAAGAGCTCGGGCAATTCGCGCTGCTCAGGGTAAAGCTCGAGGTACTGGCTTGGAGTGATAGTTTTCAGGGTTTCGCTGTTTGCCAGTTTGTCGTAAAGGGCATGGAAAAATTCCTTGCCGTCGTTATCGTAGTTTTCCCAGGCGTTTTCACCGTCAACGACAATCGTGACAATATGGGGACCTTCGAACCCTTCCAGGCTGGCGCGAATATTCTCGAGACGATCGACCATATCCTGCGCGGCATCTTCTCCATTCATGCCAGAGTAGGTGAAACCGACTTTGTCAGAAATAACCCAGTCGCGGAAGAAGACAGCCACTGGTTCGCCGGTTTCGCCCTGTACGTGATAAGGGCGGTAAAAGGTATCGGGGTCAATGACCGTGTCTGAGCTATCACGGACGAAGCGGTCACCCGCCATGCCCAGCGAGGCAACCAAAACGGGCTCGCCGGTTTGCATCCACTGATAGCCAGCTTCGCTAACCATAGAGACGA
>JAAYZW010000199.1 GCA_012514645.1 Chloroflexota bacterium
AAAATCGCCGACCAGATCAGCGAAAATCACGAAAAGATAGGTGTGATTCTGATTGCGGGTCCGACTTCGTCGGGGAAGACCACCTTTTCCAAGAGGCTCAGCATCCAGCTTGTGGCGCGGGGCATTAGCCCTTATGCCATGGAAATGGACAATTTCTTTGTTGACCGCGAAAGGACACCACTTCTGCCGAATGGTCATAAAGATTACGAATCGCTGCGGGCAGTTGATCTTGACCGATTGAACCATGACGTCAAGGCATTGCTTGCGGGCGAAAGGGTGCAGCTGCCGCATTTTGACTTTATCACTGGCACGAGCGGCGACGGAAAAGTTGCCCAATTGAAAAGAGGTGAAATCGTAATCCTGGAGGGCATTCATGGATTGAATCCCAATCTCCTGCGCGATATTGATCCAGCAAATACCTTTCGGATTTACATCTCTTGCCTTACGCAGTTGAACCTCGACCGCCATAATCGCATCTCAACCACCGACACCCGTATGATCCGTCGCATCGTTCGCGATGCCCGCGATCGCGGCTATAGCGCCAGCCAGACCATCGCACGTTGGGAAGCCGTCCGGGGCGGCGAAAAGGAACACATCTTCCCTTACCAGGAACACGCCGATGTGATGTTTAACTCTGCTCTGGCATATGAAATCTCAACGCTGAAGCCGCTGGTTGAACCACTGCTGCGCCAGGTAAGCTTCGGCACCCCCGAGCACATTGAAGCGAAAAGGCTGCTGAAGTTTTTGGAATGGTTCTTGCCGACTACAACCGAATTTGTGCCGGATAACTCGATTTTGCGCGAATTCATCGGCGGCTCTATCCTGACCGATTTTTCCATGTGGCAATGATCAAGATTTTTTAGTAAGCCGGATTGCGCACCGGATCTGCCCAACAAAGAAAAAGCTGCCTTCATCGGGCAGCTTTTTTTCTTCTCAATTCCGAACTTTACTTCTCAACCATCGTCTTTTTGATCATCACCGACAATCTTCTGACGCCTTCGCGGATCTTGTCAGGTTTAGTTGCGGAGAAATTTAAGCGCATTGTGTTGTCCGGACCCCCATTCGGGTAGAAAGGCGCGCCCGGAACATAAGCGACCTTCTCTTCCACTGCCTTCGGGAAGAGATCCAGGCTGTTGCAGCCTTCCGGCAGCCGCAGCCACAGGAACAGACCACCATTCGGAACCGTCCAGGTGGTCCCTTCGGGCATGAAATCTTCGAAAGCTTGCAGCATGGCATCGCGGCGTTCTTTATATACACGCTTAATCGTCTCGATGTGATTCGGCAGCCAGTCTGAGGCAGCCATTTCATAAGCGACGTACTGATCAAAGGTCGAGCACTGCAGGTCAACGCCTTGCTTCGTCTGCACCATGCGCTTAATCACTTCCTCTGGTCCAATCACCCAACCAATCCGCAGACCGGGAGCCAGAATCTTCGAGAAGGTGCTGGTGTAAATCACGTTGCCGGCAAACTTGCCATCATCATTGCTGTGATATCTGGCGTCCAATGCCGCAATCGGGGTGATATGCTCACCTTCGAACAGTAATTTTCCATAGGGGTCGTCCTCGATCAACGGCACACCATATTGGCTGGCAAGTTCGATCAGCTTTTTTCGGCGCTCGAGTGTTAATGTGACTCCCAGGGGATTGTGAAAGTTAGGCAAGACGTACATGAACTTGATATTCTGCTTGATGATATCTTCCAAGCCGTCTGTCACCAAACCATCCTCGTCCGTTTCAGCGGTCACATAGGTTGGTCCGTATGCATTCCAGGCTTGCAGTGCGCCCAGATAAGTGGGCGATTCGGTTAAGACACGGTCGCCGTTGTTGATAAAAATCCGGCCAACGAAATCGAGCGCTTGCTGGGAACCAGTGGTAATCAGGATGTTATCTTTTGTTATTCCCAGCCCAAATTGGTTCACATCATCTGCGATCCACTGGCGCAGGGGGTCGTACCCTTCTGTGGTGGTGTATTGCAGTGCTTTTTGCCCGTTTTCTGTCAAAACTTTTTCACAAGCTGCTTTCATTTGCTCGATCGGGAAGAGTTCTGAGGCTGGAAAACCACCTC
>JAAYZW010000200.1 GCA_012514645.1 Chloroflexota bacterium
GCTGGCACGCTTGGTTCCGGTATATTTCTGCTCTCGGGTCATGCTGCCGCAGTTGCCGGACCAGCAGCCATCTGGTCTGTTCTTATCGCTGGGATTCTCAGCTTTAGCATCGCCCTGAATTACTGCGAACTGGCAACAACCTACCCGGAGACTGGTGGCGCAATGACCTACGTGCGTGAAGCCTGGGGCAAAGGATTGATCGCCTTTCTGGTCGGTTCAATGGACGCCCTCTCCAGCACCTTTTATACGGCGCTTTCCGCGGTTGGTTTTGCTTATTCTGTGTCGATCTTTTTTCCTGCCCTGGCTGCCAACGCTTTCGGAATCGGAGCCGTCGCAATTTTCGTGATTGTATTGTTCGTCATCTTCAATATTCTGGGCGTTACCAAAGTTGGCAACCTTCAGGTGGTCATGGGTGGAATCCTCCTGGTGGCTTTCGCGATCTATGTAATTGCTGGTTTCACAATGCCCAACGGTTTTAACACCGCTACCCTGCTTCCGGATGGTCGCTGGTTCAAGTCTGACGACCTTGCGCTCAACTTTGGCATCATATTAAAAAGCATCGCTCTCATTTACGCGATCTATGTTGGTTTTGAGGTCATCGCAGATGATGCTGAAGAAGTCAAAAATCCGACTAAAAACATTCCTCTGGCAATAATGATCAGCCTCGTTCTGATTGTGGTGGTATACACACTGGTAATTACTGTCGCAATGGGCACTTCCAGAGATATCGCTGGCTCAGAGACAGCGATATCAGACACAATCCGAATGTTCCTGGGCGCTCCCGGGGCAACCATCATCGGTATCGCCGGCATGGTTGGCTCATTGACTTCAATCAACTCCTCTATGCTCTCAGCAACCCGAGAGAGCTTTACCCTCAGCCGTGATGGTGCCTGGCCCGCCTTTCTCTCCCGCCTCAATAAGTCCAGGGTGCCCTATTTTGCAATTATCTTCATTGGTGCGGTCTCCATCCTGGTAACTGGCATCGGCGCGGTCGACTTCCTCAGCTATATCACTTCCGGCGGTTACCTGTTTGTTCTGCTTCTATCCAACCTTTCCATGATCAGCCTGCGAAAAAAATATCCATACATCCACCGACCCTTCAAAGTGCCTTTTTTTCCGCTAACGCCTATTGTAGCTTCCCTGGTTTGCCTGATCGTCCTGCGTTATTCCGAGCCTCGTGCGCTGCTCTTCATGACAGGCGTTCTGGCTATTTTCGCGATCTATTATTTTGCCCGGATGGGACTTTCCTCATGGCAGGAAGAACACAAGCGCAGCCTTAATCCCGGTCGCTACCGCATTTTGCTGCCAATTCAACAGGATAGAGGCATGGAAAATCTGATTCGCATCGGTGCCAAAATCGCGCATGCCCAAAGTGATCTCAGCATGTGCTTGCTGCAGGTGGTCGAGCCCCAGGTTTCAGAAAACGACGAAACGATGGCAGCCCTTGAGCGTTCCCGTCAATATACTCTCGCGAAATTTATCAGGCATGCGGTCGAACGCAACGTTCCGATGTATGCCAAAACTGTTGCCAACCTGACTCCGGCTGAAGGCATCATTAGCGAACTGCGCAGTGATAACAACGTGCGCCTGCTGCTCTTCAAATGGCCCCTGAGTGAGAGTGAACAGGCAAAATTCAACCAGACAGCAGAATCACTGATCAACTCAGGGCTTGCTAATATGGGGGTTTTGTTTGATCGCGGTATTGACCGCCTTGAAAACATTCTCGTGCCGGTTGGCGGTGGCTTCCATTCCAAATTTGCCATCCAGATCGTTGCAAGTCTGGCTAAGGCTGATAACGGCACGGTTGATATCATCCGTATCGTCGATGAAGATCTGGATGATGAGCTCTATGAAGACCAGATGGCATATCTGCAGGAGATAGTTATGACCGAGCTGGGGGATATACCCGGGAACATCACCTTGCATATCATTCGCGGAAACGACCCTGCCGCAGCGATCATTGAAGAAACTCATCAACGAGAGTATGACCTGGTTGTGATTGGTTCGTTTGAAGGAAATACTCATGGCAAACACCTTTTCGGTGAATTGGTCGAACGGGTACGCAGAGGCACGACAACCTCTGTTCTGGTCGTTCGCCAGCACGAAAGCGCGCCAGCATCATGGCTTCGACGGCAAATCCGCGCCTCTAACCCCAGAACCTGATTGTTTTTTTGGATTGTCATTCTGAACAAAGCGAAGAATCTTTTCCGAACCTGACAAGATTCTTCGCAGCACGGTGCGCACTACCTGAAAGCGGCTTAGAATGACAGCCTCTCAATCAATGCTTATCATCAGGTCTGGTCAAAAGTGAAACGGCTATGTAAAAAACTAAAGTCTATTTTTACATTGTAAAGCTATCTCAATATTCTTTTTGCGCTGCTGGCAATGATGTAAAATGGGAATTGATCGCAGGAGGCAGTCATGAAAACCCATTTGAAAATTCTGTTAACGCTGATTGTTGCACTGTTCGCAGCCAGTGCCTGCATTCCCCGGTTGGTACCGCGGGAAACCCCGGAGCCCGATGCTGATTCTTCTGTTCCCGACACACCAGTAACAGAAGAACAGGACCTTCAGGCTTTTACAGAAATCGTTTTTGAAGGAGCCGGTGTGATTCACCTCGTCCAGGATGTCGATCACTCAATCGTTATTGACGGGAGCCAAAGCGTTGTCAACCGAATCTCTTACGAAGTCCGCAACAACGTTTTATTCGTTGAATATGAAAGCCGTTTCCTCGACTGGATTACCGTTCATGAATATCCGACTATCACAATAACTTTTGAGGAGCTGGACCGTTTCAAATTTCAAGGCTGCGGCGAAATAAGTGCGGATGGAATCGATAGCGACTCTCTTGTCATTGATATTCAGGGCGGGATTAAGTTTGATCTTACCGACCTTTCGGCAGCGACTTTTGACTTGAATGCTGAAGGTGGTGCTGCAATTGCGGTTGGTGGGCGCGCTCAAACACAAAAAGTGTCGCTTGCCGGGGGTTCCAGCTATGACGCTGAAGACCTGCAGAGTAACAATGTCACCATCAAAGCTGATGGTGGAATCTCAATTGTTGTTTGGGCAACCGAAACTCTCGACCTCAACCTGAGCGGTGCCTACAACGTGCAATACTACGGCAACCCGTTGGTTACACTAAACGTCCAGGGGATTGGCAATATTGAAGACCTTGGAGAAAAGTAGTTACCACCATATATTTAGGAGACCTCATGCGGTCTCCTGAAAAAAGAGAGCCGACGCTCTCTTTTTTTAATCCAGCTGCCAGCCTTCCAGGATTTTCTCGTAAGACTCTTCCAGCGACTCTGGCAAAACCCGGGTCCTCCCGATCACGGTGATGAAGTTTGCATCCCCAACCCAGCGTGGGATGATGTGCCAGTGAAGGTGCTCTTTGATGCCTGCCCCACCGGCATCGCCCAAATTCATGCCCACATTGAAGCCCTGTGGGCAATAGAGCCTGGTTAAATCCCGAATGCACTTTTGGATCAGCATCATCATCTCATAGAGCTGGTCGGTGGTCAGATCCTCAAGTTTACTGGTGTGGTCATTCGGCACCACCATCATATGCCCGCTGATATAAGGGTACTTATTCAAGATCACGAAATTTTTCTCGCCGCGGTGGACGATCAGATTGTTGTAGCTATCGGGCATTTTCTGGGCTTCGCAAAACGCGCACGGTCCGTTCTTATCCCGGGCAAAATATTCGTTCCGATCACTGTAGATATGGTCCATGTTCGAATTCTATCTTATTTCCGAGTATTGATAGAAAATTGTCGTATAAACCAGTAATTCTCAATTTGAAAAAAACTCTGTTGTTGCCTTATTGTTTGCTAAATCTATGGATACCGGTGTAGGGAACGGCTGCCTGTTCCTCAGCCTTATCTCACCAAACGCCTCGTGGTTGACACAGTACTCAACCTTACGTAAACAGTCGTGTTGACCAACACAGCGGCTGGGGACAAGCCCCAGCCCTACGAAACCCTTTAATCCATGCCATGAGGTAGTCCCGCTCCCCGTTTCCTGCCCCCGCTCCCTGCTCACGTCCTGAATCCACCCCTACCGTTGTTACAATTCCATATTTAGAATTGCGGCGTATATATACACTATTTATTGACACCCTCAGGGCATGCGCTATAATATGACCATTCGGTCACACCAAGGAATTATGCCAAAAGAAACCTTTTTCAACCTCCCGCCTGACAAACGCGCCCTGATTGAAAACGTTGCCATCGAAGAATTCGCAGACAACAGCCTTCACTCTGCTTCAGTCAACGCGATTGTTCACAACGCCGGCATTGCCAAAGGCTCGTTCTATCAATATTTTGAAAACCTGGAAGACTTGTATACTCACATTCTTGGCATCGTCCATACACGTAAACTCGAGTTAATCTCCACGCTGCCATTGCCGTCTAATAATCTGGACACCTTCCGCTACCTGCAGCGTCTGCTGCAAATTGACCTCGCCTTCGAAACAAATCATCCGCGTCTCTCACAAGTTGAGCGTCGCCACAATTTTGAAAATCCGATCATCAGCTCAATTGACCCCGAAACCGGTCAGCGCCTCTCGGGTGACGGTCGGTTTCACGCTTTCCTCTCGCAAGGGGTTTTTCATGATGACATTGCCACCTGGGTTGACACCGACCTGGCTGCCTATGTCTTGAACCTGATCTCCCAATGGCTTTCTCCCTACCTGCTGGAACGCCTGGAGCGGGATAGCGGCGAACCCATAAATACAGATTTGGATGTCACCAGCGACCCCCACCTGCAGGATCTCCTCGCCAATCTGATGGATATCCTGATGGCGGGCATGGCTCGCGATCCGCAAATCCGCAAAGATTTTTATAGCAAATAAAAAGAGGTCATGGCAAGCATGACCTCAAAAAAACTATCCTGCAAACGTTATTGTCTCTGTCCCAGCACCACCGGAATATCCAGAAGTCGCCCATCACGTATCACCGTGAGAACAATCTCATCGCCTACGCTGGTTTCCAGCACAAGGTAACTCATCAACTCGCTAAAGTCCTTAATTTCAATACCGTCAACTGCGATAATTAAATCACCGCCCATGTCTAAACCCTGGCTCAAATTTGTCTGCACGCCGCCGATAATCCCAGCGTCATCCGCCGGACCGCCGCTAACGACGCTGGCGACATAAGCCCCAGTGGACTGCGGTAAGTTCAACGCCTCAATCATCGCCAATGACATGTTCGAGTAGCTGGACAAGCCCAAATATGGATACGCATAGGAACCATTCTCGATTAATGCCGGCACAACCTTCACCACCGTGTTGGACGATATCGCAAAACCGATGCCGGTGTTCACCGCCCCGCCAGTGATGCTCATCCCGGCTGTCTGAATTGCTCGGTTCACTCCGATTACTTCTCCGTTCAGGTTCAACAACGGACCACCCGAGTTGCCCGGATTGATCAAGGCATCTGTCTGAATGGTGTCGCCGGAAGAATAATAAGTGCCTGTCTCAGTTTGACGCATTGAATCGAGCACACGCCCCCTTGCCGAAACAATCCCGACCGTCATTGTGCCGCTCAGCCCATAGGGGTTGCCAATCGCCACCACGGTCTGCCCGACCTTAATTGCGTTTGAATCACCTAACGGCAGGGGCACCAACAGGTCCGGATCGACCTCCACTTTGATCACCGCCAGGTCCGAGTCCAGGTCAGTACCGATCACGCTGCCATAGACCTTCAAGCCGGAGGGAAAGTGCACTTCCATCTCCTCAACCTCGCTGGCAACATGGTAATTCGTGACGATATGACCTTCCCTGTCAATCACAAAGCCAGTTCCCTGACCATTTCCCTGGTCGGTAACGTATTGCAGTGATACCACTCCAGGACTGACATTTTCATACAGCGCTTCCAGGCTGCCTTCAAGCGATGCCCATTCGGGCACAAGGATGGTCTGGCTCTGCTGGTTTGGCAGTGGTTCAAGTGTCGTCTCTTGAGGAATTGGTTCGTTAACTGTTTCCGGTGTTTCCTGGACAGTTCTTGTAAGTCGGCAGCCTGCCGCCACAATAAAAACAACCAGCAAAAAGCTGATGATTCGTAAAGTGTTGTTTTGTTTTTTCATAGTATCTCTCCTGGTTTTTACCATGTTTAAATATAATCCAGGATTGTTAATAGTTTATAGAAAAAAAGGTTCTAATTCACAGGAAGCCCCCTCATGTTAGAATAATCGCATGGAGCAATTTTTCATCGGTGACCCGCACTCTGCCTGGACGAACGCGTTATTCAAAATTCCATCTCCAGGTGATAGGATCTGCTCGTGAACACCACACCCGCATTAGAAGTCGTCAACCTGAGCAAAAAGTTCAAGGAGTTTCAAGCGCTTTATCCCCTTGATCTTTCCTTGCAAGCTGGTGAAATGGTCGTTTTGCAGGGGCATAACGGCTCAGGTAAAACCACGCTGCTAAATTGCATCAGCCACCTGATTCCGCCCAGTACCGGCGAGGTGAAAGTGGCAGGTTTTGACCTGGGCGAGGAGGAACGACAGGCTCGAAAACACCTGGCTTTTGTTCCGGATGTGCCGCGCTTTTTCCTGGAGCTGACCGCCTGGGAGCACCTGCGCTTCATCGCCGCTGCCAACGAATCGCTGGAGGGTTTTGATCAGCGGGCAGAAAAGCTACTTCGCGATTTCAAACTCTGGCACGTTCGCGATCACTTCCCCCACCGTTTTTCGCGGGGAATGCGCTTGAAACTGGGGCTATTGCTCGGGCTGATTCGCCCTTCCAGTGTTTTATTACTCGATGAACCAACTTCCGCGCTTGACCAGGAAGGCACCCAGCTGCTCATCGAAGAATTGCAGCGTCGTAAGACCGCAGGAAGCGCGATTCTGCTCAGCTCGCACGACCCCACCCTGGCAGAGAAACTGGCAGACCGGAAAATACTGTTGTTTGAAGGTCACCTCACCTTCACGCCGCTCGAAAACGGGCAGTCATGAGCGGGCAAGCCAGGCAGGCAATCAATTTCCTCCGCGGTAGGCAGGAATATTCTGACCTGCGTTACTGGCTCTCGGTGGTCAATTACGACCCCGAAGAGCGCACGCTTTCGAACCGCATTTACCTGGTTTATTTGATCGCTTTCTTCACGATCTGGGTATTCATTGTGCTGCTATTTGCGGCTGCCGTTCTGGTGAAGTTGATCCAAATTATTTCCATCATCCCACCAGTAACGCTTATTTCCGCTTTTCTATTAGTGACGTTCATACTAATCATCCTGATCAACTTGCGCGCGGGCACAATTCGCTCGCCCCTGGTGTTCACGGAAGAGCAGCGCTACCTTCTCTGCCAGCAGCCAATACCCCCGCGCCCGCTTGTTTTTCGATGGATCCTGACACCATGGCTGCAGAGCTTTTTGCTTTTCGCCCTGTTATGCCTGATGTCGGGCTTCACATTCGGTGAAATTACTTTTCCACCCGATCAAATCAGCCAGTATTTTTTTGTGTATATCTGGTATGGCTTGCGGGTGGTCTTGTTGGTCAGCCCGTTCCACCTGGCTACTTTCGTACTTTCCTGGGCTGTTGGCGTCCACGCACTGAACCACCGCGGCAAGTTTTCCGCATATATCCCCGCTGTCCTTTATGCAATCGTACTTTTGCTTACAGCTGCCGCCTTCATTGCGCCGGCTTTTTTTGGTGCGAGTTTACCATTGTTGAGGTCATTGGAGACCTTCGTAAGCCAAATCCTGTTAGCTTTCTTTGGGGCAGGCAACTTCAGTTTTGGAACGACGTTCTTCATCGGAATAACGTTCTTAATTGCCGCTTTATTGTCGCTCTGGCTGGCAGCCAAAGCCTTCAGCCCGTCCAAAGCTGCCAGCGAAACCGACACAGCTGCGCTGTTGGCTTCCTATCGTAAATTTGGTCAGACCGATGCCATCGAATCGGTTCGAATAAAAATCCGCCTCGGGCTTACACGAAAAAGCCGCTCCTATCCGCAATGGCAGGATGAGAAAGCCTTTGCCTGGAAAGCAATTTTGCTAATCAGGCGCAGTTTTGGAATGGACGACTTGTGGCGCTTCCTCGTCACCCTGCTGCTGATGTTCTCTTTCAGTTTCGCTGGCAACACACTGCTCGCCTGGTTGGGTCTGGTAAGTTGGGTCTGGTCGTTCAGCCACAGCTCAACGAACGTTTTCAAGCAAGATCTTTCGCTCTGGCAGCTGACTCGCCAGGTGCCTTTGCAAATCAAAAAATGGGGCATGCTCGACCTGCTGAATCCTGCCCTGCCATACGCCTTGGCGTCTTTTTTGGGTTTACTTCTCGGGCAATTGTCCTTTTCTACAGGCGGCTGGCAATACATGCCGGTCGTGCTGCTCGGGCTTGTCAGCGCTCAACTGCAGCTTGGGCAGGATATCCTGAGAAAAAACCAGGTGGAATTGGTTGCTGGCGGCAATCTGCAAGGTTTTGGCTTTCGTGGGCTGCTCATGGCAATTATCTGCTTGCTCTTACCCCTGGCTGCGATGTTATTACCGATGGGACCCCTCAGTTTCCTGCCTGGCATATTAGTAGCATTGCTGCTTGCGTGGGGAAGTCTACGCGGTTTTTACCGCCAGGTGGATCGCTTCACAGAAGAGAGCAAAGTCTTCCTGATCCAGTTTTGAGATCGATACTACAGTTGCCTGGCGCGCTCCTGCAGTTCTATCTCTTCGGGTGTTTCCGCTTCGATTGTAATGCCGTGCGCTCTCGATTTTCCCTCATCGTCAACATAGACAAAAGTAATAAATCCGTCTACGGCTTGCTCACCCTTGGTTGTTGCCTTAACATAGGCGATCAGTCGTGAACGACCAGTCAGGACGATTCTCGAGTCATATCGGATAACTTCTCCAGGATCTACAGAACGGGTGAAGGTCATTCCATGAATTTTCAGACAAAGCACATATTCCGCTGGCAGCAAGTTTGAAGCTGCAATAAAACCAGCTTCCACCAGCCATTCTGCTCCCCTGCCTGCGTAGAGCGTGCGGTGATGGTTCAGGTCTTCTCCTTTAACCAGGTGATGAATAGTCATTGATTGCATTTTCATTTTATTACCTCACTCTATGATTAATTTTAAATTGTCAAAAGCTACTTTAATGCCCTGAATATCAAAGGTGCCGGCGACCATGCCAGTCCCTCCAGGCTCATACTCCGCATCCCAAGTGCTTGCCAACACTGAGCCGTTCAATGCTAACACGAGCTGGTCTCTTCCGCATCTCGCGCTAAGCTTAAATGGTCCTCCTCCGGCAACAGCTTGTGAATAAGTCCAGTCTACCAAAAAAATGGTTTTCTCGCCGCTCTGCTTCCAGATAGCGTAGTAACCGTCTTCGCTAATTTCGAGCAGGTAATAATGGTTGTGGTCTTGCAGTCCACAGATAAAGCCAAAATCTGCATCACCGCTTGCGTCCACAACCCTCAGGTCTGCCTCGATAAAAATCGGATCGTACAGATATTCCTGGTCAGACCAGGTCAAATCCATCGGCTGTTTCACCATGATCGTGAACTCGCCGTTCTCGTATTTCGTCTCGCCATCCTTATCCACGAAGCTGCTCCAGCCGCTATTTGGGTCAGAAAAATCATCTTCAAAGATTACCCGCTCAGGCAATTCCAGCCGCTCACCGCTCACGTTTCCGGCTGCGATTGCCACTTCGCCTGCTCTCGCAGCCGCGATCAGATCGAGTGCCAGGTTGACAGGTCGCAGCGAGTTGATGAAACCCAGATTGGGCACACAGCTGTCGTTATCATCAATATAGCCGTCCCGGTTGGTATCCATCAGCGGACGACACTCTGCAGTTGAATCGTCAAGATCTCCTGAGCCCACTGCTGTGGGCACCGCAACCAACTGACCGCTTTCATTCACCACCAGACCGCCGCTGGTGCCGCCAGCAATGATTCCGCTTGTTATTATGAACGCGCGCTCGCCATATGGGTCTTCAGCCGCGAATCCACTCACCACCCCGCGGGTCAGCGTGATGCTTTCACTGCCAATCCCAGGGTAGCCGAGGATGTTTGTCAGCTCGCCCAGGCTAAGGTCATCGGAATCGCCAAGCGGTACGAAGGGGAGATTGAGCAGTCTGTAGTCCAGCGGGTTGCCGTTCATATCCTGGTGGGGTTTGATTACGGCGATATCGAGTGCCTCATCAGCCTGGACGATGCTGGCATAATAGCTGCGTACTGGCGGCGCGTCCTCGGCTACCGTCAACGACACGATCAAGTGCTTAACCTGGTAAAACCTGTCCGAGAGTACCATGTGGGCGTTTGTCAAAATTAGTCCGTCTGAACTGATGATTGTGCCCGAACCAGACCAACCGACCATCTCGCGACCATCGATATCAACAATCGCTTCGATCTGCACCACCGATTGCCAGGGAATCAGATCAAGCGCGGTAGGCGTGGTTAGCGGAGAAGTGCCTGGCTGCCAACCTTCAGGGTTGACCCCCGCGACCTCCATGCGAACAACAAAAGGATAATTTTTTTCATCGGTGGTGATCACGCCGCTGCCGCTCAATGCGCCGCTCTGCAAGGCTTCAAAACGGAAGGTAAACCGTTCCACCCCTGTTGGCGCGATAGTCAGGTCCATCGCCACCAGCCCCTCACCAATCTGGTTTCGCGCAAGGGTCAGGGCGGGGTTCGAGCCGATGTAGCGGCTGCCATTCATCAATTCCTTTGGAAGGGTGATCCGGCTGATGTGCACATTGTATACTCCTGGGTTCGAGAGAATCAACTGGACGTCAAAGATGTGCCCCTGGTTGACCCTGGTGGTTGGGGCGATCAGTTTAACCTCCAGAGCGTGCTCACTTGTTGCCACCGTGGGTGCGCAAGCCGAGAAGAGTAGGGTGATAACGCAAAAGAGGCTGACGAAGATAATGGTTTTCGTTCTTTTCATTTTTCCATTCAAATCAACCTCTCTTTGGTGACAGCTTCACTAACCAACAGCAGCTCGGCAAACAATCGCCAGGTTAAAATTTAGCACCCCCCTCCTGAGAGGGGGATGACAGGTTTGGGTATTTATCCTTATTAATCTGTTCCCCGAAGTAAATTAATCCCAATTAATGGTCGGATCGATTGGCCAATTCCAATCAGCCGGGTTTGCATACCAGTCTGCAGGACTGATATTGGTTGTCTCCTGACCCTCCTTTACTTCAACAGCAATCAGGCTATGGTCAGTGCAGGCTGCCGACAGACCACACGGAACAGCCTGTGAGTAAGCGCCGAAGAAAGTCTTGGAAGGATTGGCAATATCGTAAGCCAACACCCAATAACTTGCGGGGGCAAGGTTGTCGAAACGGTAGAAGCTTTGTCCCGCAGCCGTATTCTGCCAATAGTAAACACCCGTGGTCGGATTCATTGCCACGATTCGCAGCGCCGGTATCACTTCGCTGGGGAACGAGAGCGAGCCAGAGAGCATCCCGGTACGCGCCTGGGATGTCGCGGTCGGCGCAACCGTGGTGGGTGTTGTCGCGGTCGGCAACGGTGTTGCAGTCGGGCAGGGTGCACAGGTTGGCAGTACCGTTGGTTCGCTGGTTGCCGTGGGGAGTGACACCTGGGTTTTCAGAGCAGCGATATCGCCAGCCTGGACAGTCAGCTGCACACTCATCGCTTGCTGTGTCGCCAATGCCTCTTCATCTTGACCGCTGCAGCCAGCGGCAAACAGCAAGATAATTATCAGGCTAACAAAAATTGTTTTCTTCATAGTTCCTCCAATTTACACCTCAATTATAGCGTATAGCAATTAGTTGATTTTTTCAACACCTACTAAGTTGCTGTCTCAAATTTGGTTTAAGCAACCAAAAAGATAGAGGTCCCAACATAATTTGGATAGAAATGTTACCAGGGAAAACTCTCAGATGACAGAGCGTTTGTCATCCTGAATGAAAGGGTGATTGTCATCCTGAACGAAGTCATCTTTGTCATCCTGAACGAAGTGAAGGATCTTACCCCTCCAAACGACCAGATTCCTCGCAACTAAGGCTCGGAATGACAGCCTCTAAATTAATACTTTCCCAGGTCTGGTTAAAAGTGAAACAGTTAGTCGTACTGACTGCAATTCTCTAC
>JAAYZW010000201.1 GCA_012514645.1 Chloroflexota bacterium
ATCGGCGCCAGTTCACAACGCTACCTGCTGGCATACATGAGCGCGGCAGTGATCTACTTTTTGTTGGTTTTTGTGACCACCCGCCTGCTGGCGCTGTTTGAAAAGAAACTAACCATTCCATCCAACCCATAGTCGCGGAGATTTTGCATGCCTAAACCCATTCTGACCATCAAAAACCTGACCAAAAAATATGGTGAGAACATCATCTTCCAACATCTCGATCTGAACGTAAACGAAGGTGACACCATCGTGATCATCGGTCCGAGCGGCACCGGTAAGAGCACCTTGCTGCGCTCCATCAACCTGCTCACCCGCCCTGATGAGGGTCAGATCTGGCTGGACGATGAAGAAATCACCGCAAAAGGCGCCGATGAAGACCAGGTGCGGCAACACATCGGCATGGTTTTCCAGAACTTTTTACTTTTCAATCACCTGACTGCCCTCGGCAACGTTAAATTAGGTCTCAGCAAGGTCAAAAAGATGTCTGAGGAAGCCGCCACAGAGAAAGCCATGCAAGAATTGTCTCGGGTAGGGCTGGCAGACCGGGCATATCATTACCCGGGGCAGCTTTCGGGCGGGCAGCAGCAGCGTGTGGGCATTGCCCGGGCGCTGGCGATGGACCCGCGCATCATGCTCTTCGATGAACCCACCTCTGCCCTTGACCCTGAGCTTATCGGCGAGGTTTTGGAAGTTATGCGCCAACTTGCCTTGGAAGGGATGACCATGCTGGTGGTGACACACGAGATGGGCTTTGCCCGCGAGGTTGCTGACCGGATCGTCTTCATGGAAAAGGGCTATATCGTTGAAGAAGGCTCACCAGACGAGATGTTCAACTATCCCAAGTTTCCGCGCACCCGCGAATTTTTGTGGAAGATCACCGAATTGTACGGCTCTACTGATAAGGACACAAACTGATGCTCAACTGGCTGGGCTACTTCGAACGCTTCGGTCAGAACTTTGTGCGCGGCGCAGGGGTAACGCTGGAGCTTACCGTGGTGGGGTTGGTGATTGGCTTTGTGTTGGGCTTGCTTTTGGCGCTGGCGCGCAGTTATGGTCCCAAATGGCTGCAGCAAGTGGCTGGAGCTTATATCGCCGTTTTTCGCGGGACGCCGCTGTTGGTGCAATTGTTTATTATTTATTATGGCTTGCCCGAAATTGGTATTACTTTTTCCCAAAATATGGCGGCATACCTGGCGCTGGGGCTCAACAGCGCCGCTTACCAGGCAGAATATATTCGCGGCTCGATCAACGCGATCGGCGAAGCTCAGATGCAAGCTGGCAGGTCGATTGGGCTTACAAAGTGGCAGACGATCGTGCATGTCATTTTGCCGCAGGCGTTACGGCTGGCGCTGCCAAGCTGGTCCAACGAACCGGTTTCGCTGTTAAAAACCACGGCGATTGTCTTTTTGATCGCAGTACAGGACCTGATGGCAGAAGGCAAGCGCGCCGCCACCGCAACCTTTGATTTTGTTGGAGCTTACCTGGCAGTGGCGGTTGTGTACCTGGTGATGGTCTTTGCGCTGGATTTCTTGCTTAAGTTTGTTGAACGCAAAACCAAAATCCCCGGCATGGATTTTGAAACAAGTCGATAGAGGTTTTCCGGCAAAACTCTCCTGTTGTTGGCGATAGCCTCTATAGGCAAGAATTAGGTGGATAAAGCTTCAAGTTTGAGGCTTTGAAAACTGAGAAGAAAAAGCAGATGATCAGGAAAAGAAAGAAGGATGAAAGCACTGTCCCAAAAGCGAGTTTCACAATCTTGAAAACTGGCAAAACCTCAACCCCTTATGCCAACTTGTTCAAGGCTATAATTCATGATGATCTTCCTCTTTCGATTGTGTGCCAGCTTTTCTGTAAATTCGTCACGGACCCTTTCCACTAATAATAGCTTATGAGTTCTCCATATTCAGATAAATCCTACCATATTCCCAATCCTCGCTGAATTCCATCAAAATAGCCG
>JAAYZW010000202.1 GCA_012514645.1 Chloroflexota bacterium
ACGGTGATGACCGCCTGGGTCACTTTCTCGCCCAGGTAGGCTTCAGCATCGGTTTTTAGTTTGCCAAGGATCATTGCCGAAATTTCTTGTGGGGTATACGCTTGACCGGTCACGGGCACTTCGATTCGCGCGTCACCGCTGGGACCTTCAACCACTTTGAAAGAAACCATGTCACGTTCCTGCTGAACTTCATCATACCTTCGACCCATAAAGCGCTTGACCGAAGAGATTGTATTTTCAGGGTTTACCACAGCCTGCCGTTTGGCGGGGTTGCCGACTAACCGTTCTCCATTTTTATTAAATGCTACAACCGATGGGAGCAATCGCGAACCTTCTGATGTAGTAATCACGACTGGTGAGCCGCCTTCCATCACAGAAACCACGCTGTTTGTTGTTCCCAGATCAATTCCAATAATTTTTGCCATATATTACTCCTCCTGAAAATCTCAGTACTTTTTGTTTAGTTATTTTGTACTCTTACTATAACCACCGAGTGCAAGAGAAATATTAATATCAGGCTGGAGAAGTGTAGTTCGGCGAACTTTCAGGAATTGTCAAACAAAACGGAGCGTTTTGACCTCTGTTTGATTTCGCTTCGTGAATCGACGGTTTATTCTGTATAGGCAATGTCATTATCTTCGCACCACTCCCGCGCTCTGTCACGGTAGGCGGCACTTTTGAAAGCATACCAATTTTCCAGAAGGTAGAGGCGCTCAACCATGAATCTGAAATTGCGGAAGGCTCCTTTTCCTTGGATCGAATCCCGAAGATCTTCCTTGGGTCCCCCATCCGGCATTTCTTCGACAAAATCTGACATTATCTGCCACTCATGCAGCTCATATTTACTGGGGAGTTGAACAAATCTGCCCGGGTTGTTTTTTATTAGCCGGTCGTTATTTTTGTTATAAAGATACTCTTTGTCGGTCGCATGTTTGCTTTCACCATTATCCTCGTCATCGTCGTCAAAAGAATAATTGTAGGTGTCGACAAAAATGACTTGTTCAGTCTCGCGGTCAAACCAAAAATCGAACTCATCCATTGAGTTTTCAAACTCTTCGCCAAGGTACTTTAAACTGACCATGTTTAACCTTTTCTATTGACTGTGTGGTTCTTTCCATTCATCCTGCCCTCAGTTGTGAAACGGAGTGTGCTTTGCAAGGATCACTCAAGAGAGCAGTAGTTCGTCATTTCCGCTCAATGCTTCTCGCCATGCTCGAATCACCTTGTAATTACGCTTCTCCAGCTGGTGGGCCATGCGTTGGATCTTCATGATAATATCTTCGAGATCCCAACCCTCTTGCTCAATTTTTTCTTCGACAGCCTCGAAAGTCAACTGAGTAAGTTGGCTTTGTGACAGCATGTCAACAAGGTGCCAGGGCGAATGTGCTTTACGCAAAACCTCTTGCGTGATTTCTTCTAATTTGTCCAGCACCTCTAACATCATGTTTTGACCGGTTTCGAGGTCTGCGGCTTCGATATAAACCCGGTTGATTGGCTCAGTGCCCGACGCGCGCATGCGCAAATAGTAGTGATCATCACCGCTGTCATCCGAAAGCTGCATCTCAACCAGCTCGTAACGAATGCCGCCAAGATAATCGATCTTCAAACCAGCGATCTTCAACTGATTCTCCGCCACATTTTGGGGCAGGTCGAGATAGTAATTAATGAAGGCTTCTTTTGCTTCAAGGGGAGCATCCACATCCGACCGTCCGGCATGAGAGCTTGAGTCATCAGACGTTCCAAAAGTAGACCAAAGCCCTGGCAGGTGGATCAGTTCATCCCATATTTCCTGCAGACTGTGCAGAGGGTTGTTCTCGCGTGTGCCATAATAGGCGATCATATCGAGGATTAAAAGGTTAGCCCAGGGTCCGTCTTTATCTGTCACGTGACCGCGCGTGGTCAGACCGCTCGATTCCTCCCCACCGATCAGGATGCGGTCGCGCCAATCTTCGGGAAGTTCCGTGAGATAGTTGTATGCGCTATCCATCCGCCGGATTTCTTCAATGTACTTGATCCCAACCGGCACTGCGAATGCGTGTTTGAGTGCGCGGGTGCTGATGTCACCATAACGCGCCTGGTAAATTTTCTGCCCGATATAACCAGGCAAGGCTCCGGCGGTGGGCTTGTTTTCCTGATTACCGGGGATCATTCCTGCCAATACTTCGATCAACGGAGAACCGGTTTGGGTGGCAATAACCCGACCAGTCAGACCGCGGTCCACACCCAGGTAGCGGATCAGCATAGGCAAGATCTGGTTGGGACGAAAATAGACACCGCCCTTGTCAACGATTCCAAAACGGTCTGCGTCGGTATCCATTCCAAAGCCAACCTGGGCGCCGGTATCCCGCACAGTATCTTTTAAAAGGCGATTAAAGGGTTCTTCGGGATTGGCATAATCCTGCCATCCCAGGTCAGGGTCGACCTCGGCATGCACAACCGTGTAACGAACACCAGCCTCCCCGACCAACCTGGTCAAATAACCCCTGCCAGAGCCGTGCATTTCGTCGATAACAACCATCTTGTCATAAAAGTAGCGGCGAATACGGTCAAAATCAATCGGTATGCGGGCATTGCCTTTGCCGTTGTTCTTGATCCAAGCAACATACCTGTTCAGCGGGTCAAAGCCTGTGACCATTTCCCTGGCGCGGGCTTCTTCCACGTCGGCTTGACCGCCGGCTTCGTCGGCAAGCTGAAGCTCATTAATCCGGAAGGCGATAAAATCGGTCAAATTAGTCGGGGCGGGGTAACCGAGACGGGGGTTGAACTTGATTCCCTGCCATTCAG
>JAAYZW010000203.1 GCA_012514645.1 Chloroflexota bacterium
GGAAACTTAAAAATGTTGCCCTGGTTGCATGCATGCATAAGCTGCTGACTATACTCAATGCTATGTTGCGTAAAAAAGTTATGTGGCAACCGGATTTCGCTTGACTTTTATCGCAGTTGCTCTGAGCCTCATTTGCGAAGAATCTTAACGGTCTTTATCGCCAACACCTAACTCATTCTCAGGTATGATTAAGCGCATGAACGAACATGCCACCTCAGGCAAACAGATCCGGCTCACCAGCCTTTCCAGCTGCGCGGGTTGAGCTTCCAAGCTCAGCGCGGAAACGCTGGCGCAGGTTCTGCAGCCAATTAGAGAAACTTTTGACTCCCAGAATTATCCCAACCTGCTGATCGGGTTGGATTCTATTGACGATGCTGCTGTTTGGCGGTTGGACGAAAAACACGCCATCGTTATGACTACCGACTTCTTTACCCCCGTAGTGGATGACCCTTACGATTTCGGCGCGATTGCTGCCGCGAATAGCATCTCCGATGTGTATGCCATGGGCGGGAAGCCTTTTTTGGCGCTCAACATTGCTGCCCTGCCTGGCAAGCTGCCGCTGGATATGACCCGCGGCATCCTCCGCGGTGCCGCCGAAAAAGCCAAAGAAGCCGGCGTGGTGATCGCGGGTGGGCATTCGGTTGTGGACGAGGAGCCCAAATTCGGTTTGGTGGTGCTCGGGATGGTGGAAATCGATAAGATTCTAACCAAAGGCGGCGCGAAACCAGGCGACCACCTTTTCCTGAGCAAACCGCTTGGATTTGGCGTGACCACTACGGCGCTGAAGGCGGACTTGACCAGCGTTGAAGACGTGGCTGAGGTCACTGGCTGGATGAAGCTGCTCAATCGCGATGCCGGGCAACTGGCGCTGGACTGCGGGCTCAAATCTGTGACCGACATCACCGGTTTTGGGCTGCTGGGACATGCCAGCGAGCTTGCCAGGGCAAGTGGTGTGGGGCTAGATTTTGATTTTCAGCAAATTCCGTTTATCGAAGCCTGCCATAAGTTTGCCGAGGCATATATCTTCCCTGGCGGCGCCAGCAACAATATGCTCTATTTTAATGAACAGGTGATCTTTGACCCGGCGTTGAGCGAGTCAGAACAAATGCTGTTGTTTGACCCGCAAACCAGCGGCGGTCTGCTGATGTGTGTTCCGGCGAGCAAGGTGCAAGATTTTCGGGTTAAAGCAGCCGAAAGAAACATTCCGGTTTGGGAGATTGGCAAGGTGAGTTTGGAGCCTGGTTTGCGTGTGGTTAAGTAAGCGATGCCAGGCATGTTCGTATCATTGGATGACGGTCAAAACGGAACACGGCAGGTTGTCTGCGAATAAGCGGCACTTACGATGAGCGCCTTCGGGGGTGGTCTTTGACAGTTGCCATCAGAATGGTTGCCAAAACAACGAAACCAAGCGAAACCGCGAACATGACCAGATAGCTGAAACTTTGCACAAGCCATCCCGAGAGCAAAGGCGCAAGCAGCAGAAAGGCACCTGTGAGCGTGCGCGCCATGCCTAGATAGGTGGGTCGCAAGCGCTCTTCGCCCAGCTCCATCACCAGGATGGTATCGCCCAGGTTTAGCCCGGCAGTATAGAACCCAAACGCGGCGAAAACGAGATAATAAACCCACAACGACCGTGAGAAGATCGCCACCAGCAAACCCAGACCCCAGATGATGAAAGATAAAATCACCACTTTCTGAGGACCGATACGATCGCCCAACGCGCCCCACAGTATGTAACCAAAGATTCCGGAGACAAGAATCAAGGCAGTAAAAACTGCAGCCTGTTCATCACCGAGTTGAAAGCGATTGATGGCATACACGGCGATGAAAGCGGAAGCCATATTGCCCAGAAAAGCCAGTGAACGCGAGGTCAGATAACGTCTGAAATTGCCATCCGTTTTGATAATTTGTTTCATCAGTGACCAGGTTTGCCCCTTTGGCTTTTGCTCTTCGTCATCCAGGTGGTGGTTGGCAATTTTGACCTCGGGCTCACGGTTTTGTGAGTAAGCCGCGAATGAGATCCAGAGCGAAACAATCGCCACCATAAAACCGATCGCGTAGTTTTTGGGGTACGGGAACCTGGCGAGTAAATAGATGGAAAGCAGCGAGCCGAGCAAGCCGGTAAGCTGACCGAAAACACGCGAGAGACCGATGAAGCGCGCGCGGTGCGAGATGGGGATCACACGCGCGTTTATTTCCTGCCAGGGCAAGCCTGACATGCCGCTGCCAAGCCCGCGCCAGATCATAATCAAAAGCAGCAGCCAGTAGACGTTTTGATTCTCAATTTTGCCGATAAGCAGCGTGAGCAGGGGCAGGAACATGTAGGGCAGCCGCTCAAGAAAGCCCATTTTTTTGGAAAAGGGCAATACTTTGGGCATCTTGCTGATGCGACCAGACAGAAAGAGCTGGGGAATAAACCAACCGGCGTTGACCACGGCAGGGATCAAACCGACCAGGAAGGGCGAGTCGGTGAGGGTGGCGGCAAAAACCGGCATGATCGTATTGATAGACCAGAGGCTGTCAGAAAAGAAAAAGAACATCAGGTCGACGGTGTTGGCGATAACGTTGTGTTTAAAGTTGGCAGCCACATCGGCGGGGACGTTGTCTTCCGGGTTGATACGCAGCGCGCGGTCGAAGAGCCTGAGAATTGGGTTCATGACAGGGGAATTATAGTGTAGAGCCGCTGATTCGGGAGAAATATTGGATAAAACGAGCAGAGGTTTTGCGCAAACCCCAGCGGATGGATGTGGAGCGAGATGAAGTGCACGCTACAACCTCCTCAATTTCGCCCTAAAGGACCGGCATGCGGTTTTGACAAGCAATTTCCAATCGTAGGGAAAAATTATGCGTGTAGGGGGCGGTTGCCATGCCGTCCCACGAGCAGCTGTAGGGCGAGATTGGAGGTGCCGGTTAATTTCGTTGGCAAGAGCGTGTCGCGCCTCCAATCCGCCGAACCGTGTGTGATTATTGATATCGGCGGATTGAGGAGGGGCAATATCACCGACATACCAGCGTCACAACCTCCTCAATCTCGCCCTACAGGATCAGATTCGGCTACTTTTTTCGTGAGGTGGATGTCAGAACCTGGCGATATGCCGCAAAAGGCGGGTGACACGTTATAATGAGGGCATGAAAATTGCGGTTATCGGTGCGGGCGCGGCAGGAATCATGGCTGCCTTGCGCGCCGCGCCTGTAACACAGGTGGGCGGGACGGTGAGCCTGTTTGAACACAACCAGACCATCGGGCGCAAGCTTCTGGTGACCGGCAGCGGGCGCTGTAACCTGACCAACGACGCGCTGGACCCCAGCCTTTATCACTGTGCCGACCCGGAATGGATGGCAAGTTTTCTGGACAGACTTGGCGTGGCAGAACTGCGCGACTGGCTGGAGCGGCTGGGGATCCCAACTTTTAAAACAGATGACGGCTGGTATTATCCGCTGTCGCAATCTGCCCAATCGGTGGTTGAAATATTGCGTGAACGGCTGGAAGAAGCCGGCATATTAATGCGCGTAGCCACAAAGGTGGAATGGTTTGGCTTGAAAGACGATCAGTTTGAATTGAAGCTTAACTGGAACGAACAGAAGACAGTGGAGCGATTCGACAAGCTGGTTGTGGCGGCTGGGGGCATGGCTTACCCGGATTTGGGCTCGAGGGGCAGCCTGTTTTCTTCGCTGGAGAGGGCAGGGCATACAATCGAAACGATTATTCCAGCACTCGGTCCGATTTATGTGGAATTAGGCGCTTTCAAAGCCTTGAAAGGATTGCGTTTTGACGCGGTCACTTCCATTTATAAGGATGGAGAGCGGCTTGGCAGTACTTTTGGCAACCTGATTGTGACCGAAAAAGGCTTCAACGGACCGGGTGTGATGAACCTGAGCCACTATGTTGGTCTGCATCCTGGCAAAGAATTGCAACTGCAGGTCAACTTCCTGGCACCTTTCTGGGAAGGCATGGCGGAAGAGCTGGCAGACCTTGAGAAAGCCAAAGGAAGCCTGAGAGGGCTGCTGCTGCGTGCGCTGCCGCCGAAAGCGGTCGATTTCTTGATGAGCCAGGCAGAGCTCGACCCCGGCACACCGATTAAAGGCGTTGAGGGCGAACAATTGCTGCGTTTGTTGCGCGTAGCCACTGATAATCGCTTCAAAATAACCGGTGCGGGAGACTTCAGAAACAGCCAGGTCACGGTTGGTGGGGTCGCGGTCGGTGAAGTTGACCCACTCACTTTCGAATCCAGGCTGGTGCCCGGTCTTTACCTGGTGGGCGAGACTAACAATGTTGCCGGACCGTGCGGCGGATTCAATTTGCATTACGCGTTTGGTAGTGGATTTCTGGCAGGCAAACACCTGACCAGTTTACAAAACAACACTTAAAGGAGAGTTTATGACCATCCCATTTATGGAGCCATTTCGCATCAAGGTAGTTGAGAAAGTAAAAATGACCACACGGGCAGAACGCGAAATAGCGCTGCAAAAGGCACATTTCAACCTGTTCAACATCCCGGGCGAAGATGTCTACATCGATTTATTGACCGATAGCGGCACAAACGCCATGAGCGACGAGCAGTGGTCGGGCATCATGCGCGGAGACGAATCGTATGCCGGGGCAAAGAGTTATTACCGCTTCGAGCAGGCGGTTCAGGACGTGATGGGTTTCGAATACGTGCTGCCCACTCACCAGGGCAGGGCGGCAGAGGGGCTGCTTTTCTCAACATTGGTGAAGCCGCTCCAGTCTGTGCCCAATAACCGGCATTTTGACACCACCCAGGCGAATCTGCTGGTGCTGGGAGCCAACCCGGTCGATTTTACGGTCGTTGAGGCTGAGGATAGCACGCTTGATCTGCCCTTTAAAGGCAACATGGACCTTGAAGCACTTCAGGATTTCATCCGGCATGTCGGCGCCGAGAACATTCCGATCGGAATGCTGACGATCACCAACAATTCTGCTGCCGGGCAGCCGGTGTCGATGGATAACATCCGCCAGACCGCTGAGATTTATCACAGTTTTGGGATTCCATTCTTCATTGATGCCTGCCGGTTCTCGGAAAACGCCTGGTTTATCAAGATCAGGGATCCAAAATATGCCGATGTGCCAGTGAAAGAGATTGTGCGCGAGATGTTCTCGTATGCCGATGGCTGTACGATGAGCGCCAAAAAGGACGCGATTGTCAATATCGGTGGTTTTGTGGCTTTTCGTGACCCGGAATTGAAGCAAAAACTGGCGCAAAACCTGATCGTGCGCGAAGGATTTTTGACCTACGGCGGTCTAGCTGGGCGCGACCTGGAGGCGATCGCGATCGGTTTGCATGAGGCAGTTGATGAAGATTATTTGAATTACCGCGAATCGCACACCCGCTATTTGGGGAAAGCGCTGCTGGATGCGGGGCTGCCGGTATATATGCCGACCGGTGGGCACGCGGTTTACGTGGACGGCGGCAAGGCACTGCCGCACATCCCGCCTAGCCAGTTTCCGGCTGTGGCGCTGGGCAACGCGCTTTACCTGGCGGGTGGCGTGCGCACGACCGAGATCGGCAGCCTGATGTTTGAGCATGCCGACCCGCAAACGGGTGAACCGATTTTCGCGCCGCTGGAATTGCTTCGTTTTGCGATTCCGAGGCGTGTTTATACCCGCAGTCATCTGGACTACATTGCCGAGTCGGCAGCACTGTGCATGAAAGAAGCAGATACCATTCGGGGCTTACGGGTGAAATGGGCTCCGCCGGTTTTACGCCACTTCATGGCACAGCTGGAAGAGATTTCAGGGAATAGGGAGTAGGGAAGAGGGAACAGGACTGCCTGACGGCAGGGTTATAGGGTTTCGTAGGGCAGGGGCCTGCGGGTTTTGTAGGGTTGAGGCCTGCCTCAACCTTGAGGCAATAGCGAGATGAGGTTGGAGGAAATGGCAGGACCAGTCCCCTACGAAATGTCGTTGAAGGTGCTCCTTTTCTCACGGGCTGAACCCATACCTACACCTACATCTGCATAAATTTTGATTCTTCAGCATGCATGTATAATGAAGCAAAATAAATCAAGAAGGTGTGGATGAAAGTCACAATTATTGGCACTGGTTATGTCGGGATTAACACGGGGGTGGTTTTGGCGTACCTGGGCAACCAGGTTACCTGCCTGGATGTCAATGAAGAGAAAATCGCGCTGTTCAGACAGGGCAAGAGCCCGGTTTACGAACCGCACCTGGAAGAGACGCTGCAATTGGTGCGCGGCAACATCCGCTTCACCAGCAGTTACGAGGAAGCCGATATCCCCAACACCGATGTAATTGTCATCTGCGTGGGCACGCCTTCACTGCCGGATGGCAATGCCGACCTGAGCTATGTGCGCCAGGCAGCGGAATCGATCGCAAATAATCTGGGCGAAAAGTTTACGGTAATCGTCAATAAATCCACCGTCCCGATCGGCACGGGCAACTGGGTTGAGGCAATCACGCACGAACACTTTAATGGTAATCTCAACAACGGCGAGCGAGTGGATTTCAATGTCGTCTCCAGCCCCGAGTTTTTGGCACAGGGCTCCGCGATGCACGATTCGTTTTACCCCGACCGGATTGTGATCGGGTCGCAGGACGAGCGCAGCATTGAACGCCTGAAAGACCTTTTTGGACCGCTGCTGCGGCAGGATTTCACACCGCCGCCAGGGCTGCCGCGGCCGGAAGAGCTGACCGAAGTGCCTTTATTGGTTTGTGACCTGACTTCAGCTGAGCTGATCAAGTATGCCGCCAATGCTTTTTTGGCGCTGAAAATTTCGTATGTCAATGAAGTCGGGCGGTTGTCAGATAAAATCGGCGCGAATATTAAGTCGGTCAGCAAAGGGATCGGGATGGATAAACGGATTGGGGAGCGTTTTTTGAATGCCGGTTTGGGCTGGGGTGGCTCGTGTTTCGGAAAGGATACCGCCGCGCTGGTGGCGACTGCCCGCGGCTACCAGCTGGAGATGCCGATCATCAAGGCGGCGCGCGAGGTCAATTATGGGCAGCGCACCCTGGCGGTTGACATGCTGCAGGAAAAGCTGAAGATCCTCAGAGGAAAGCACATCACCTTGCTGGGGTTCAGTTTCAAACCGAATACCGATGATTTGCGCGACGCGCCTTCGATTGACATCGCCAAACTGCTGATTCAGCGGGGCGCACTGGTGCGGGCGCATGACCCGGTCGCGCTGCAAAATGCGCGCAGGCAATATGGCGAACTTGGAGTGGTGTTTTGCGATGAGGTCGAAGAGGCGTTGAAGGACGCCGAGGCGATCATCTTGGCGACCGAATGGTCCCAATATCGTGATTTGGCTTGGGAGTCGGTCGCGCCGGTGCCGATTGTGGATGGGCGCAACTTTCTGGACCGCGAACGGTTGGAGGGGTTGGGCTTTGAAGTGATCGGGTTTGGCTGTTAAATTGAGCGGGGCAGGTTCTTAGCCTGCCCGTACAGGGTAGAGTTTTCATAGTCCGGGTTCTGTAAATAGACCCGGATTTTAATCTGGGTTGTCTGAAGCTTGCCCGCACCTGCTATCCAAGCAGGTGTGGCGCCCAGACCCACGCTGCCCCCAGGTGTGAGGTTGTTTCTCCTTTACTCCTACACAAATTCGAGCTGCCCAGACCCTCAACGGTATAATTTCCCCACTTACTACGGGAGAAACCATGATTTTTGTCGAAAACGAACCGAACAACGACCCACGCGTCAACCTGGCGATCGAAGAGTACCTGATTAAAAACATCGCCCCGAAAGAAGACATTTTGCTCTTCTATATTAACCAGCCGTCCATCATCATCGGGCGCAACCAGATCACCGTGCAGGAGATTAATGTCGACTATGTTGAGGAACACGACATCATCGTGGTGCGGCGGCTTTCGGGTGGGGGCGCGGTTTACCACGACCTTGGCAACCTGAATTTCTCGTTCATTGCCCCCAATGCCCCCGAAAACTTCCATAATTTTCGCAAATTCACCCAGCCGGTTGTTGACGTTCTCAACGAGATGGGTGTACCAGCGGAGCTCTCGGGGCGTAATGACATTTTGGTGGAGGGCAAAAAGATATCGGGCAACGCCCAATATGTTTCCGGCGCGCGCATGGTCAGTCATGGGACGCTGCTTTGGGATACCGATTTGAGCCAGGTGGAGGCGGCGTTGAAGGTCAAACCGGCAAAGTTTGAATCGAAGGGCATTCAGTCGGTGCGATCGCGCGTTGCAAATATCACCGAGTTTCTGCCCCCAAATCCACCGGATATTATGGCGTTTCGCCAACAGATCGTCGAAGGGGTCTTTGGTGGGGGCAGGGTGGATGAATATGTGCTTACCGCGGCTGATTGGGATGAGATTCATAAGATTTCGCAGGAGCGTTATTTTTCGTGGGATTGGAATTATGGCAGGTCGCCAGCGTTTGCGATCAATCGCGAGACACGTTATGACGGTGGCACCATCGAGGCATGGCTGGACGTCAGCAAGGGCGGCGTGATCAAGCAGATTCGCTTTTTTGGTGATTTTTTTGGACAGCGCGAGGTCAGTGAGCTGGAGGAAGCCTTGCAGGGCAAATTGTATCAGCCTTCAGTCCTGGAAACAGCGCTGGAGGGGATGAATGTTGGGGATTATTTTGTGAATTTCAGCGAGGCTGAGTTGTTGGATTTGTTGTATTGAGCGGCTTGTCATAAGCGGAGAAGGGGCAGGGTGCAGTCTCCATGATCATCACCACCCCCTCTTGAGAGGGGGACGGCGAAGCCGGGGGTGATTGCCTGTTCCTCAACGCTCCTCTCGCAATCATCTTGAGGTTGAGGCAGTCCTCAACCCTACAAACCCCAAAACCCCACAAAACCACGGATCAATGCAATGTAGGGGACTGGCCTGCCTATTCCTCAACGCTCATCTCGCCATCGTTTCGAGGTTGAGGCGGGCCTCAACCCTACAAAGGACTCAACCCTACGAACCCCAATACCTCACAAAATCCATAATCCTACAAAATCCACACCCCTACAACCTCAACCCCACAAAACCCACAACCTTAACCCTATGGATACCAGCCTTACGGACAGGATGCTACACAAATGCATTCACCAAACATGGTTTTGATACAATAATGTCAGGGTTGAAAGGAGTTAAACATGGACAATCCTGATCCTGATTCTGAATTGAACGAAACCCCGCCCAAAGACGCCGACAAGCAGGAAGTCAAAGGCGATAACTGGACGATGATCGAACCGACCCAAACAACCACTTCCGGTGGAGCCACCGGAGAGGCGTCTGACCGAACCGCAGGGCAAGCTGCCTTTGACGAAGACTGGGCGGAGAAAAGCCTGGATGAAGTCAAAGCCGGGCTTAAGCAAATCTCCAATGCAATCAAATATGCCTTCAATGAAGGTAAAAATGAGCCCAAGATCAAGCAGTTTGGCGAAGATGTCAAGTCAGCCTTCGACAAGATCGGTGACGAACTCAACGACCTTTTCAAGAAATACTGAGTTAGTTTCGGCTTACAACGCTTCCGTTTCCTCATTCAAGCCCACCAGGGGTGAACGCAGGCGGTCGACCGCCTGGCGTTTGCTCTCCTCGCTACGGCGGTCGTAGCGCCGGGTGGTATCGCTGCTATTGTGCCCGGCGATCGCCGAGACGGTCAGCACGTCAACGTCGGCTGAGAGCATGTCTGTAATGGTGGTGCGGCGCAGATCGTGCGGGGTAAATGACTCTAACCCGGCTTGTTTTTGGCGGGTTTTGAGCAGGTAATATATTGCCTGTGCGCTCAGGCGGTTGAGCGTGGTCTTGCCGCCTTTGGTGACGCGCGTGAAGAGCGGACCCAGCCGCCTGCCGCGGTGCGTTAACCAGTTTTCGAGCGCAGACACGGTATCTTCTGAGAGGAAAACCTCGCGCTGCTTGCTGCCTTTGCCGAGAATGCGCAGCTTGTTTTCTTTGGCGATAAAATCTGACAAGTTTAGGTCCACCACTTCCTGGCGGCGGATGCCCGTGATGTACATCAGGACGATGAGGGCGGCGTCTCGTGCGCTGAGGGCGGGGTTGCGCTCGTCTTCGAGGCAAATTCCAATCATCCGCTTTAATTCTTCGTGCTTGAGCGTTCGACCGCGCAGGATGGTCTCATGCCGCAGCGATTTGACCCCCGCAGCATGGTAATAATCGTTGTGGTCCTCGTAGAGCCCGAGGCGGTAAGCTTCTTCGAGCACACGCCGCAGGGCGACCAGGTGCTTGTTGACGGTTGCCTTGGCATAGCCGATGTCGATCATGTGGCTGCTGAGCTGGCTGGTGTGCTCGTAGCGCAGGTGGTGCCAGGGGAATTTCTCGGCTGTCTGAATTTTGGCGTCAGAGAAGATGTAAGCCAGGTTGTTGAGGGCGGTTGCTTGTGTGCGCCTGCCGCTGGGGCTGAGGGTGTTGAGGTAAGCCTGAGCGGGGGAGGGCAGGGCAGGGTCGAGCAGGAGTTCTTCTTCGGAGAGGGGTTGGAATTTGTTTGCGTCTGCCATGAGTTGCCTTTTGGGAACAATATTCTCAGAAGGAATTATAATCGAGGGGATGGGGAAAGAGGGTGTGTAAAAGCGGGACGGGGTAGCAGCCGTCCACTGCTATTTTCGTCGGAACGCCCTCACGCGGTGGCAAGTATGTTATCATAGCCGTCGAGAACAAAATGATCATAAAACACAGTTTTAACAGCATAATTCGCTCACCGGGGAAGACGTTGCTCTTCCTTATTTTGTTAACCGCTTCGATCGTTTTCGTTAACCTGGGCAGCAGCATGAACTATTCAGCCAACCGCATGCTCGACCAGGCGAACGAGCATTTTGACACGGTCATTGCCTTCAAATATGGAGACCTGCACAACCCTGACGGAGCCTGGGCAGATGAAAACTTCCAGCAAAATTACTCGCAAATTGATTTTGAAGCCCTGTCTGATCACCCGGCGGTGATCACGGTTGACCGCGAACGCGAGCTCTCTGCTTATGCCAGCGATGAGATCAAAGTCTGGCAGAGCAACTCACCGGTTAAAGATTATGCCATCGTCACTTTGCGCTTGCAAGCGCTGCAGGACGACGGCAGCTGGACCGCGCTGACCTATGAGACCATCTACGGCCGCATGATCAGCGGTACGGTATTTTTGCGGGTGAGCCCTTACAACATTCTTGGTGAGGATATCAGCGATCAACTCGAGCCTGGACACACGTTTTTGATGGCGGTCCAGGCTAAAATCGGCAGCAGCAGCGGGCTGATTCTGACGGCAGTCAAACCTGCCATGCTGGTCCAAAACCCCAGTGAAATATTATCAGGATTTGCCGAGGTGACCGATATCACTGACCAGCCGAATTATTTTGCCAGCGCGGAGGGGCAGGCATGGCTTGCGCTCGCCGACACGCTGACGACAATCGATAAATCGTTCCAGGTGATCGCTTCTTCTGATATCGAGAGCATGGTGCCCTTTCACATGAAGCAAACCTGGCTGATTGAAGGCAGCTTCCAAAACGAGGAAGACACTTGCTATATCAGCGAACGGCTGGCAGGCGTTGCCGAGCTTGGGCTTGGCGACAGATGGCACCTGGCATATCATTATGACCCGGCTGGCAATCGCGTCTTTAGCTACGCTGCGGATGAGGGTTTTGCCCACGAGGCTGATTGTGTGATTGCAGGCATTTTCCATATAAACAACGAGCTTGACTATACAATCCTGATTCCAGAGCCGCAGTGGCTCCAAAAAGCCCCCGAGAGTTACGACTTTTTGCGCGTGAATGTGCATAATGACCAGGCTGAAGCGTATTTGGCTTACATCAGGGCGCAACTGCCGGCGGTGGTCGAGCTCCAGGTGGAAGACCAGGGTTATAGCAACGCGGTTATGCCCATTTTGAAGCTGCGGGAGCGGTCGCTGTACATGACCATCGCCAGCGCCGCGGCAGGACTGGCGGTGATCTGCCTGTTTGCCTACCTTTTCATCGTTCGACAACGAGAAACTGCTGATGTGATGATGAAACTGGGCACCGGGCGGGGCACAACGATTGCCTATCTGATCATCGGGATCATGGTGATCGCGATACTCTCCGGGCTGGCGGGCACTTTCATCGCTGGACAGGTGGATTCGCGCCTGACCACCGCGGTTTGGGAGAGCCTGCAGGGCGGCATCATGCAAGACTTGCGCTTCAGTGAGCGTTCTTTGGGCATGCAGCTTGAATTCGCGCCCGAGCTGGTTACGGCTGCCTGGGTGCGCTATGCCACCACCGGCGCGGTGGTTGTGCTGGTTTTTGTAATCACCCTGATTGCTTCGCTGATCACGCTGAAAAAGCCCAAACGCCAGAAAGCAAAACCAATCGCCGCACCCAAGAAGGAAAGCGGACGGGCAATGAGTTTTGCCTGGATGCCCGGTTTGAGTTTGCGCTTTGCCAGCCGCTCAATTAAAAACAATTTTCTGCGCAGTGTGATTGTGCCGGTAGCGGTTACTTTGCTGGCGCTTTTTATCGTCACCATCGGCATCTCGATCGCCGAGCAAACCACGGCGCTTGAAACGATTTATGATGAAGTGCCCACAACGGCATATCTGACCACAGCGCTTGGTCGGCACCGTCAGTTCCCTACCAACCTGCAAAGTGATATTTTCCGCATGCTGGATGGTAAATGGCAGGGCAGACAAATGCGCTATATGTTTGAATATCCGGCAACCGGCGATATGATTCGGGAAGTGAGAGAAGAACTCCAGTCCGAAAACCCGGTGATCGAAGAGTTTTTGCTTACCCGCTACATGCACTATGAATATATGGGCTTGGTGGAAGGCGCTGATGGCAGCCCGGGCACGCCAGATCTGCCCGAAAAACCCGAGCTTGACTGGAAGCAGTCGTCGATTGCTGCGGATGTCGGTTTCAGTTGGGCTGCCCAACAGGTGCAGCGCATGCCAGTATTGGCACTGACCGATAGCGTCTCCCGCACCAGTGAAGCGGTCAAATTCCGTGATAGCCAGGTGCAGTGGCTGGAAGGCTATTCTGACGAAAGCTTTTTGCAGCCGGAATACATCTCCGTGGTGCCCGATCGCTTCCTGACAGAAAATGGGCTGATGCCCGGGGATGTGATTCGCCTGGGTGTCTATGAACCGGACGAGAACTTCGGCGTATTAGCAGAAGCGTTTGACTTCAAAATTGTCGGCAGTTATTTTCAGGGCAGCCGCTCACCGGTTTTATACGTGCCCTGGGATATTTTGCTTGACATCAGAATGGGCACCGATTTCGGCTACATGGTGGCTGATTCTTCAGAAAACCCAGACACGATGGTATTAGGTTTGCCAAGTGAATATATCGCAGATTCGGTCGATTCTGCCACCATTATCCCAAAAGACCCTCGAAACCTGGACGGTTTGCGCGACTATTTGGAAGAGAGCGGCTACAGCCAGGTGGGGATCATCCGCAGCAACAGGCTGGCGGTGGTGATCGAAGACAAAGCGCTGGCAGACGGCTTGCTCTCGATCCAGCAGCACCTTTCGTTCCTGAACTTCATCATCCCGATTATGCTGCTGCTTTCGGGGGTGATTGCCTTTATTTTGTCTTACCTGCTAACACGCAATCGCCTGCCTGAATTCGCGGTGATGCGCAGCCTGGGGGCGCGGAAGCTCCAGGTATACCTGGCGTTCTTCCTCGAGCAGGTTTTTCTGCTGCTGATCGGACTGCTGCCGATCGCGGTGATTCTGCTGGTTCGCCCGGAATGGCTGCCGGCAGTGCAGCAGAACTTGTTATTATTTGTAGGAATTTACACATTTGGCATTGTGATCGCCATCGGCTTGATGGGGCGCTCGAAGGTGCTGGATATATTATTTACGAAAGAATAGAAGCAGCATGGAAGAAACCACACACACAGAACCAATTTTGAGGCTTGAAAACGTTTGTTACCAATATCGCAACAAATACCAGTCGGTCGATGCAGTAAACAATGCCACCGCTGAATTTTATGAAGGCAAAACCTACGCCATCATCGGTAAATCTGGCTCCGGGAAGTCGACGTTGCTGTCGCTAATCGCTGGGCTGGCACTGCCGACGGACGGGCAGGTGCTCTATCGCGGTGTGCCCACTGACGACTTTGACCTTGACAAGTATCGCCGCAATAATGTGGCGGTGGTATACCAGAGCTTTAATTTGTTTCCGCTGATGACCTGTCTGGAGAATGTCTGCTTCCCGCTGGAGCTGTTGGGCAAATCGCCCAAAGAAGCGGCAGTGATCGCGAAGGAATACATCGCGCACGTCAATTTACCCGAGTCGGTCGGAAAGCGTTTTCCAAATATGATTTCTGGCGGCGAGAAACAGCGCGTTGGAATCGCCCGGGCGTTGGCATCGGGCGCGAAGATTATTTTGGCGGATGAGCCCACCGGTAATCTGGATGTCGCCAATGGCGAGAAGATCGTGCAATTGCTGTGTGACCTGGCGCATGAGGATAACTACACCGTCATCATCGTGACCCACGACATGAGCATTACCCAGGTGGTCGATGAGGTGATGCAGATGAGCGATGGCTACCTGCTGCCGTTGGTGGCGGAAGGGTGTAATTGATTTAGAGAAAGTGATCGCTCAGAGCTTGTGAGCGCGGTTCACTTCACAAAGCGGTCGATCGCGTCGTTGAGCGCTTGTATGGCTTCTTCATCGCCCTGTTCCACTGCCTCTACAATACAGTGGCTGATGTGATTTTTCAGAACGACCTTGCCCGTGTTATTAATCGCTGAGCGCACTGCCGCCAGCTGGATCAGGATCTGGCTGCAGTCTTCATCGCTGCTAACCATGCGCTTAATCGACTCGAGGTGCCCAATCGCCCTGGAAAGCCGGTTGATGACCGCTTTTTTCTCTGCATCGCTGTGCACGTGGCGGTGAAAACCGTGGGTGTGGAGATGCGTGTGAGTGTGGTCGTCGTGATCGTGGCTCATAAAAACCTCAGAGAATTCTTTCGCTCTTCTTATTGTCTAAATTTACCACAGCCCGACCGGTTATTCTAACCCACATAACAGCGCTGGCAGTTAACAACGCCATCCCGTGAGCAGCCGTAGGGCGGGATTGGAGGTGCCACTAATTCCATTGGCAAGAGCGTGTCGCGCCTCCAATCCGCCGATGCGTGTGTGATTATCAATAGCGGCGGATTGAGGAGGGACAATATCACCGGTACACCAACGCCACAACCTCCTCAATCTCGCCCTACAGGCACGATCCATGCGGTTTTGACAATCAATTTCCAACCGTACGGGCGGGTCCCATTCACGAATATAGAACCGCCACCCAATTTAGCCAGACCCGCCCCTGCCAAGCCGATTTGCTCCCTGTTTCCTGCTCACGTTCTGAACCCATCCCTACGGTTGTATATCATTTCAGAAACGATACTATTGCAGCAGCGTTAATTTCCAGGCTCAGGAGTGGGTTTTGCGTCGCCGCTCAAATTGATAACCTGGTCAAAGAGGGTGAGAATAGCAGGGTCATATTCGTGGGTCACCATGATTACGGTCACATTTTCCATCGATGTGATGTTTTCGATAATCTTTGCCGCGCTTTTGTGGTCGAGGTTGGCAGAAGGTTCGTCCAAAACCAGGATGCGGTCTGCCACTCCTGCCATGAGCGCTCTCGCCAAAACGATGCGCTGCTTTTCACCACCAGACACCCGGCTCTTGTCGCTTATAAGTCGCTCAATGCCCCCTTCACCCAAAACCAGGTCTTCGAGCAGTGAGTGCCTCAAAACTGCGGGCAATCGCTCTTTATTGCAATCTTCTGCGTAAAAGCAGATGTTGTTCAGAATGCTGTCGGTAAAGAGATAGGGGTCCTGGGGAACCACCCTGAAGAGCTGGCGGCGCAGTTTCGGGTCAATTTGGCGAATATCCTGACCGTCTACAGTAATGCTGCCGGAATAACCAGTGATTTGCCCCATAATCAGCTTGAGCAGGGTCGATTTGCCGCTGCCTGTCTTGCCGATGATGGCGACTTTGCTGTTTTTTTGCAGGCGCATATCCAGACCAGTCACGGCGTCCTGCGTGCTTTCCGGGTAGGCGTAAGTCAGCCCTATTATCTCGATTCCGTCTTCAAACCCGATCGACTCGGTTTCGACTTCCGGTATTTCCGGCAAGTTCTCATATTTTGCTTTGATCGTTTTTGCTGAATTAAGCTCGTTTAGCGCTGTGGCAATATCTCCCAATGGGATAACGATATTATGGATCAGCTGAATGACCGCCATCATCGTGCCCAGGGTTACTTGTCCCTGGATGGTCAGGATGGTGCTGAGCGTGATGATCGCCAAAAAAGAAAAGTCGGTCAGCGAATAGGACAATCGCGAGCTATTAAAATTCGCCAGGCGGCTGCGTTTTCGGCTGTTTTCAAGCCGGCTGTTTCGCTCGGCGTGCATGCGCCTGAAAGGTGCCTGCCTGCCATAAGCCAGCACTTCTTCCCTGCCCAAAAGGCTTTCGTTGACGAAGTCGAGATACTCTTTGCCCTCTTCGCTGTATTGTTTGCCCAGCATTGCCAGCTTTCCTTTGTAAAAGTAAGGCACAAGCAGCGGCAGGAGGGAGGTGACAAAAGCAACGATGAAAAGAATCCAGTTCAGGTAGATCACCGCGACGAGCGAAAGGAGGAACGAGATGATGCTCGCCATCAGAAAAATTTGATTGAAATAAAAGCTGTTGAAAAGCAGGTCGGCATCAACCGAAAAAGCTGAAAGCTCCTGCTTGATGTCATCCTGGTGGTCCAGCTTTTCCATCAGGTGGGCAAAGTAGCGGTCTTTCAAACCGCGGATGCCTTCGGTGGCATAGGTCATCCCAAAATATCTGCCCGCGATGCGTGACAGATAATTCGCGACGATCAGGAGCAAGGCTAGCGGCAAGAGATGCCAGAGTTGATCCAAAGAGCGGGAGACGCTCGTGTCGACGATCGCTTTTAACACCAGGGCTGAAGCGATATCCCCGGCTGTTGAAAACAGCATGAACACCCCGCTGAGGAGATAGTTGAGTTTTAGAGACTTCTCAGCCATCTCTGTATTATAAACGCCTTTCATTGGGTTTGTGGGCTTGGGTGGTCTGAAAGAAGCAATGCGTCATCCTAGTTCCATTTTGTCATCCTGAACGAAGTGAAGAATCTTACCTCTCCAACCGACAAGATTCTTCGCAGGAATGACAGCAAGGCTGTCATCCTGATTTCTTCTTGTCGTCCTGAAAGAAGCAGTGAAACACTCAGGGTCTGATACACTTAATTGAGCATGAAAAAAATCGTTATCGCTGCTGATTCGTTCAAAGGCTCGTTGACCGCGGCTGAAGCCTGCGAGATCATCGCCCGGGAAGCCCGGCTGCTGTTCCCACAGGCAGAAGTGATTGAGCTGCCGGTTGCCGATGGCGGCGAGGGTTTGGTGCCGGTTGTTTTACAAAACCTGGGCGGAGAGCTGCGAACCATCCGCTCCCACGACCCGTTGGGCAGACCGATTCACGCTGCCTATGCCCGGTTGGAAAGCGGTGCAGCTGTGATCGAGATGGCTGCTGCCGCGGGGCTTCCGTTGTTGAGTAAAACTGAGCTCGACCCAACCAAAACCAGCACGGTCGGGGTGGGTGAGCTGATTTTGGACGCGATTGAAAGCGGCGCCAATCCGATTTTGGTTGGGTTGGGCGGGAGCGCCACGGTCGACGGAGGGGTTGGCGCAGCCAGGGCTTTGGGGATGCGCTTTTTGGACCGGTGGGGTGGGGCGGTCACAAGCGCTGGTGAGTTGAGCAGTATCGCCGAGGTTGACCTTCTGGAATTTAGCTCGCTAAATTATGCCGGCAAAATCATTTTTCTGACCGATGTCAACAATCCGCTGTGTGGAGCCAACGGCGCGGCAGCGGTGTTTGGACCGCAAAAAGGGGCGTCACCTGCGCAAGTAGCGCAGCTTGATCAAGGCTTGGGGCGTTTGGCTGCTGTGGTTGCCCGAACGAGCGGCTTGGAGTTGAAGGATTTGCCAGGGATGGGCGCGGCAGGGGGCTTCGCGCTGCCGTTTGTGGCTTTTATGGGCGCTGAGCTGCGCGGGGGCATCGATTTTGTGCTTGATTTGTTGGAGTTTGAACGGAAATTGGTCGGAACCGACCTGGTAATCACAGGAGAAGGGCGTACAGACGCTCAGAGCGCGATGGGCAAGGCGATTTCGGCGGTTTCGCGGCGAGCCAGCGCTGCTGGGGTGCGCGTAGCCGTGATTTCGGGGGCGTTGGGGGAAGGCGCGGAGAGAATTTTAGAGTTGGGGGTAAGCGATTTGGTGCAAGCAATGCCGGAGGGACAGGCGCTGGAAGATGCCATGGCGAACGCGGCTGATAATCTGGCAGCTGCCGCAAGAGGCTATTTGGCGGCGCTAATGTAGCCTGTGGTTTCAGAGGGAAAGACTGCGGATTACTTCGTTCAGGATGACTTATTGGTTGCCATTCTGAGCCTCGGTTGCGAAGAATCTGATTGGTTGGAGGGGTAAGATCGTTACTCTGTATACTGCGTATCACTTCGTTCAGGATGACAAGCACTCAGCCCCTCTTATAACTATCGAGAAGTGATATTCCCATAAGTAATATACTTTTACCATTGGATTTCATTTCACACTCCGCCCTGCGTGTGTTCCCCTGTGTCTTGCAGTCCGGATCAATTGGATTGAAAAACTGCCAGGGGGTTATCCTGGCAGCTTAATCTCATTTATGCTGATTACTTAGGCACCAGCCATCATGGCTTCGATGTCAATTTCTGGTGTTTCAATCGGTTTCAGGTCATAGGCGTTGATAATAATCTCCGCGACGTTGGGCGAAAGAAATGCCGGCAGGGTTGGACCAAGCCGAATCTTTTTCACGCCCAGCGAGAGCAGCGACAGCAGCACGATCACAGCTTTCTGTTCGTACCAAGCCAGGTCAAAGGAAAGCGGCAGGTCGTTGACACTTACATCAAAAGCGTTTGCCAGCGCCTGGGCGATCAGCACCAGCGAATAGCTGTCATTACACTGACCGGCATCCAAAACCCGCGGGATGCCAGCGATCTCGCCCAAGCCAAGCTTGTTGTAGCGATACTTCGCGCAGCCAGCAGTCAGGATGATGGTATCTTCCGGCAGTGCCAGGGCAACGTCGGTAAAATATTGACGGGTTTTGTGGCGACCGTCACAACCACCCATGACCACAAAGCGGCTGATTGCTCCGGCTTTGACTGCATCAATAACCTTATCTGCCACGCTCAAAACGGTGTTGTGGGCAAAACCGATCGGAATTGTGCCGGTTTCCAGCTCTTCGGGTCCGGGCAGCGTTTTGGCGAGGGCGATGATTTCTGAGAAATCTTTTTGTCCGCCGTTTTGTCGGTCGGCGATATGCGGCAGACCGGGATAACCGGCCATACCGGTGGTAAAGATGCGCTCCTGGTAAGCTTCTTTGACCGGGATGATGCAGTTGGTGGTCATCAGGATGGGACCATTGAAGGAGACAAACTCTTCGCCCTGATGCCACCAGGAGCCGCCATAATTGCCAACCAGGTGTTTGTACTTCTTGAGCTCAGGGTATGCGTTGGTAGGCAGCATTTCGCCGTGAGTATAGATGTTGATGCCGCTGCCTTCAGTTTGGATCAGCAGTTCTTCAAGATCAACCAGGTCATGCCCGCTCACCAAAATGCCAGGTCCGGGCACAACGCCCAGGTTGACATTGGTCGGTTCGGGGTGACCATAACGGGAAGTGTTGGCTTTGTCGAGCAGCGCCATCGATTTTACACCGAATTCGCCGGTTTTCTGAACCATGGCGATCAGTTCGTTTACGCCAAGCTGGTTATTGGTGGTGGCTTCGAGAGCTTCCTGCATAAACGCGAGGACGCTTTCGTCCTGCCCGCCTGCCAGGTAGGCGTGGTCGGCATAAGCAGCCATGCCTTTGAGCCCGTAAATGATCAGCTCGCGCAAAGAGCGCACGTCCGGGTCGAGGGTTGGGTCGTCCATCACGCCAACGGTATTCGCCTTGGCGAGCAGGGTTTCGATTTCGTAGTTTTCAGGATGCCAACCAGCCCAGTCGGGACCGCTGTCGCTGCATTCATTACCGTGCAATTCGCTGCAGCGCGCCTGTGAGCGATGGCGCAGGGAATCACGCAGCTCGATCGCTTTTTTGATTATTTCAATGAAACGATCGGCATCGAAATTGGCATTGGTAATCGTGGAGAACAATGCCTGAGCGACGAACAAGTCGGTTTCATCATCGTGGACACCCATATTGCGACCGCGGGTACCCCAAAATGAAATGCCTTTGAGCAGGTAGATCAGCAAATCTTGCAGGCGGGCGACATCGGCTGGTTTGCCACACATACCTTTGCGGGCATTGCAGCCCGTGTTACGCATAGTTTCCTGGCATTGAAAACAAAACATTTGGGTCATAAAAAACTCCTTCACTTCGTATTGGATCGTTAAGCATTCTAACCCAGAATGTGGATTTGTGAACCGGTGAAAAATCAGCACAGGTATGAGGCTTGTCCGGTTCAGCCCGATCAAGCAGATGGTCTGAGCCACCTCAGCCAAGCCCTGAGCGCCCGTTTTGTGGTCACATTTCGCCAGTGAGAAGGCAAATGCTGTCACACAACCGCCCCACCCCAACGAATAGCGGCGAATCCCTGTATTTTTCCTTGACATTTGTAAAATTAATTGTTATACTAACATCAAATTACTAACGCGCGTTAATCAAAGAGGTGGAATTGAGCAAACGAGTGACAAGTCAGGATGTTGCCGACCTGGCGAGGGTTTCCCGGACCACGGTCTCTTTCGTACTGAATGATAACCAACGCTACACGATTCGCCCCGAAACCGCCGAGAGAGTCCGTCAGGCTGCTCGTGAGCTGGGCTATTATCCCAACGCCTCCGCCCGCGCCCTGGCTTCCAACCAAACCAAAACCATCGGGCTGATCATCCCCCGCGATCCTGAATACATCGCCACCGATCCGTTCCTGCCACAAATTTTGGGAGGCTTGCTCGAGGTGCTAAAACCGAACTCCCAGGGGTTATTAATAGAAGGGGTCGACCACGACCAGCAGCTTGAGACTTATCTTGAGCTCACGCGCGCTCACCACATTGACGGTATGATTCTGATGACCCCCCGGCTGGACGACAGCGGTCTCAAGACCTTGGAAGAAGCCGATATCCCGGTGGTGCTGATGGGCTTTATTCCCGGCTCTTCGCTGCATTCGGTCGATATCGACAACCGCGCTGCTGCCCGAATGGCTCTGAACCATCTGATCGGGCTGGGGCATCGCAAAATCGCTTGCATCACCAACGCCGCCATGCCCTACACTTCAGCCACGCAAAGGCTGGAAGGCTACAAGCAAGCCTTGTTGGACGCCGGGCTGCAATATGATGACAACCTTGTGCGTGAAGCCGATTTCGATTTGCGCAGCGGCTATCTGCAAATGAAATCGCTGCTTGAATCTGGCTGCGAGTTTTCTGCGGCTTTTATCGCCAGTGATAATGTCGCTTTGGGAGCTTACTCAGCGATCCGCGAAGCCGGGCTCTCCATCCCCGACGACCTTTCGATTGTTGGTTTTGATGACATTCCGCTTGCTTCATTTACACAGCCAGCCCTGACCACAGTCAAAATACCTGCATATGAGATCGCCCGGCAATCTTATGATCTGCTGAGGCGGCTGATGAAGGGCGATTTTCCAGAGGAAAAGGCGGTCTCCCTGCCCGCCGAGTTGATTTTGCGCCGCTCGACCGGCCCTTTTAAAGGTTGACAATAGCCTCAGGCGAGGCTTTTTGAAGAATCTAATCTTACCAACTGTTTCTATTGATACTGAAAGGAGTAAAAGATGAAACAAAAAAATCCTGTTTGGACTCTTCTGGCAGTTTTGCTGGTCGCGTCCCTTGCCCTTGCCGCTTGTGCTAGTCCCACAGCGACAACCGTCCCCCCGGTGGACACTGAAGAACCGGATGAAACTGAACCTGTAGTTGGTGATTTTGATTGCACCGGCGTTACCGCTGGCGACAGTGTCTCCATGCTCTACCAGTGGTCGGGCGAAGAAGAAGCCAAACTGACCGCCATTCTGCAACCCTGGATGGAAGCCTGCGGTGTTACCGTTAACCCGGAATCCACCCGAGACCAGGCACTGCTGGACACCCGAGTCCAGGCTGGCACACCCCCGGATGTTGCTTTCTGGAATGTTCCCCAACTGACCCAATACAAAGACCAATTGGTTGACATGAACACCCTCGGTGCCAATGCTGCCAATTATGCTGGTTATTGGGGCGACATCGGCACCATTGATGGCACCTGGCTCGGTTTGCCCGTGAAGGCTGACCCCAAGACCCTAATTTGGTACAGCCCTGCCAATTTTGACGCCGCTGGCTACACCGTTCCCAGCACCTGGGCAGAACTTGATGCCCTGGTTGAGCAAATGGTTTCGGACGGCAATGTGCCCTGGTCTATGGGCTTTGAATCTGGCGACGCCACTGGCTGGACTGGCACTGACTTCATCCAGGACATTCTGCTGGTTACCCAGGGTCCCGACTATGTCAACCAGATCATCGCTGGCGAAATTGCCTATAATGATGCAGGCGTAAAAGAAGCCTACGAGATCTACGGCAAATGGGCGATGGATCCCGCTTACACCGTTGCGGGCGCTGAAGGCACCCTTTCAACTGGCTTTAACGATGCCATCCTGAAAGTCTTCTCGGACACCCCCGAAGCCTACATGGTCAAACAATCTGGCTTTGCCAGCGGCACACTGCTGGGCACCTACCCCGACAAGGTTTACGGAGTTGATTATGACTTCTTCGGCGTCCCCGGCGCGCAGGGGCTGCAAGGCGGTTCTGACTGGCTGATGGTCTTTAACGACACCCCGGCAGTTCGCTCACTTATCAAGTACCTGTCTTCTGACAAGGGCGGCGAAATGTGGGCTACAATCGGCTTCGACCTGTCCCCGAACGCCAAAGGCAACCAATCTTACACTTCAGAAGAAGCAGCCAAAAAGGCTGACCTACTCGCAAACGCAACAGGCTTTACCCCCGATATTGGTGACTCGATTCCCGGTGGCTTCGGCAGCGCCGAATTCAGCGGCATCACCGATTATGTCAATGGCGGCGACTTAGACGCCATCCTGAACACCATCGCCGACGCTCAAGCCGACGCTATGGTTCAATAGATAACCGAAAAATTGGAGGCGCCAATTGGCGCCTCCGCTCATAATTAAGAGGGAGGTAGCATGGCTAAAGCAGTGACCGCTTCCGTCATGAAACAAAAGAAAGGTGTTCCCTGGCTTTATTTGCTTCCTGCAATCATCGTGATGACCATCTTTATCTTGTATCCAATGCTCAACACGGTAAACCTGAGCTTTGGAAACGCGAACGGCACCGCGTCAGCGGCAACCACGTGTAGAGAAGGTCAACCGTGCTGGGGCATCTTTGAAAATTATCGTTATGCGCTTACCAATGAACTAAACACCACCACCATCGCGACTACCTGGGAAAGCTTTTGGGTTTCTTCGTATGGAAATATGATTAAATGGCTGCTGGTCATGGTGACTGGCTCGGTCGGCATCGGCTTGATTTTTGCGGTAATGGTAGACCGCATTAAACAGGAAGCCCTGGCTAAATCGATCATCTTTATGCCGATGGCGATTTCATTTGTCGGCGCCGGCGTGATCTGGAAATTCGTTTACAACTATGGCACCTCCCAGGTGCAGACGGGCATTTTGAACGCCATTATCACCGGGCTGGGTTTTCAACCTGTGTCCTGGTTGACCGGATCGCCCCTGAATACCTTTATGCTGGTTGTTGTAGGTGTCTGGATGTGGACCGGTTTTTGTATGACGCTGCTGTCTTCAGCGATCAAATCCATCCCTGAAGAAATCATCGAGGCATCCAGGATTGACGGCGCCACGAATTTCGAGATTTTTGCGAAAATCCAGGTGCCAATCATCGCACCGACGATCATCGTTGTGATCACGACTATGGTGATTAATGTGCTCAAACTCTTTGATATTGTCTATGTGATGACTGGCGGTAATTATGGCACCAACGTCATCGCGACGCGTATGTACACTGAGATGTATACCAACGCGCACTATGGGCGCGGCACAGCGATTGCAGTGATCCTGATTTTGCTGATTGTTCCCTTCATTGTTATGAACATCCGCCGCTTTACAAAACAGGAGGCGATGCGATGACCACGGCAGCACTTTCTAAACCTTTACCAAAAAAGCGCAGTCCGCGTAAACCAAGTAACCTGGGCACCAGCATAGGGATCGCGATCATCCTGATCTTATGGCTGGTTCCAACCTTTGGTTTGCTGGTGACCTCTTTCCGACCGGTCGCACTGATCAATACCACCGGCTGGTGGACCGCCCTGGATGTGGATAACGGTCCGGTCAGCGCGCAGCACCCGGATCCAAACGCGCCCTACATGGAAAAACTGGGTACGCGCTTCACCATCGACAACTATGTGGATGCGCTCACAGGCTATCGAGGCACTTCCACCTACCGGGCTGCCTGTGCCAGTGACACCAAGCCGTTGGGGATGAATTGTAATATCACTGACCTGCTCAACCCCAGGGGTATGGGGAGGGCGTTTGTGAATAGCGTGATCGTCACGGTTCCCTCCACGATTTTTCCGATCTTTATTGCCTTGTTCGCCGCCTATGCCTTTGCCTGGATGGACTTCAAAGGTCGCTATGCCATCTTCGCGATCCTGGTCGGACTGCAGGTTGTGCCTATCCAGATGACGCTGGTGCCTGTCTTGCGTATGTTCGCGGGACTGGGAATGAACGGCACCTTCCCGGCAGTGTGGTTGTTCCATACTGGTTTTGGGCTGCCTTATGCCATTTATATGCTGCGTAACTCGATGAGCAGCCTGCCCAAAGACTTGTTTGAGTCAGCTTATCTGGATGGCGCCAACCACTGGCAGGTCTTTAGCAGGATCGTTTTGCCGCTGACCATGCCGGCGATTGCTTCGCTGGCGATCTTCCAGTTTTTGTGGGTGTGGAACGACTTGCTGGTATCGCTGGTCTTCCTGGGTGGCAGCAAACCGGTGATGACTTACCAGATCAGCAACATGGTTTCATCGCTGGGTGCCGGCTGGCACCTGCTGACCGCCGCTGCGTTCCTGTCGATGCTGCTGCCGATGATCGTCTTCTTCGCGCTGCAAAAGTACTTCGTTCGCGGCATGATGGCAGGCGCGGTGAAGGGATAACTAAAATTGAACAATGTAGGGGAGACTTGTCATGGTCTCCCATTATCACGTCCACGGCATATGATTGCGGGCGGGCAGGGCAACCCGCCCCAACTGACAGTATGATAGTGGACGGCATGGCAACTCGCCCCTATAAACTAATCATCAGGAGAACAAATGACACAAAAAACACCATGGTACAAAGATGCCATTTTCATCGAGCTGAACACCCGCGCCTATAAGGACTCAAACGACGATGGCTGGGGCGACCTGACCGGACTTACCACCAAACTCGACTACCTCAAAGACCTTGGTGTCGACGCGGTTTGGCTGCTGCCGATCATGCCCTCTCCTTTGCGCGACGACGGCTACGATGTAAGCGATTTTTGTGACATTTTCCCCGCCTACGGTACCATGGACGATTTCAAGACCCTGGTCAACGAAGCCCACAAACGCGATTTGCGCATCGTCGTTGAGATTATCCCCAATCACACCTCAGACCAACACTTCTGGTTCCAGGCTTCGCGCGACCCCAACCACCCGGAACACGAAAAATATCGCGATTGGTACGTCTGGTCTGACACCGACCAAAAATACCTGGGCACACGCATCATCTTCACCGACACCGAAACCTCAAACTGGACCTTCGACCATCTGCGCGGGCAATATTTCTGGCATCGCTTCTATTCCACCCAACCTGATCTCAATTACGACAACGAAGAGGTGCAGCAAGCCATGCTGGATGTGGTCAAATTTTGGATCGACGCCGGCGCGGATGGGCTGCGCATTGACGCTCCGCCCTACCTGTTTGAGCGCGAGGGTACCAGCAGCGAAAATCTTCCCGAAACACATGCCTATTTGAAGCGCATGCGCAAATTCGTCGACGAATACAAGCCCGATACGCTCTTGCTCAGCGAAGCCAATATGTGGCCCGAAGACGTGATCGAATACTTCGGCGAGGGCGATGAAATGCACATGAATTTCCATTTTCCGCTGATGCCGCGCTTGTTTATGGCATTGGCGAAAGGCGATCGCACCCCCATCGAAGAGATTCTGGCGCGCACGCCCGAATTACCCGAGGGCTGCCAGTGGGGCACCTTTTTGCGTAATCATGACGAACTGACACTCGAGATGGTCACACCCGAGGAGCGCCAATGGATGTGGAAAACCTACGCGCCGAACCCCAAACAACGCATCAATCTCGGCATCCGCAGCCGGTTGGCGCCGTTGGTGGATAACGATCAGCGCAAGATTCTGCTGCTGCACTCGATGCTGCTCACCATGGTCGGATCACCGTTCCTCTACTACGGCGATGAGATCGGCATGGGCGACAACATTGATTTGTTCGATCGCAACGGTGTGCGCACGCCCATGCAGTGGGATTCGGGTATGAATGCTGGTTTTTCGGACGCCCTTGGAGAAAAATTGTATTCGCCCGTGATTGACGACCCGATTTATGGCTATCAGAAGGTCAATGTGGCTGCCCAGGAGGCTGACCCAAATTCGCTGCTGAACAAACTGCGCCACCTTATCGCGGTTCGTAAGCAGCACCCGGTTTTTGGCAGGGGCGATTTTAGCTGGCGTTCGTTTAGCTTTGAGACCAAGGCGGTGGTCGCCTACCAGCGCAGGTGGGAGGATATCCGCGTGGTGGTGTTGAATAACCTGCGTGACATGCCAATCAGGGGCTGGGTTCCTGAGACTGCTGATGAGTTTGTTGATCTTCTGACCGGTGAGCGGATTTTGCCGGGCGATTACACCCTGCCCTCATATGGTTACCTGTGGTTGCAGCCAGTGGGTGACAAAGCAAACCGCCCTTCGGGTCCCACCGCGTCGGTGCAAGGCGCATTGGGTTCGGATAGGTATTAAGCAAAACCCAGAGGAAAGTTACACGTACGTAGGGGCACTTGTTTACCACCCCCTCTCTGGGTGTTGTCATTCTGGTGGTTGGGTTTTGTCATTCTGAACGAAGTGAAGAATCTAACCCGTCCAACCGGTAAGATCCTTCGCTGAGCTCAGGATGACAGGCAGGGATCGGGAAATAGGGAAGAGGATATAATCATGTGGTCCTGTAGGGAACTGGCCTGCCTGTTCCTATCATGTGGTCTTGTAGAGAACTGGACCCGCCTATTCTGTTATGTTTGCATCGGAATGCCATTTATGTTGAGGCAGGCCTCAACACTACTTACTTTTGTCATCCTGAACGAAGTGATACGCAGTATACAGAGTAACGATCTAACCCGTCCAACCGGTAAGATCCTTCGCTGCGCTCAGGATGACAGGCAGGGATCGGGGAGCAGGGAGCAGGAAACGGGAAATTTGGTCTGCATTGGGGGGTGGGGCTGCACTATAATTAGGGCATTCATCATTATCCCAGGAGGTTTGCTTTGAAATCCGAAAGATCTGAAAAAATGAAGACGTTCAACTA
>JAAYZW010000017.1 GCA_012514645.1 Chloroflexota bacterium
ACCATCCTGGCACCTGCCAGCAAGTTAGTTCGTACTTTAGCGGAACCCGCCCGTGGTTTGGCTGCTGTTATTAAAGCAAACTCAGAAAAGCAGACTAGTGCTGCCTAGGCTCGTTCGAAAACGAGAAAAATATAAAAAAAAGAAAGAATTATAGGAGAAAGAAATGGCTGATTTAGCAAAAATCGTTGAGGAACTGAGCACACTGTCCGTTTTGGAAGCTGCCGACCTCGTCAAAATGTTGGAAGAAAAATGGGGCGTCTCTGCAGCCGCTCCCGTCGCTGCTGTTGCTGCTGGTCCAGCCGCCGCAGCCGCTGAAGAAGAAGTTGAAGAAAAGACCGAGTTTGATGTTGTTATCAAAGCCACTGGTCCCAAGAAAATCGAAGTAATTAAAGTCATACGTCAGCTCACCAGCCTCGGTTTGGTCGACGCTAAAAATATGGCTGAAACCGCCGACGCCAAAGTTCTCGAAGCTGTTGGTAAAGACGTCGCCAACGACGCCGCTGCCAAGCTGAAAGAAGCCGGCGCCGAAGTTGCCGTTCAGTAGTTCATAACGCGACCGCTTAAACGCCCCCCACCAGGGGCGTTTATTATTTAAGAAAGAGGATATCACGCCAAGGCAAGGATGATACAATATTGATGATCGTTATCCTGGCCAGCTCTATCAAACACGATGAACAGGACTTGATGATTGAGACGCACCTTGAACATTGGGTTATTGTTTAATGAAAGCTATGGGTAACAATTTTTGTAAAATGGGAGATGGAGCCTGTCTTGGGAGATCATTGCAATAACAGTCAGGAGAAATGTGCCGCAATGGTTATTGTTGAAGCCTTGATTGAAAATAACCATGATCGACACAGACTATAAGCGGGCTGTGTTTTCTGATCGCGGCGCGCCCCCGAAAAAGTTTGCTGACATGGGAACCTGTCGCTTCGCTCCGGGAGAAGGTAGAGTATAAGGAACAGAATATATGCTTTTAATCATGGCAGGTTTATTTTTTTTCGGATTTATTTTCATCGGGATCGGGCTGCTTATTTTTCGCCCAAGTGCTGATTCTGATCTGGGAATTAAAGATTTCTTGCGGTTGTTTTGGGTTGGGCTGGCATTCTCAATTGGCTTTTTGCAGATCTGGCATCTTTTTTTCCCTATAAATCTGGCTTGCCTGATTGTTCACATTCTCGCTGCTCTGGCAGGGTACATCCTGGCACATAAAAACGTGATTAGCGCCATAAGGCGATTGAAATGGCAAAATGCTGTGCCTGGAATGATGGCGATGATATTGACCGGCATTGTGATCGGGGCTTTCTCAATCGGTGGCAACCTGCATTTCGACCATGGTATGTATCACCTGCAGACGGTGCAGTGGCTGGAAAATTATGCCATCGTGCCTGGTCTGGGTAATGTTCACCATCGCCTGGCGTTCAACAATGCTTCGTTCCTTTATGTCAGCCTGGTGAACCAGGGCATTTTCCATGGGTACGCGTTCTATATCGCCAACTGCTTGCTTGCCTGGCTGCTGGTTTTACAGTGCATGGTTTCTGTGACAAGGTTGACCATGCGTGAAAGCCGCCCAAAGAAAGCAGATTACTATTATGCATTGATCCTGCCTTTCTTCTTATGGTATATGCCCAATTTTTACTTTTCTGGCTATTCGCCAGATTTGTTTATCGCAGTGTTGCAAGTGCTATTAGCTGGAGAACTGATTGCTCTGGGGGAAAACATAAACAACCCTGCCAGCTTACGAAGAAATGTAAACCTGATTTTGCTGCTGGGAGTGTTGATGATCTGCATCAAGCTGAGCGGTTTGGTTTATGCAGCTGCTTTTATGCTCGCAGCGATTATCATATTCTTCAAAAAGAACGTTGGTAATAAACAAGAATTAAAATTTTTGTGGAGCCGAATCCCGATGCTGCTCCTTTTGGGAATCCCTTGGTTGGTTCGTTCGGTAATTCTGAGCGGATACCTGGTTTACCCGACTGCGATCATTTCCTTTGACTTCATATGGAAGATCCCTCGCACGATGGTCGAGCCAATAACAGGAGTTATTTACAACTGGTCCCGCTATGGGAACACAATCTCTCCCGACACTCCCTTCTTGCAGTGGCTGCCACAATGGTTGTGGACGGTTCCACGGGGGCTGAGGGAAGGTTGGATCCTGGGCGTACCGCTGTTATTGGTAGTTTTGGTTTTTTGGTTAATTAAAAAATTCCGCCTTGAGGATCACAAAGCGGAATTTCTGGCGATTGGCTTTGCGCTGCTTCACATTCTCTATTGGTTCCTGGCAGCACCAGAAATACGTTTTATTGGCATGGCGTATTGGATAGCCTTCGCGATCTTACTTTCTGTGTTGGTTGAATGGTTTGCGCAATCAATGCCGCAGGTATCGAAGAAGGGATTGTCTTTGGTGATAATCGCGTTAGCTTTGTTTTTGTTAAGTCCGGAAGTCCCGCGTGATTTTGGTATAAAACGAACCCTGGTCAAACCACCAAGTGAAAACAAGATTGCCACACAATTCGTTTCGCACGAAGATCTGGTTAGCAAGACAACTTTGAGCGGGCTGACGGTATACCTCGCTAATGACGAAAGCCTCGAGGGCTGTTGGGATTTACCGCTGCCTTGCACACGGACAGCAGATTTTTACAACAAACTCGCCTTAATTGACCCGAATGATATGCAGAAAGGCTTTTATATTAAATTCCCGGAATGAGCGGATTTAACCCGTTGTTTCAACCTGTTCTTCTTCATGATAAGCAGCATCCTGGTTTACCAGAAAGACATCGTACAACCGCTCACCAGCTACAAGGTTTTTCACAGTGAGCATGGCTGTCATCATCGAGTGATCAGTGTTATTGTAGCGGTGGATGCCGCCGCGACCGAAGGGCAGTAGGTTTGTTATTGGGTCAATTGCTTGGCGAATTGTTTGCACATGGTTCTGGTAACCGACCTGGTAGACCGGATAAACATTGCGCAACTTGACCACCGAGCCATCCGAAATATCTTCACGCTGCGCGAACCCCAGGTGAAGGAAGTCGTGGATTCCCTGTTCCAGCAGATCTTCATCGCTCATCGACCAAAAATCGTCACCAAATGTGCAAGTGTATTCCAATCCGATGACAGTCTGATGCTCGTTTGGAACCATATATGGGCTCCAGTTTCTGAAATTCTGGAAGCGAATTGGTTTGAGACCCTCATCGTGAGTGTAAACCCAGGTATCTTTAGAGATGAAAGGTTTGTCAATGACCAGGGCAACGGTGACAAAATCGCGATATTTCAACTGGTCAGCAGCATTAAGAACACTTTCTGACAAATTGGGGTAAATAATTTTTGCCAGCTCGTTGTAAGGCATAGTCGACAAGAACCAATCGGCTTGATAATGTTCAGTTTTGCCTTCATGCTCTGCCTCGCAAGCGACAATTCTGTTTCCTTCCAGGTGAAGCCTGGAAACGTCTCTGCCCATCAAAATTTGACCACCCTGCTCCCTGATAATTCCAGCAACTCTCTCCCAGAGCTCGCCCGGACCTTGTTTTGGATAGTTAAACTCTTCGATAAAACTTTTGACCTCGGTCTTTTTACCAAACATTTTTCGGACCGAATCGGTCAAAGTATTCCAAACAGAAACTCCTTTGATGCGTTGACTGGCGAAGTCGAGCGAAAGTTGGCTGCAGGGTATGCCCCAAAGTTTCTGGTTATATTGAATGAAAAAAGGCTGCGCCAGTGCATCGCCGAATCCGTTAATAAACCAGGCTTCCAGGTTGTCGACTGGTTTAACAGGAAACAACTGGCGGTAAATAAGGCTGATTCCAATACGAAACGCAAACCCGAAGCCAAATTTTTGGATGATTTCACCAATCTGGATGGGGTAATTGAAAAATTTACCCTGGTAGAGCCAACGAGAAACACGTGGACGTTTCAGAAAGTCGTCTCCCATGACCTGGTACCACCAATCAACGATTTCATCATTCTTTGAGAAGAAGCGATGCCCACCAATATCAAAGCGGTAATCTTTATATTGCACTGTGCGAGAGATGCCACCAACATATTGAGGGTCTTTTTCGAGGATAATGACCTGGCAGCCGGCGCGAATTAACTCCAGCCCTGCGGTTAAACCAGCAGGTCCGGCTCCAATAATGATTACGTTCTTCTTATTCTCTGTCATGTTTGCTCTTGTTCAATAAAAATCTCCGCGAAAGAAAATTCCACAATAAGACAATTGGCACTGTGAAAACCTTTGAGAGAAGATACTGGAGTCCGACTAAATGTGTGAACGTGTACATGAAGATCTCGTTTATTCCTAATCCGACTACCCCGGTGATTATAAAAATCAGGACAGATTGGCTGACGTTGGATTTGGTTTCCTGGTTGAACACCCACGAGATACTTAAAAGGTAGTTGGCGAGTAATCCAAGCAGGAACGAAAAACCAGCGGCAACCAGGTAGTTGACCGAAAAGTAATTTACCAGCAGGAAAAGAACCGTGAAATCAACAACGAATGCGAGACCGCCGACGATTAAATAACGAAAGAGTTGGACTTG
>JAAYZW010000204.1 GCA_012514645.1 Chloroflexota bacterium
CGGCTGGTGGTGATCTCCGGCTTACGCGGAAATTCTTTCGCTCCAGCTGAAATCGCGCTCCTTGCTGCTGAGGAACTGTTGGCTTCATACAATACAGTTCCAGACAACGCATGGCTGCTCGATTATGTCGAGTTACATATGGTCATCCTGGCAAACCCGGACGGTCGTATGAAAGCTGAAGCCCAGGCACAGGAAGGTCTGGAGATTGCCTGGCAAAACAACACCCACAACACTTGTTCTGGCAATGACATTGGCGTTCGGCTCAACCTCAACTTCCCGTTTGAATGGCGTCCATCCGATATCGGCGCATGCGACCCGGCTTACCCGGGCGTTGCTGGCGCGAGTGAGCCGGAAACCCAGGCGATCATCACCAACCTGCAAGCACTTGCCGATCAGCCCGAGCCGATTTTGCTGCTGCATCTTGACAGCTTCGGCAACGAAATTCTGAGCCCTTTCCTCTTTGATCCGGTTGCTGAAAACCCAAATGCAAGCCAATTGTTTACGCTGGCAAAGAAAATCGCTTATAACACCGATTCCGTCCCATACGCGCAGGGCGGAGGGGATAAACCTCCTGTCTATGGCACGCTGTTAGATTTTGCCTACGGCGAATTGGGAATGCCCGCTTTGGTAATGAACCTGGGCATGTCCAGCTACGGTGGGCATTCAGCCAGGTGTTGGTACTTTAATGACTATCTCAAAGAACAAAACAAAGCCGCTCTTCTCAGAGCATTAAAACTCGCCGCCGATCCTTACCGACTGGCTAACGGACCGGACGTTGAGATAACGCAGCTTGAATACAACACCCATGCCGTCATTATCGCCGGAAGTGCAGACGACCGTACAAATTGGTATGGATTCGCGGAGGCTTATAGCCCGATCGAGCGTGTGGACTATTCGGTTGATTTGCCTCTCTGGGATGACCGGGCAGCTGTCTATTCGATCGAAAATTTGATTCCAGCAGAGGATGCTGACTGGATTTCTTATTTCAACTTGCAGCTCGGTTTCGCCTCGCTTTCACCGGGAAAACACCGGCTGTTCTTCCAGGCGTGGGACACAGAAGATGCAGAACTGCCCAGCAATCCTGGTCCGGTGACCGCAATTGACATACTTATCCCTTATCGCCAATTCTTACCCCTGTTAATTTCCCAATAATCGCCTTTTAGGTAAGGCAATCGTGATGGACGGTTTACCCCTTTCGCGCCCAGCAATTCTCAATATGGAATAATTTGGTTTTTTGCACTCATAAAATCCAAAAAATGTTTTTTTACGTGCACACAAGCGGAGGGGAAGGTCACAGTCACGAATCCACAGTCACCAAACAATTAGCCAGACCCGCCGGTGCCAATCCCGTTCGGATAAATTATGCTTGTTAGGAACGGTTGCCACGTTGTCACGGGAGCAGCTCGTAGGGCGAGATTGGATGTGCCGGATAATTCCATTGGCAAGAGCGTGTTGCGCCTCCAATCCGCCGATGCGCGTGTGATTATTGTTTTCGGCGGATTGAGGAGGGACAATATCGGCGGTATACCAACGCCACAACCTCCTCAATCTCGCCCTACAGAGCCAGTATGCGGTTTTGACAAGCAATTTCCAATCGTACGGGCGGGTCCCCCAACAGATGCTCCCTGCTCACGCCCTGAACTCACCCCTACCGTTTCGGAGTCCGATTACCCCTACATTTTTTCGTTGTATATCTAAACACATTTTCATTGAGAATTGCTGCATCGCGCCTTTGTTATGACAGGTTAACCAGCCTTTATGGTATAGTTTTAATTCCTATTCTTCTCGAGGAGTGATTGTTTATGTATCTTGCCATAGAAGGTGTTATCGGAGTCGGAAAGACCACACTCGCGCGCCTGTTGCAGCCCACATTTAATTGCGAAGTGTTATTGGAAGTTTTTGAAGAAAATCCTTTTTTGAGCAATTTTTACGCTGACCGCAGCCGTTATGCCTTCCAGACCCAGATTTTTTTCCTGATGAGCCGCTATCATCAGCAAAACAAAGTTATTCCCCCTGCACTCGCCAAAGGTGTGACGGTCATTTCTGATTACACCTTCGATAAAGACGCGTTGTTTGCCGGTATCAACATCACCGGAGATGAGCTGGAGGTCTACCACAACGTTCACGCCGCCCTGGCAGATAAAATCCCCAGCCCAGACCTGGTCGTCTATCTCAAAGCCAGCCTGGAGACGCTGATGAATCGCATCCTCCATCGCGACCGCTCATATGAACGCAATATGGATCCTGCCTATATCAGCGAACTGATGCTGGCATATGACCATTTCTTTGCCCAGGACAAATGGCAAGAGCGGGTTTTGGTCATCGAAACTGACAATCTCAATTTTGTTGAAGATCCAGCAGATCTGGATTATGTCACTGACCGAATAAAACAAGCCCTGCGTCTGGCACCATACCAGGAAAGCCTGCCATTGTAAGCCTGAAGGAGCCGCTGTGAGAATCACGCCTGAAATGCTGACCAAAATCGCTAAAGACCACGTCGCCAGAAGGGTCAGGAAAGAGAAAGACCTTGTCGCGGTCTACCTGACCGGTTCGGTATCTGAAGGCGAGCCACTTTTGGGCGGCAGCACCGACATAGACCTAATCTTCGTGCACAAGGAAGACCCGCCAGTGAAGCGCGAGGTTTTGCGAGTGACTTACGAAATCTCCCTCGACATCGAATACCACCACCAATCTTTCTACACCTATCACCGACGTTTACGCCAAAACCCATGGATCGGTTTCGCCTTGCAGAACCATCAAAACATCTTGCACGACCACGACCATTGGCTTGAGTTTATTCAGGCAAGCGTCAGCGCCCGCTTTAACAGCCCTGAGAATGTCTATGGGCGCGCTTTTCAGTTTGCCGAAAAAGCGCGCATGCAGTGGTATGACCTCGAAGACCCCCAGGAAGTGCCCTGGGAAGCTTGGATCGCGCTCTATTTTAAAGCTGTCGGCACAGCTGCCAATGCGATTGCTTGCTTAAATGGACCAGCCCTGACCACCCGACGCTTCATGCTGGATTTCACCAATCGCACTGAAGCACTGGACAGGTTGCCCCTGCTGGGCGATTTGACGCGCTTGCTTGGTAACGAAAATATGAACGAAGCGGTTTTCAGCGAATGGCACCCGGTCTGGGTGGAAACACTTGAAACCGCCAATAAAGAAACCGGCTGCCCTCCAAATATCTCGAAGGTCAGGAAAGCTTATTTTCTGCAAAGCGTTGAAGCCATGGCAGAGAGCGAATCACTCCACGCGGTGATCTGGCCAATGATCGAAACCTGGCAACAGGCGCTGACTTGCATCGATGACCAGCATCACCACCAATTATGGCAGAATTTTCTGGAAGTGCTTGGTTTTCACACTGACAAGCGCGATGAGCTGCTGCGAACGCTGGATCAATTCATAGACCAGGGAGAACACATCCTGGAAGATTTCAGAAACGAATACAATCTTTGACCAAATTTGTGGATAACCCCCGTTTTTCTGTGGATAACCCTCCTGACATTGTGTATAAAACCCGTTTATTACCTGCTCCCTTTCGGTTGATAACCTGCGGAATAAACCTGGATAAAAATTTGTTAACTCTCAAAACGGATCGCAATCAAAAGGAAAATCTGGATAACCTAAATTTTATCCACGGCGCCTTGGGAATTTAAGGAATGCTCAAATTTCTCTCGTTGGGAGGCGATTTGCTGCGTGATAGCACAGCCTTTTCCCCACTTTCCACTGACTCTATTACTAAATACTACTTAATAGATAAAGAGATAAAGATTCTGTTAATGCTTACACTTTATAGATTTTGACAGTGTTCTCTCCGTGCATGCTCCGAATAAGTCTTATGTATGGAATACAACCCGCACCATCAGGAAAATTAAATTTTTAAATGATCATGTAAGGCAGCGGCAGCCTGGGCGAATTCGCTGGAATAGCGCATCTGATCATCGCGCGGGCGTGGCAGCTCAATCGGAAGATCCAATACAATTCCCTGTGTCAGCCCAGAAAGCACCAACACTCTGTCAGCCAAAAAAACTGCTTCGGGTATCGAATGAGTGACCATCAATATAGTCTTGCGCTGCTCGTTCCAAATACGCAGCAATTCCTCGCTCATACGCTCACGGGTGAGGTCATCCAGCGATCCGAAAGGCTCATCCAAAAATAGAATATCTGGATCCTGAACCAGGGATCTGGCAATCGCCACCCGCTGCGCCATCCCACCTGAGAGTTCATGGGGCCAGGAATTTTCAAAACCCTGTAAACCGGTCAATGCCACCATCTCCTCAACGGCAGCATCGATTTCAGCTTGGGACTGATTGGCAAGCTCAAGGGGAAGTGCAATATTCTGCACCAGGGTTCGCCAGGGCATCAGGTTGGCTTTCTGAAAAACCAGTCCGGTTCGTGGTTGGCGGTTATGAATATCTGGAAACTCAATTGTGCCAGCCTGGTAGGGAATCAGCCCCGCGAGCGCTCGTAATAAGGTGCTCTTGCCGCTGCCTGATGGTCCGATCAGGCAGACAAAATCTCTTTTTTGGATGCTGAAGCTGATGTTTTCCAATACCTCCAGCAGCCCGGCTTTCTCCTGGAAACTGACCTTCAGATCGCGAACAACCAGGGCATTTTCAGGGGAGGAATTCATTGGTATATACGTCCTGAATATTTAGCCGGTTATTTATCAAGCCGATTTCGATCAATATATCCAGCATATTCGTCCAGCGGACTTGTTGTTCTGCTTCAGTTTCCGGGGTAAGCTGCCAGAGTTTGATCGACTCTGCAAGGACTTCTTTTTGGATCGGGGAAACCTCATCAGTCAGGTTGTCGACATATTTCTGACTGATAGTCCAGGCTTCATCAGGGTTGGCTGCTGAATATTCCAGCCCTTTCCTAAATGACCGAACCATTTTCTCTACCAGCTCAGGGTTATTCTCTACCGTGGTTTCGTTGCTGACCAGGCAGTTTCCGACCAATTCGATATAATCTTGCACTGCCATTACGTCAATTTCATAACCTCTTGCCCTGAGCTGCACCGGTTCGTTGGCAAGGTACACCACAACCGCATCTACAGAGCCGCTCACCAGTGTTTCAACCTGGGTAAAGCCGATTGAAACCAGTTTATAGTCAGCATTTGCCAAACCAGTCTGGGCAGCCAGAGCTTCCATCCCGATATAATTAGCGCCATAAAGACCGGGCAGACCAATATCTTTACCAATCAAGTCAGCCGGCTCGGTTATATTCGCCTCTTTCAACGCTGCCACGCCGACAGGATAATCCTTGTACCAGGTCGCTACTGAGACTACCGGTAATCCCTGTTCACGGCTGAGCAGCAGCTGCTCTCCGGAGGCGATCATGAATTGCTGGTGATTCGAGCCCACTAAAGCCACCATGTCGGCTTCATTCCCATATACAAGCTCGATTTCCAGTCCCTCTTCAGCAAAGAAGCCTTTGTCGATTGCGACGTAAATCGGTGCGAACTGGATGTTGGGTATATAAGTCAGGTTAAAGGTTATTTTATCGAAGCCATCGCCTGTCGTTGGCTGACAGGCAGAGATAACAAAAAATGCCACCAAAACTATTAAAACAAAAACGTTTTTCTTCAAGATTCCTCCTGTTTAAATCTCTTGCCAGGTCTGCCATTTTAAAGCACGCCGTTCGAGAAACAGCACAATACTATAAAGACTGGCAGCCAGGAATATCAGACTGAACACAGCCACGAATACCAGGGCGGTATCATATTGCCCGCGACCGAGATTGATCAGGTAACCCAATCCGCGGTCAGAGCCTACCAACTCGCCGACGATCGCGCCGATAACCGATAGTGTCGCGCCTACCCTTAGACCACCCAGAATGACCGGCAACGATGCCGGAATTTCCAGATAGCGCAAAATTTGCCACTTGCTGGCTTTGAACGAATCCATTAACTCCCGCAGGTCTTGTGAAACCTGCCGCGTTCCCACTAACACATTCACCAACACCGGAAAAAATACGGTCAATGCACAAATTAAAACTTTTGAAAACAAGCCTGGTCCAAACCAGATGATGATCAAAGGTGCGATCGCTACCACCGGCACCGACTGGCTGCCAACCAGGAATGGGGAGAGCAGTTTTTCGAGCAGCGGCGTTTTTGAAAGAATATAGCCCAAGACAGAAGCGGTCACACTCCCAAAGAACAGCCCCAGGGTTAGCTCCAGCAGCGTGTAAGCAGTGTTATGCCACCACATGCCGTTTTGTAAAATCTCCAGGAACTTCCGCCAGACCATAGCGGGGCTCGGCAAAATGAATACAGGCAAATCCAGCAGCCAGTAAAGTAACTGCCATACGCCAATAAATAGGACCAACGAAAACAACGGTAAGAGCCAGCGTTGCTCAGTGAGCCGCTGCCATAGAGCGCTTTCATTTTGATACTTCGTTCGAATTGCCATGGTATCGCTAATTGTAAAGGCAATTAGCCCTCGATCAAAACAAGTTCAACCAAAGTCTGTTGCCTGCACGAGTTGGCTGACTTGTTTACCCCTTGGTTGGCAAGACAGGGCTAAACCTTGCTATAATATTATCAAGATGCAATTATCACCCTTTCGTCCTACCAATATCATGTTGATGCCAAACTCAGCCTTTCACAAGGCGAACACCATGGCTGAGGAAGTCAGGGCATTTCTGACAGCTTCCGATATCGCTGTCAATATTTTCCCGTACGATTTCGAGCAACCTGGCATCACCCCGGATCTTGAAGGTGTGGATCTGTTGATCGTTTTGGGAGGTGATGGCAGTTTGTTGAGAGCGGGTCACTTTTGCGCGCCCCTTGGAATACCTTTGCTGGGAATCCGTTCAGGACGGCTCGGTTTCCTCGTCGAGCTTGACGACAGCAACCTTCCGCAGTATCTCGAAAAATTACTCCGCGCACAATATCGCCTTGAAAATCGCATGATGCTTCGTGCTGAGTTGTTTCGAGGTGACAAGCATGTGCAGGGCTGGGATGTGATCAACGAAGCTGTGGTCTGTCGTGGCAACGAAGTCCGTCCAATCGAAGTGCGCGTAGACTTGAACGAGGGCTACCTGACCTCTTATATTGCCGATGGTGTAATTGTCTCGACTGCTACCGGTTCAACCGGTTATGCCCTGGCTGCTAACGGTCCGATCTTACCGCCTGAATTGCGCAATATTCTGATTATCCCGATTGCCCCGCACCTAAGTCTTGACCGCGGTGTGGTGTTAGCTGAGGGTGCCGCTGTAAACCTTTATCCGACCATCCAGCACGATGTTGTCATCAGTATCGACGGTATGGACCCGGTTTTGCTGGAGGAGGGGGATCGGGTGCACATTTATGCAAATCGACACTCTCTGCAGATGGTTCGCTTTGGGGAAGCCAACTACTTCTATCGCAACCTGGCTGCCGTGATGCAGCGCAACCCAATTCTCGAGTTAGAAAAACATGACTGAACCACACCAACACGAACCTGAAATCGTCGGTCAGGAAGACGACGGAACACCTATCCTGCGCTGCAATCGCTGTGGCAAACCGATTACACCTGAAACTGCCATATTAACCCCCACCGGCTATCGCTGCCAGGAGTGTGTTCGCTCTCAGCAGAAGGTTTTCGACAGCACCAAAGGGCTCGATGTGGTCATTGGCTTCCTGATTTCCGCTGTTATCTCATTCGCGGGCAGCTGGCTGGTACCACGCCTGGGCTTTTTCACTCTTTTCGTGGCGCCTGGTGTTGGCACCTTGATTTACAATGCTGTTCGCCTGTCAGTTAAGAGACGCCGCAGTCGTGCACTCAATAGCGCCATTTTGGCGGGTGCCCTGATCGGCAGTTTGCCGCTTTTGCTCCCGGATTTGGGGTACGTAATTCTGCTGTCGCCGGATGCGTTCTCTGCAGTTGGTAACCTTTTACCGCTGGTTTGGCAAGTTGTTTACAGCGTGCTCGTTGCCACGACAGCTTATGCCCAGACGAAAGGACTTCGTTTTTGAGGTTTTAATGCTCCGAGAACTTCACATCCACAATTTTGCCATCATCTCTGACCTGTCGCTTCGGTTTGAAGCTGGACTGGTCGTTTTAACAGGTGAGACCGGTGCTGGCAAGTCGATCATCCTGGACGCACTTAACGCAGTGCTCGGAACCCGCGTCGAACCCAGCATGGTGCGCGCCGGCAGCAACCAGGCTCTGATTGAGGCGGTTTTTGAGTTGGATGACACCACCATGTCGATTCTGCGGACACTCCTCGAAGAGGAGGGCTTGCTGGACAATGAGCGTTTTCTGACACTTTCACGTGAAATTAGATCTGAAGGGCGCTCAATCGCGCGGGTCAACGGTCGCACGGCGAATCTTGCGATTCAATCAGAAATAGGCGCAGTGCTGGTGGATGTGCACGGTCAATCAGAACATCTTTCTTTGCTAAAAGTGAAAAGCCACCGCGAATTGATTGATCGTTTTGCCGGAAATGAAAAGCTGCTTGAGCAATATCATCGAAGATATCGTGAATGGTCTGCACTTGTATCAGAATTAGCCAACTTAAAAAACCTTCAAAGCACAGCCGATGAACGCGCCGATATACTACGCTATCAAATTAACCAAATTGAAGCCGCAAAGCTAAGACCCGGCGAAGAAGACACATTATTGAATGAGCGCATACGCCTGGCGAACGCTGAGACTCTCAATCACCACGCCCAATCTGCCTTGCAAACCCTGGACGAAAGCTCGCCAGATACGAGCACAGCCACCGAGTTGATCGGAGCTGTTTCACATGAATTGGGCTCGTTGGCTAAAATCGATATACAAATGCAGGCGCTGGCAGACCAGGTCGAAGCCGCTTTGGGCAGCCTGACAGACATCGCCTATGAATTGCGTCAATACATTGATGCTATCGAGTTCAACCCCGTCCGCCTGGACCAAATTGAGACCCGCATCGACACTATCAACGCCCTAAAGAAAAAACACGGCGGTTCAATTGAAGCTGTTCTAAAATTTTATCAATCAGCCGTTGACGAGTTAAGTAAAATCGAAGACTTAGAAGAACAGATAAGCGAAGTAAACCACAAAATCGCTTCAGTTAAAGAAAGTCTCGCCGAATTTGCCTTAGAGATAAGCCTGTCGAGACAAAAAGCTGCTGAACAAATGGCTGACCAAATGGAACCTCTCCTGGCTCAGCTTGAGATGACCAGGGCGCGGCTAATGGTTTCAATATCTCAACAACAGGACCCTGATGGGCTCCCAATCGATCAAGGCGTTGCCTTTGATTCTTCTGGAATCGATCGCGTCGAAATTTTGATTGAGACAAATCCTGGCGAAGGATATAAGCCGCTTGCTAAAATTGCCTCAGGAGGCGAAACTTCCCGCCTGATGCTTGCCCTGAAAGAAGTATTGGCTCAAGCTGACCAAACACCAACGCTGGTTTTTGATGAGATCGACAGCGGAATCGGCGGGCGGGTCGGACTGACCGTCGGGCAGATGCTCTGGAAACTGGGGCGACACCACCAGGTTATGTGTGTCACACATCTGCCTCAATTGGCAGCCTTTGGTGATCAGCATTTTAGAGTGGAAAAATATAATCAGGATGACCGCACCATCACCCACGTAGTCTCATTAAGCGGAGAAGCAAGAGTGAACGAGTTGGCAGACATGCTCGGGTCGCCAGGAAAACAAAGCATCGTGACAGCAGAAGAATTGCTAACGACTGTCAGCAAGTTAAAGGGTACAATTTGAGTGTGATCGGATAGCAGATTGTGAATTCAATGAGAACAGTGCACCTGTAAACAGCAAAACTATTCATAAAGGAGAGGTATGCCAACTTCAGACGAAACTCTTGCAGTAATTTTAGGTGGTGGTCAAGGGAAGCGTCTTTATCCGCTTACCGCTGAGCGCGCCAAGCCAGCCGTTCCAATCGCTGGAAAGTATCGCTTGATCGACATCCCAATCAGCAATTGCATCAATTCCGGCATTTTTAAGATCTCTGTATTAACCCAATTTCTATCTGTTTCTCTACACCGGCATATCAGCCGAACTTATATATTTGACAATTTCCATCCCGGTGGCGTGCAGATCTGGGCAGCCGAACAATCCATGGAAAACACAGATTGGTACCAGGGCACAGCCGATGCTGTTAGAAAACAGATCCACGAAATTCGCAGCACCAAAGCCAAGCATGTTCTGATTTTGGCTGGTGATCATCTTTACCGCATGGATTACGCTAAAATGGCTGATTTTCATGTCGAAAACGAAGCCGATATCACCGTGGCTGTCCAACCAGTGCCCAAGGATGAAGCTTTTCGCTTTGGAATTTTAAAACGTGACGACGATGGGCGAATCACACGCTTTGCAGAGAAACCAAAAGATCCGGCAATTTTGGCTGAGTTGGTCAGCCGTGAAGACCCAGAATCGCCATACCTGGGCTCCATGGGCATTTACATGTTCCGCATGGACACGCTTATCGACGTTCTACGACATGATTATGCCGATCATAAGTTAGACGATTTTGGCGGAGACATCATTCCCTCGATGATTAACCGTGGCAGACCGGTCTTTGGGTTCAATTTTGAAGGCTACTGGAGGGACATCGGAACCATCCGCACTTTTTACGAAACCAACCTTGAGCTGACCGAGTCGTATCCTGCCTTCAATTTCTACGACCCCGAAAACCCAATCTTCACCCATCCGCGCTATCTCCCTGGAAGCCGCATTTATGGCTGCGAGATGCGCCAGGCATTGGTTGCCGAGGGTTGCGAAATTTATGCGGATAAGATCGAACACTCTGTGATTGGTTTGCGATCTGTTATTGGAGACGGAACGATTATCTCTGACACGATCGTTATGGGCGGTGATTACTACGGCACCCTTAATAACGGCGCTCCGCTTGGGATCGGCCGAAATTGCAGGATTCAGGGTGCCATTATCGATAAAAATGCCAGTATTGGTGATAACGTTGAGATCAAACCCTTCCCAGAAGGATACGAGAACGATCACCCTCTCTACATGGTGAGGGAAGGAATTGTGGTCATTCCGAAGAACACAACAATTCCGGCGGGAACGGTTATTCAACCGTAAGAAAGCTTGACCCAATTGATAAAAACTCTGGTCTGACCGGAGTTTTATATTTAAACAAGGCGCACGAAATCAAATCGCAGTGAGCAGCGTGTAAGCGGCGATTCCAAAGGCAACCGAGACATTCAAAGACGACTTCTTGCCAGACATAGGAATATAGATCGTGAGATCTGATAACGCCAGAAGCCCCGGGTCAATCCCGGCTGGCTCGCTTCCCAGGACCAGGGTAATCCGGTTGGATTGAACAAGTTTTCCGGTTGTGAATATGTTTTGGGCGGTTGGTGTGGATTCCAACGCGATAATGAAGCTGTTTTTCTGCTTGCGCCCGGCAACCAGGTTTACAGCATTGTTCTCTGCAGACCAACCAACACACATTTCTGCGCCGAGCGACGCTTTGGAAAGCGCAGGGTTTTGTGGGTTAGGGGTGAGCCCGCATAAATAGAGATGGTCAACCCCCACGGACTCGGCTGTTCGGAAGATCGAACCAACATTATGGACAGAGCGGATATTATCCAGCACGACCTCAAAACATGTCCTAGTTGTGGAAAGTGGAGCGGGCTGGTGCTGATCGATTTGGGAAACGGCGATGCCCAGCCTGCTGGCACATCGCGGGCAGAACTTGCCCTGGTACTCACAAAGATCCAATGGGAAGCGAAAACCGCAGTTTGGGTTGCAACATTCGACGAAACTAAAACGGGCTGCCATAACAGGAATTGTATCTCGATAATGCGGTTAAATTGTTAGTCGCCTGGGTGAGGGGGGCACCCAAGCGACTAACAATTTATAGTATACAGTATTACACACTGGAATCAAGCCCTTTTTTCGAATTCTAGATAAAAATCATGCGATATACACAATAAACGCACATTATTTAATAAAATGTTAATATAAACCATGGCTGATTCCTAAGAAATTAGCGCTGATATCCGCGAATAAACCTTAAGAACATGTTACAACCTGGTTTTACTGAATGATCGTACCAGACATGGACTGCCAACTTTTTCCATTGTTGGCTGTCATGAAGATGCGGTTCTCGAGCAGTGTCTCTGGTGTAATTGTTGCTGTAAGATAGCCGACATCAGCATTCAGCATGTGCAGCGCCACCGGGGTCATGCCTGGCGGTAGAGCCGAGGTGACATCCTGCCAGGTTACACCATCCATGGTCTGATACATTTTCCCATCGCCATATGCAAGCCCCTGGTCCAGGCTTCCAAAATCGGTAAACTCAACGAAGCCAATCGTGGAGCGATATTGGAAGGTTTCTCCGGCATCATTTGAGGCACAAAAATGGGTGGAGGTCCCTTCCGGGCTATAAGACCTGACCGGAACAACCACGTTTTGCGGGCTGATTCGAAGAATGTCGATTGGATCTAACTCCGCATCCTCGGCGCCAGGGATACCAGCACATTCAACCTGGTCCCACGAAGCGCCTCCATCGGTGGATCGAAACAAGTAAAGCGACCCCGGCATTGGACGACTTCCGCCGATTAGTGCAACGCCATTGTTCAAAAGCAACAGGGAGCTTTTGATGCCCGAAGCGGGGAGCCCATGGTTGTCGGGGTTGGAGGCATCATGCTCAAAAACCTTCGTCCATTCCACGCCGCCATCCGAGGTTGTGTAGATGCTGACGTATTGTGAGCCAGCGCCAACACCCAGGTCAGAAACTATCATACCGTCGGTTGCGCTGGTGAATGACATGTTGCCGCAGGAAAAATCTTGAGGATAAGCGTTCCAGGTTTGACCGGCGTCATGGGTGGCATATAAAACCGAAGACGCTTCGATCTGTGACTGACAAATCCAGCCGAGGTCGCCATTAGGGAAAGCCATTGTCACATTGCCGGCAACATCAACAGGGATCAAGCCCTCCGGCGTGACATCAAACCAATGCTCACCAAAATTGCGCGTGTTATAGATCCGGGTCTGGTCCAGATTGGTTGCCCAGCCAGAGCCACCCATGTAAACGTAGGTTTTAAAAATCGAAGAAAGGTACATTGGTGTATTGGTGGGCAGCTTTTCCGGCTCTGTGGGTGTCGGTGTAGCTGCCGGCAGCGGTTGAACGCACCCTGCAATCAGCAAGGCAAATAAAAACGATAAGAGCAGCATTTTTTTCATAGGCGACCTCGATTCCATTGACACGATGCATAATTTATGCCCGGCTATCACGCCGAACGCCATTATCACGCGGCTGTTGGTTTTGACTTCATTCTACCAAAAGCCTCGCCATGCTTACAGGTTTCACGTGAAACCTTTCGAGCTTGCATAACACTTTGTTTCACGTGAAACAAATGTTGCAGACTCGAATCCTCTAACTGAGCTTACAATTGAATCAGAAAATCAAGGAGGAGCCAATGAATAAAATTTTGTTTTATGCAATGACCGGCGAGAAGATGTGTTTTCAACATGTCCTCATGAACGCGCTTGACTTAAACGCAGCCGGCAGTCAGGTTAAGATCATCTTTGAGGGTGATTCTGTCAAGCTGCCCTCCGTTCTCGACGGTGAGCGAAACAAGCTCTATCAAAAGGCATTGGATGCCGACTTGATCGCAGGAATCTGCCTGGCTTGCTCTCGCGCCTTGGGCGTTTATGATGCTAATGCGGTCTTGTGTCTGCCTATGTTGGATGACATGGTCGGTCACGCTGGCATGCGCAGCTATGTTGACGAAGGCTGGCAGGTTATCAGCATGTAAATCACCGGTCAACAATTTTTCAACCTGTGCAGCTCCAGCTTCCAGTTACGGGCGTCCGTTCTGCTCATTAAGGTGCGCGCTTGGGGACCTTTACACTTTTGTTCAAGATAAGACACCGCCCTCAGTTGACGAAAAGTGGTGCCAGTCTATAAAGATCGAGCTGCAAACTATTGATTAAATGGCGCAGTGCTGAGTTAAAGCCAGAATGTAGTCTTTATCCCTCTATATAAAGGGGTTTGCGAGTGTATACGTAATACGATGTCATCTTCTGAAGAAGAAAACTGCGACCGAATACAACCCCTAGTTACAGAGAAACAGGGCGTGAGCAAGTTCTGACGAGAAGAGAATTGCTAAATTAAATTTTGTGGGGTGAATTTTAAAGAAAAAATGTCCTCGGCGCGATTCGAACGCGCAACCGTCTGCTCCGCAAGCAGGTGCTCTGTCCATTAAGCTACGAGGACGTTTTGATAGGACAGGTATTCTAACCCTGATTCAAACTCAGGTCAAGTGAAATTTTTATGATTGTTTTTCTCCAGCGAAAATGTCACCCCTGGCGATTTGTGCGCATAGGTGTATTCCTTGATCCTTTTAAAAGAATGTTACCTGAGGCGACTCAACGATTCCAGGGCGCTCAAACCCAAACCGGTTATCGAAAAAGATTGAAGTATCTCTCGTTGCCAACCGCCCCAGTCTTCAGTAATATAGGAAGGTTCGAGGATCCCAAATTCAGAAAAAGGATCAACCATAATTTTTTTGATGAAAAGCTGCTCAGTAATTAGATCTGATCTCTTCCGCGCCATGTGAAAGGACGGAAAAATTCCTTTTGCTTGTTCTGCAAGCCCTAAAACGAAATCCTGGTGTGCTATTGGAGTCCCTTCGCCCAACGATAGTAAATGATGCAAGATTAGACGAGTGAATGCAAAATCGTCCATATCGTCAGTTGAATAGTAGTAGGGCGCAAAGAACGTCCAGTTAACCTTTTCCCACCAGGTTACCAGCAGGTGCCAATATTGCCATGCCACTGTATCGACCAAAAACTGGTTGCCTAAAGCAGTGACTCTCCACCTGCTGCCTGCCTTTCCCTCAATCAGAAAGCCGTTGTTGGCGAGCGCGTGTCGAAACATCAGCTCCGTTATTTCGGATTCACTATGGGTTTTAATGACCGTGCCATCGATCCATAGGTGATCGATGCTGGGGGGATTAACAAAGCGGCTGCACATATCTCTAAAGACTTTTTGCGGGAAGTTGCCGGTTGCCGCCGTTCCGACAACCTTGTTTTCGTTAATGTAATTTAAGATCATCACTATGTCTCGGCGCAGAAGCAGGTCTTTGAGGATCTGCATTTCCTCATCAGTTAACCTTTCTGGCCAGGTTGACCTGGTTGTAAAACCCAATTTTGGGTTAACGATCATGTAATCCATTTCCCATATTCCGGGTTTTTTCTTGTTTTTCACCCTCTTCAGCATCCGGTTTATCGCTTTGAGATTGAAAGCCTCCGGGTCAAACTTTTCGCCAATCCAACCAAGAGCCTGATCATGCAAGTGATGCTTGGGGTCATTGATTGCCTCGAGAAAATGAAGGTATCCACGCGTTCCGCCCACATCTTCCGGAGGTCCCGACAGCTTGCCATCCAGGCATACGGGAAGGTAAATCTCCGGTTCGGGATCGAACACTTTCTCCAGCACGAGTGATACTTCCCAGCCATCGCCGAAATCGTATTCATAGTTGCACTTCTGTCCCACTTTTTTGAACAATTGGTTCAGCGTAAACTTGCTGTCATCAAAGTCTACGGTTTTAAAGTCATCGTCTGGGTCGGGGAGTCCGTATCCGACACCTTCAATGGTGAAGTGGCGCAGGTGGTAATCATCCCAGCCAAACAAAACTTGCAGAACGTCATGCAATTGTTCGAGCCGGAAATCGGCTGGGACAACGAACCTTCGCCAGATATTGGGTTTGTAATCTTTTAAA
>JAAYZW010000205.1 GCA_012514645.1 Chloroflexota bacterium
GGTTCGAATCCGATCGCCCGCTCAAATAAACCACCTTTCAAGGTGGTTTTTCGATGCATGGGAGCCGTCAGCCCAATCGTTATCCGAGCAGGCTCACAAAATAAGTTCCTACAACCAACGCCCAGAGCATTGAATCAAGGCGGTCAAGGATGCCCCCATGACCCGGGAGCAGCTTGCCGGTATCTTTGACCCCCATGGTGCGTTTCAACAGACTCATCAGCGCATCGCCAAAAAACGCCACCGGACCCATAATCAACCCCAGCACTCCCCCTCGCAAGGGTCCCAGCTCGGGCATTGCCCTATTTAAAACAAAGCCGATCGCCACACCAGAAAGAAGCCCTACCAGGGTTCCCCCAAGAAAGCCTTCCCACGTCTTTTTTGGGCTTAGGTGTGGCAATGCCAAGCGCTTGCCGAAGCGGGTGCCAATCAAATAGGCTCCGGCATCAACCAGCCACACAAGCGCGATAACAACCACCACCCATAAATTGCCATTGGGCTCGGTGTGGTGAAGCGTTATGCCAAAAGCGCCTAGCACGCCAATAAAGACCACTCCAAAAAACTGGAAGACCACGCTCTGAAAGGCTTTATTCTCGCCCTTTTCATAGTTCCATAGTGCATAAACACCCAAAACAGCCAGGATCACGGGTAAGGCGAGGAACTCAAGGGCTATGCTGCCAAAAATTCGCAGCGCGACCACGACCAAAACAGCGCCGATCATCAACACGGTTGAGACAGGTAACTGAGCATCTTTCATCATGCGTGCATATTCGTAGGCGGCAAAACCCAGGATTATAGCCAGGAAGAGGTCAAACACCCTGCCCCCAAGCCAGGCAATCCCCAGGAAGAGGGGCACAAACACACTTGCCGAGAGTATCCGCTGTTTCAACACTATTTTTTGCTGGAGCCCCCAAAGCGACGGTCGCGGTTTTGATACGCTTCGAGGATATTACGCAAATCCTCCTCGTTGAAGTCTGGCCATAAAACATCTGGGAAGAACCATTCGCTGTAAACCGTCTGCCAGGTCAGGAAGTTGCTGGCGCGCTTTTCTCCGGAGGTGCGAATAACGATATCCGGGTCAGGTGTACCGGCAGTAAACATGGCATCGCTGACCATCTTCACATCGACTTCATCAAAAGCTACTCCGGCTTTGATTAGTTTCTGTATTGCACAGACAATTTCGTCCCTTCCGACATAATTGAAAGCCAAAACAACATCGATGCGGGTGTTGTTTTTGGTTAATTCGATCGCATCTTCAACCTTTTTCCGCAACGAGGGACCAAGACCTTCCAGGTGTCCAATATGCAGTAGGCGTGCGCCTTCTTTGTGTAGTTCCTGTAATTCGGTTTCAATAAATTCTGCCAGGAGAGCTAAAAGCCCTTTCACTTCATCTTCAGGGCGACTCCAATTTTCGGTCGAGAATGCATAAAAGGTGAGATGTTTAATGCCAGCGTCTGCCGCGGCGCGGATGACCCGGCGCAGGTTTTTGGTGCCGGCACGGTGCCCAGCCAGGCGCGGCAGCCCCCTTGCTTTTGCCCAACGTCCGTTGCCATCCATAATGATGGCAACGTGGGCGGGAATGGTAGATGGTTTTTCGCTCACCTTAGAATTCCATAATTTCTTCTTCTTTACGTTTACCA
>JAAYZW010000206.1 GCA_012514645.1 Chloroflexota bacterium
GATCACCCAAAATTACACCAGGGGTGAAATCGGGGCGGTGTTTGCCTACCAGCACTTCAGCGATTTTGGTCGCCAGGCGGCCAAGGGATTTACCGCTAGCGTCCACCAAGTACCACTCGCCGGTAACGTTTCCTTTAGGATAATATGTTTTTTCCACTTTAACTTTCTCCGTTTTCAAAATACATACCCTGGCTCTTAAGCCTGGGCAAACTTGTCTTATTTGAGACCGGATTAATCACCAGTCTCCCTTATTCCTGCGCATATCTCACCTCGACCAGGGTTAACCCTCGGGCGGGAGCAAGAGCCACGATGCCTGTGTTACCAGTTTGCAAGCCTGTCTTGATAATATCAACAGGAGCAGCAGCAAAACCGATCTGGACCGAAACGTAAACAATCCGCCGAACCATGTGATACAAAAAAGCGTTTCCTGTAATCAGAAACTCCATCTCGTCGTCATTTGTCCGGGTCCAGACTGCCTGTTCAATCGTCCTTACGGTCGTACCGCCTTCGCTGACCGCCCTTCCAAAGCCTGTGAAGTCATGTTCTCCTAAAAGGTCATTGGAAGCCTGGTTCATCAACTCAAGGTCGGGAGGATTATCCAGCCGCCAGGCGAATCGGTCACGTAAGGGGTCTCGTACAGGGCTGATATAGAGCTTATAGCGATAAGTGCGGGCAAGCGCGTCGTAACGGGGGTGGAATTCCGCGTTTGTCTGCTCCAGTCTCTGAACCTGGATATCCTGAGGCAAATTGGCATTGAGTGCTTTGAGCAGTTTATGTTCGCCGTGCTTCCAGTCAAACTGAAAACAGACCACTTGTCCACTGGCGTGCACGCCCGTATCCGTCCGACCAGCCGTCAGGATACTCCTGCCTTGCCAGCCCAGGATTCTTAGGGCGTCCTCAAAACTACTCTGGACAGTGTCTTTATCAACCTGTCTCTGAAAGCCGCTATATTGTGTGCCTTCGTATGCGAGTATAAGTTTGTAATGTGCCATGCCTTTCTGTCTTTTCCGAAAGGCGCTTTAATTTATAAGCAGGATCTGTTCGTAATCAATCCTGTCTTTTTTTCTGTCAGTCCTGAACCCTCGCTCCAATACTTGCTGGAGGTGTGCCCTTCCAGAGAAGAGGGTCCAGGTTTTCATCAACACGCCTATTCTGATACCAGCTCAAGAACGACCATCTCGGCATTGTCGCCTTGGCGAGGTCCGAGCTTTAGCAGCCTTGTATAACCACCCTTACGGGATGTAAAACGAGGTGCAATATCATCGAATAATTTTTTCACGATTTCTGAGCTGGAATTTCCAAGCTCGCCTGCAGCCATGCGGCGTGCATTCACCTGTTCAATTTCGCCAGCCTTTTGTGCGTTTTTGGCAAGTGTGATCAGTTTTTCAGCATCAGGCTGAATCGACTTAGCCTTTGCCAGTGTGGTTTTGATTCGTTCGTGTTCAAATAATTGTTTAATCATCGTCCTGCGCATGGAGTTGCGATGTCCTATGCCGCGGTTTAGACGATATCCTTTAATCTGGTGCCGCATTATTCTTTCTCCACTTCTTCATCCAAATAGCCTTTTTCAATCATCTTGGCTTTAAGCTCAGACAAGCTCTTATCACCGAAATTTCGGATTGAGAGCATTGATCCTTCGCCTTTTTCTAATAGTTCCATTACATCGCCAACAGTAGTGATGCCAGTCCGCTTGAGCGAGTTAAAAACACGCACTCCCAAATCCAGCTGCTCGATTGGGGTCTCGATCTGATCTCGGTTAACAACCGGTTGGTCGACTTCAATCTTTTCTGCTGGTTTGGTAAGCATTTCTTCACTGGTATCGCTGATGATAGCCAGCTGGCGCATAAGGATATGAGACGATCCAACCAGGGCGTCTTCAGGCGACATTGTGCCATCAGTCCAGATTTCGAGGGTCAGACGGTCATAATCAGTGCTATGACCAACACGAGCGCTTGTAACTTCCCAATTCACGCGCCGTACGGGCGAGAAAATCGCGTCAACAGGCAGCACACCAATTGCCAGGCGATCAGAACGATCAGTAGCGGGGATATAACCGCGTCCGGCTTCGACGTTCATGTCCATTTCCACACGGGCATTAGGGTCGTTGATGCTGAAAAGATAAAGATCGGGGTTAACGACCTCTACCTCGGGAGGGCAGATGATATCAGCACCAGTGATTGTGCCAGCGCCTTTGACATCCAGGTGAATGCTGGCAGAATCGACATTATGAAGCTTGAAGCGTAATAATTTGATTTGCAGTATGACCTGGATCACATCTTCGCGTACGCCTTCAATCGTACTGAACTCGTGCATCACATCAGTGATATGCAC
>JAAYZW010000207.1 GCA_012514645.1 Chloroflexota bacterium
GAGAGACTCGAGGGTAGCTCGTAGGGCGTGATTGGAGGTGCCGCTAATTCCATTGGCAAGAACGTGTTGCGCCTCCAATCCGCCGATGCGTGTGTGATTATTGATATCGGCGGATTGAGGAGGGACAATATCACCGGTATACCAACGCCACAACCTCCTCAATCTCGCCCTACAGGACAGCCTGCAGTGTATGCGGTTATTGATTTCTTGTGAGGGACGGTTGTCACGCTGTCCCGTTTTAATACTTGCTGCCCGTATCATTTATAATACTCATCATCGAGGAAGCATGAAGAGCTGGTTCAAAATCTTTCTTATCCTTGCTGCGGTTAGCCTTCTGTCTGCCTGCAGCAGCACCACGCCGAGCCCAACTCCGGTCGATCAGTCTGAACAGATCCACACAGCTGCCGCAATGACCATCGAAGCGATGTCCACTTCAATCGTAGCCACCGATTGGGCAGCCAGCACCGCCACAAAGCTGGCGCAACCGCAGGCTACCCCGACACCCATAATCCCCATTGAACCGATTTTAAGCCCTACTCCGGAGCCAAGCCAGCCGCCTGCAGCTACCATGACGCTCACTCCGCCTCCGGGTGGTGACCCCAACTGCAACCTGGCAGCATTCGTCGACGAAACCATTCCGGATGGCAGCCTGTTTTCCCCCGGCACCGTCTTTACCAAAACCTGGACGCTCAGAAACGAAGGCTCGTGTACCTGGACCACAGACTATGAGGTTGTTTTTGTGTCCGGTAATTCGATGGGCGCGCATGCAAGCCAGGCAATAGCAGGCAAAGCAATCGCGCCTGGCGAAACGGTGGTTATCTCGATGCCGCTTACCGCCCCCAACGGCGCCGGCGCCTACAAGGCTGAGTTTCGGCTGCGCACTGCCGAAGGGGTTATTTTCGCTTTTCGTAATGCAGATACTACTTTTTGGGCGGAAATCCAGGTCAGTGGTGAAGCCATCAACCTGGCTGACTCTTATTGTTCAGCGACCTGGACAAGCCCAACAGGCAAGCTGCATTGCCCCGGGCAACCAGGCGACAGCGGAGGTTTCGTTTACTCCGACAACCGTCCAATCCTCGAAAATGGCGCGCAGGACGATGAAACCGCGCTATGGATGGGTCTTTACAATGCCAATGACTCCTGGCTGGAAGGGCGCTTCCCGGCGATGAGCATGCCGGCAAACGCGCGTTTCACGGCAATCTTAGGCTGCCGCAGGGGTAACAATAATTGCGATGTCAAGTTTAGCCTGAATTATGAAGACAACATTGGCGGCTTGGTGGAAATCAAAAGCTGGAATGAGGTTTATGACCAAAAATTCCAACAACTGGATGTCGACCTGGGAGCGCTGGCAGGTAAGCAGGTCAAAATCGTGTTGCGATTGAGTGCCAACGGTTCACCTGCTGAAGATGTGATCCACCTGCTCCAACCGATGATCAAGCCCTGATTTTCTTCAACTTGACAAATCGATAAGTTGACATCACAATTACTAAAGTATCTATCGGTCTCGTGAAAGGCAGAATGATGGAATCAAAAAAGATGAAAATGCTCCTTTTGATAGGGCTTGTATTAATGCTCGCGCTGGCAGGTTGCCGACCGAAGGAAGACCCGATGGCGGAGGAAATGCGCCAAACCAACGTGGCGGAAACAGTTGCCGCCCAGTTTACCAAGACGGCAATTGCCCGCCCAACTGACACACCGGTGCCCACCGCCACAACCGCGCCGACGGCAACAGCAATCAGCTTACCTACCACCAGCGTGCCAACCGCGGCGATAGGTGTCACGCCCTCTCCGCAGGTGACCACCACTTCGGCAGCTCCAACCGCTTCCGGCGGTGTCGATGCCGGTGTTTGGGCTCGCAGCGCCCCTGCTGATGATTCTGTCATTGCTGCCGGGGCTAAGTTCCAGGTTGTGGTTACACTGATGAACACTGGTACAACCACCTGGACAACTGATTATTACATCCAGTTTGTTGATGGTGCCAATTTTGGCTTAACTGAACGATCATTCAAGATGCCGATTGACGTTCCACCGACCATGAGTGTCCAGTTCACCTTGGATTTCACTGCCCCGCAAACCGCCGGGGTCGCCAAGAGCGACTGGAACATCGTCAACGCCAGCAACGTACCCTTTGGATACTTCTACTTCCAATACACCATCGATTAATTCTTATCGCAAGTCGCATGTCTCTCAAAGCGAAGATCAAAGCCGGGGCACTTAGCCTCGGTTTTGCCGATTGTGGCTTTAGCAATGTTGTTCCGGCTCCGGGTATAGAACAATATCAGGGCTGGCTCGCGCGCGGTCAGCACGCCGCAATGGCGTACCTCGCCGATGAACGTGCCGTGACAGCCCGCTCAGATCCGAGGGTTTTGCTGCCTTCTTGTCGAACGGTAATTAGCCTGATAACGGCTTATCCACCACCGAGCAGCGAGTCACCGCGGGCGAAACCAAACGAGCTCAGCGTTACAGGCAGGATCGCTGCCTTCGCCTTGCTACCCGATTATCATGGTGTTATTAAAGAGCGGCTTGTTGAGTTGGCAAAAATTATCAATGAGTTGGCTGGTTATGAAGTTGAATCGTATGCCTGCGTAGACAGCGCCCCGATCCTCGAGGGCGGCTATGCTCAGCAGGCAGGCTTGGGTTGGATTGGGCGAAACTCGCTGTTGTTTCATCCAAAACACGGATCCTGGACGAATTTGTCTGAGTTGCTGGTCAACCTGGAGCTCGAACCGGATCTCCCCTTTGAAGAGGAGGGCTGCGGGGCTTGCCAGATCTGTGTGCTTGCCTGCCCCACCAACGCGATTCAACCCGATCGAAGCATTGATGCCCGCCGCTGCCTGAGTTACCTGACTATTGAAAACCGAAACGAGATCCCGCCTGAGTTTCGAAGAGCAATGGGAGCCCGAATTTTCGGCTGCGATACCTGCCAGAGCGTATGCCCGGTAAATAAGAAAGCTGAGACAGCTGCGCTGGTACCTGCGATCGAAGAATCCCCTGATTTGGCAGAAAGCTTCAGGCTAACTGAAGGGGAGTTCAAACAAACCTATCGCCGCACACCAGTCTGGCGGGCGAAGTATTCCGGCTTCCGCCGCAATGTCGCCAACGCAATGGGAAACAGCGGGCGGCAAAATTTTGTCCCAATATTGGAAGCAGCACTAAAGACCGAATCTGACACGATCGTTGCGGATTCAATTGATTGGGCGTTATCGAAATTAACAGGTAATCTTTGATATCAACAATACAGAATGCACGGTTAATCGGACCCAACAACGGTTAGGGTGGGTTCAGAATGTGAGCAGGAAGCAGGGACGGCATGGCAACAGTCCCCGATCGTGCCTGTAGGGCGAGATTGAGGATGTTGTGGCGTTGGTATACCGGTGATACTGTCCCTCCTCAATCCGCCGATATCAATGATCACACACGCATCGGCGGATTGGAGGCGCGACACGCTTTTGCCAATTGAATTAGCGGCACCTCCAATCACGCCCTACGGCTGCTCGCGGGACGGCGTGGCAACCGTCCCCTACCTATATCTGTAGACAATTGCTGGGATCGGTTACCCAACAAGGGCTTCCAACCTTTTTGTGGCATAATTAGCCCAGCCAATAAACACCAAGGAGAAACGCCGTGCAAACACTTCACATCGTCTCGCACACACACTGGGATCGAGAGTGGTACAAGACCTTCCAACAATTCCGGCTGCAGCTCGTGCACCTGATCGACAACCTGTTGGTGATCCTTGAACAAGACCCTGAATATCTGCATTTTATGCTCGACGGGCAGACGATCGTCCTGGAGGATTACCTGCAAATGCGCATGGCAAACCTGCCAATTCTGCAAAACTACATCCAAGAAAACCGTCTTTTGATCGGTCCCTGGTACATCCTTCCAGATGAATACCTGGTTTCTCCTGAAGCAACCATTCGCAACCTGCTGATTGGCAAAAATATTTGTTCGTTGTTTGGTCAGCGCATGCTGATTGGTTACTTACCGGATCCTTTCGGTCACATTGGGCAGATGCCACAAATTTTGAACGGTTTTCACATGGACACCGCCTGCCTGTGGCGCGGTGTCCCCAAAGGTTTGCCTACCCTGCTGCGCTGGCAAGCTCCCGACGGCAGCAGCGTTTTGTTGACTCACTTGATTGAAGGGTATGGGAATATCGCTGATTGGCCTGCCGCCGATCCCGACCAGAGCGTTATGGACCTCGATCGCGAGACTGATAAGCTTGAGCCGCTTAATCTAACCAGCCACTACCTGATGATGCGCGGTACCGACCATCTCGAGCCGCGCCCTGAACTGCCTGAACACATTCGCTATTACAACCAACACGAAACCACCAGTAGAAAAGCGATTCACTCGACCTTGCCCGCCTACCTGGCAGCGGCAACCAAAGAATTGGAAGAAAATGAAGTGAAACTAATCACCCTTCAGGGTGAATTGCGCGACCCGCAAAAAGCGCACATGCTGCCAGGTGTGCTTTCAGCAAGAATGTGGATCAAACAGCGTAATCAACACAGCCAAACTTTGCTGGAACGCTGGGTCGAGCCCTTCACTACCTGGGCTGAACTGCTCAAGCGCGGCGATGATGCTTTCCTGCCATTGAAAGAGCATGAGAAAACCGCCCGGATCAACGATCCCGGACCATTGATTCATCAAACCTGGAAGCTGCTGATCGCCAATCACCCTCACGATTCGATCTGCGGCTGCTCAATTGACGAAACACATAACGATATGGTCAGCCGTTTCGACCAGGTCGACCAGACAAGCGAGGTGCTGACAAAGCACAGCCTGGCTGCCATCCTTTCAGAAACAAACACTATCGGTCCAGACCTTGACAACAAGTATGTCGCTGTAACGGTTTTCAATGCTTCTCCCTATTCAAAGACCGACCTTATTTCGGTCGATATCGACCACCCTGGCATGCCTTGTGACTTCAAGGTCGTCGATCAGGATGGCAAGCTTGTGCTCAGCGACTGGGCGTGGGAAGACCGCGAATTCCTCGAATCGAATACTTATAAGGTGCAAAACCTGATGGGTTTGCTGACCGATGCCGGCAAAGATGGGCATAACAACAAGAAGCTTATTCGCGCTGACATTGGGCAGGATGCCGATATGGCTTGCATCAATGCTGAGTTTTCCAGCTTCCTCGAACCCGACAGCCAAAACCTTGAGCAAACCTTCGCAGATATTATCACTCTGATCGCCAGCAGCGACCCTAATAGCATGATTAGAGTAAAAGTCTTCAACGTGCCTACCGCACGCCTCTCGTTTGTCGCCAAAGAGGTGCCTGCGCTAGGATACCGGACGTGGTGGGTGCAACACGAAGCGGGCGAACCGCTTGTGCGTGATCAATGGCTGGAGGATGAAGAAGAAGCAAAAGAGAGTATCTCGAACGAATTCTTCAAACTGACCCTCACCGGTGACGACGGAAGCTTTAGCCTGTATGATAAGGTCAACGATGTGCTCTACGAAGATATGAACACTTTTTATGACGGCGGCGACCGGGGCGATGAATACAATTTCACACCGCCCGAGAACGACACGGTTTTCTCCCCGGAACTGGTGAGCGTCGAGAGTAACAAAGACGAACTTTCAGAGATGTTGATCCTTCAAATGAACCTGAGGATTCCAATCGGGCTGAGCAACGAACGTGATTCTCGCAGCCGGGAACGTATCACCTGCCCGATGGGCGTCGCGATCGGTTTAACACGCGGGGTGCCGCAGGTGGACGTGCAGGTAGTATTCGACAACCACGCGCTGGACCATCGCCTGGAAGTGCGTTTCCCAACCGGGCTTGCAGTAGACACAGCCCGCTTTGACGGTCATTTCGAGATTGTTAAAAGAGCGATCGATCTGCCGAAAACCGACCACACCTGGCGAGAATTGCCACGACCGGAAGTGCCACAGCGCGCATTTACAGATGTCAGCACCGCCAGCCACGGGCTGACCCTGGCGAACCGCGGCTTGCCAGAGGTGGCTGTTTTGAGAGACGAAGATGGCAAGGCACAGATTGCCCTGACTTTGCTGCGCTGTGTCGGCTGGCTCTCGCGCGATGATATGTGGAACCGCGAAGGTCAGGCTGGTCCACCGCTGCCGACCATGGGCGCGCAGGAACAGGCAACTTATTTGTTTAATTATGCCCTCATTCCCCACGGAGCTGATGCGGCAAGGGCGATGCAAATGGCGCACTCGTACCAAACCGACCTGGACGCGTCGGTTGTTATCCTCAAAGAGGGCAGCTTGCCTGCCGAGACGGCAATGGTAGAAGTAAGCCCGGCAGAGTTTATGATCACCACGCTCAAGGAAGCCGAAAACGAAGCTGGCTGGATTCTGCGCGGAGTAAACCTTGCAGACAAAACCATCGAACTGAAAATAAAAGCCAACCTGCCATATGAGTCGGTTGAGCTTGTATACCTGGATGAAAGCCACCTTTCTGATCTGGAACTCAGCCAGTCTGGTGAGATCGAAATGCCGGTTGGCGCACACAAAATTGTGACCTTTTTCTTCAGGATCGCGGATTAAGATGGAGCCGGCAGAACTCGAACCCACCTTCATGATCGGTGATATTCCGATCTATGGGCAACTGGTATTGGCGCCGATGGACGGGCTTTCTGATGCCAGTTTTCGCTGGATCACACGGAGATTGGGCTCGGCTTATTCGGTTTCAGAATTTGTTAACACGCTCGATTATGCCAACCAGAAGAGCTATGAAAAGAAACGAATGCTCTACCGGGATAAGGAACGCCCCTTTGCCGTGCAGCTGCTGGACAATGATGCCGTGCGCATGGCGGAGAGCGCTGCCCGGATCGAAGAGGAGTTTCACCCTGATATCATCGACATTAACATGGGCTGCTCGGCAAAAAGCGTGGCGGGGCGCGGCGCCGGCATCGGTGTAATGTGCCAGCCAGAACTCGTTCGGGATATGTTCAGGTTGGTAACCCAGGCTGTGAATGTGCCTGTGACTGGTAAAATGCGCCTGGGTCTGGACGAGACCAGTCACAATTTCATCGAGCTTTCCGAACTGGCTGTAGAGAATGGGGCGAAGTTGATCGCGCTTCACGGTCGCACAAAGAAAAATTCCTTCAACAAGCCTGCCCGCTGGGCACCGATTGGGGAATTGAAACGCCGAATGACCGTGCCGGTGATCGGTAATGGCGATGTCAGAACGGTTTCAGATGCCAAAAGAATGCTCGAAGAGACCGGCTGCGACGCGGTTATGGTCGGGCGGGCAGCCAAAGCCAACCCTTGGATCTTCAGTTGGCGAGACCGTGAGGAGATCTCTGTACAGGAGGTCTACCAGACAGCTCGTTTCCAGCTCGAGGATATGGTCAGCTTGCAGCCGGAACGTGGCGTCATGCCCTTCCGGAAGTACCTGAAAGCATACCTGGACCCATATGAGCTACCGCGACCACAAATGAAAGCCTTACTAACAACCTATGACCCCAACGATTTGTTGGGGTTGATCGATGAAACATTTTTAGCGCTCGGTGCGGAGGTTGACGCGCCGCCAATCATTGATAATTCAATCATTTACAGGTGAAAATATGCAGAAAGTAGAAGTTATCGAGATCGAGTCAGAAGAAAAAGAAAAAGAGAACAAAAAAAGCATTTGGGCTTGGACCATGTATGACTGGGCGAATTCCGCCTTCGCCACCACGGTGATGGGCGTCGTTTTGCCTACTTATTTCGCCACCTATATCGCCCAGGGCGCATCTGTCCCGATTTGGGGAAATGCTGTCGCGATTGGCAGCCTGATTGCCGCCTTGATGAGCCCGATTTTAGGCGCGATCGCCGATTTTAAAGCCAGTAAAAAGAAATTTATGGCTTTTTTCGTTGCGCTCGGTGTCATCAGCACAGCCCTGCTCTGGTTTGTGGTCGAGCCTGCAGACCAGGCACTGTGTATCTTGCTGTATATTTTGGGGACAGTCGGTTTTGCTGGCTCGCTGGTCTTTTATGATAGCTTGCTGCCGCACATTGCCAAAGAAGACGAGATCGACCAGGTTTCTTCACGCGGTTATGCCCTGGGTTATATCGGCGGAGGCTTGCTGTTGCTGATCAACGCGATTATGATCTTTGTGGGACCGCGCTTGCTACCTGGCATGCCTGAGGCGGAAGCTGCTGCTTTGATGATGCGCCTGAGTTTGGTCAGTGTGGCAATCTGGTGGGCAGTTTTCTCGATTCCGATTTTCAGACATGTTTCCGAACCGGCAGCCAGGGGAGAAGCTCATGAAATTGGTCAAAATGTTGTCACAGTTGGCTTCAGTCGCCTGGGTAAGGCTCTGAAAGACATTCGCGGTTACCAGGACCTTTTCCTGTTCCTGATCACCTTTTTTGTCTATGCCAATGGGATCGGCACAATCATTACAATGGCGGCTGCTTATGCGTCTGACCTGAATTTCAGCACCATGACCATTTTGGGAACTTTCCTGATGGTCCAGTTCGTGGCGGCACCATTTTCTATTTTGTTTGGTAATCTTGCCACCAAGCTCGGAAACAAGAAAGCAATCAGCCTGTCGCTTGGCATTTATGCGCTCATTGCGGTTTTTGGTTTCTTTATGCAGCAAGAATGGCACATGTTCGTGCTCGGCTTTGGCGTGGCAATGGTGCAAGGCGGCAGCCAGGCGCTGAGCCGGTCGCTGATTGGCAAGTTGATGCCCAGAAGCAAGAGCGCCGAATTTTACGGCTTTTTCAGCGTCTCCGAGAAGTTTAACACCGTGGTTGGTCCGGCACTGATGGCATTCATCACCGCCCGAACCGGCGACCCACGATTGGGCATCGTCTCGCTGGTGGTCTTCTTTGTGGCTGGAATCATTATGTTGCGGTTTGTAAACGTGGAACGCGGCATCGCCAAGGCAGAATCCGTTGATGCGCAGATGGTTGAGTTGTAGGAAGGTCGAGAGATAGCAGGCTTGTAACTGAACAGAGCTTTATTGGACGAGACGAAGCGCCCGAAGTGTAACCTTCACACTCTGCTTGTATCCAGCGTCCCTCTGTTTGGATAAAAAGCCATTATTTATTACTGTTATTGCAAGATAGGTCGATATCTTGCAATAACAATTCATTTTTTACGTGCTTGTTTCAATTTAAGAGCTTATCTTGCGATAAGGTTTTATTTGTAATCACCTTGTTTCATGTTCACGCGACAATCAACCACGTAACCAGCGATTCTCAATGTGAGAATGAACTATGGTTTGTTGCCCAATAATTCTGCGAAACCAGTAGTTACATAATCGCAGCATAGGGGGAGGTCCCAATTGTGAGCGCTCCCCAGCCCAAGAAATGCGGACAGGCATTGAAATCCGAAAATTAACCGTACTTCCAATTGGGTGGGTTTCGTTGATTAAAAACATCCCCTTTACTCACGTTTTGAACCCACCCCTGCCGTTGTTACAAATTTATATACTATAGAATTGCTGACAATGTAACAACTCTCTTCAATATTTCACGAAAGATACTATAATATCGCGTTGTGCAGTTTCAATAACCCCAGGAGATGCAGTTAGAAATGAAAAGTTTTCGTGTCGCCGTTCTGGCAAATCTTAAGGACAACGCGCCTGTTTTCGAAGGCATGGGTGAAGACCAGTGGGATGATCTGGACTCCGGATCCACCGTGCTTTCGCTGGTTAACGCCATTCGTGAGGGTGGGCACCAGGCAGAGTTCCTGGAAGCTGACAACAGCATCATCGACACAATACGCCAATATAAACCGGACATCTGCTTCAATATCGCCGAAAGCCACTTTGGCGACTCGCGTGAAGCCCAGATACCAGCGCTCCTTGAGAAACTGCAAATCCCTTACACCGGATCAAAGATCCTCACCCTGGCACTGACGCTGGACAAACCGATGACCAAGCGAATCCTCGCATGGCACAACCTGCCCACACCCGAGTTTCAAAGTTTTGAGCGGGTGGACGAACCGCTGGAAGAAGGCATGGATTTTCCGCTGTTCATTAAGCCCAGCCATGAGGGCACGGGCATGGGCATCAGCTATGAAAGCATTTTGCACAACGAAAAAGAGCTGCGCACACAACTCGAGTATATTTTAAAGAAATACAAGCAGAGCGCCCTGGTCGAACGCTACATTGAAGGGCGCGAGGTGACAGTTGGGCTGGTTGGCAACCTGATCGGTCCGGTCGCCAGGCGCATCCCCAAAGATGAGAACGCCCACCGCATCCAGGCAGGGCTGCAGTTTTTGCCCGCCATGGAGGTCAACCTGGCACCCTGGAGCGAAGCTGGCGGGGTCTATGGTAACCTCTTGAAAACCGCCCATGCTGCCGACCTTGAATATCTTTGCCCAGCACCGCTGGACGATGACATGGTAGATGATCTCAACTGGCTGGCTGCTGCGGTTTTCCGCGTGACCGGCGCGCTGGATGTTGCCAGAATTGATTTTCGTCTCGATGTAAACGACAATCTGAAACCTTATATTCTGGAGATAAACCCTCTTCCGGGCTTGATGCCAAAACTTTCCGACATCGTCATTGAAGCCGAGGCGGATGGCATCAGCCACACCGAATTGGTCAATATGATCCTCAATACCGCCTTGCACCGGTATGGACTGATCTGATCCAAAATAGACCTCACGATCTGACCGCTCTACGATAGTGTTGGATTTATGGAAGAGCCTCCTCAGATCCACCCTCCGATGAATTTGGTTTTGTGGTCAGACCCGGATATACCGCTGTGATAAGATTTAGATAATTTAGTTCGTATTCAGCTGGTTACCCGATTGGAGGTATCGATTGTCTTTTGCAGAAGTCAAAATTTTCCAGGTTTTGCCCGACAAGGTTGAAGCATTTGAAGAATTGGTGGTTGGGATGAGCAAATTCCAGGCGTCTTGCACTGGCTGCCGGTCAATCCGCTATCTCAAACGTTTTTATACCTACGATGACGGAATCCAGCATCCCCCCCGACCACTTAAACGGGTTGTCGGGGTAGTAAAATATTATTCTTATTGGGAATTCGATATGCTCGAAGAGTATCACGCTGCGACACAGGTGTATTTTGTCGAATTTGAAAAGCCACTGCGGAAATTGCTCAAGGCACCTTTCGATATCAACTGCGGCTACATTCTCGGGGAGGAGCAAGATAACTGAACTGGCTGGTACTGTCAAGTATTTTTCGCGCATTCAGGAATCACTTGGTTGGTAATCCCCAATTTAGGTATTCATAGGAAACAGTTCTGAATGCTTCGCCCCTCGCAGTCACAGGCTTACAATAACGGGCTAGCGTGGTCTTCACTCTGGAGCAAAAAAAGGGTGAGGTTGGAGCCTCACCCTGATTCAAAATCTAAACACTAATTTCTTGGTGGGCGGCGATCGCCGCCACCACTGCGTCTGTCTCCGCTTGACCGACGGTCACCGCTTGAGCGCCTGTCTCCACCGGATCGGCGGTCACCACCAGAGCGCTGTCCGCCGCGACTGTTGCCGCCAGATTTGCGCGGGCTATCGTGCTCGCGGGCTTCTTCTGCTGACCAGCCTTCAAGTAATGCCTTTCGGGAAAGGCGGATTTTGCCTTCAGAAGAGATATCGATCACCATCACAGTCAGTTCGTCACCAACGTTAACAACATCTTCAACTTTTTCAACCCGTTCAGAGGCAAGTTGCGAAACATGCACCAGTCCGTCGATGCCGGGCAGGATTTCGATAAAGGCACCAAAATCGGCTACGCGCACACACTTACCAGTATAAATTTTGCCGATTTCAGCTGTTTCTGTCAGGGCGAGAATGCGGTCACGGGCTTCCTCAAAACCGACACCACTGGTTGACGCGATGAATACGTTTCCATCATCATCGATGTCAATCTTCGTGTTGGTTTCTTCTTGCAGGGCGCGAATGTTCTTTCCACCGGGTCCAATAATCGCGCCAATTTTGTCAATCGGCACCTTGATCGATTCGATCCGAGGTACGTGCGCCTTCAAGCTCGGGCGAGGCTCATTGATCGTCTCCATCATCTTGGAGAGGATGTAGAGGCGGGCGTCTTGTGCCCGTTTGAGGGCTTCTGCCATAATCTCAGAGGTGATTCCGGAGATTTTCATATCCATTTGCAGGGCAGTAATACCATTGCGTGTTCCTGCGACCTTGAAATCCATATCACCGAGGTGGTCTTCCGTTCCGAGAATATCGGTCAGAATGGCATAGCGGTCGCCTTCCTTTATCAGCCCCATGGCAACGCCAGAGACAGGGTTTGTGATCGGCACGCCGGTATCCATCAGCGCCAGTGTGGAAGCACATACTGATGCCATCGAAGAAGAGCCATTTGAAGCCATCACTTCAGAAACTAGGCGAATAGTGTAGGGGAATTCGACCTCATCCGGAATGACCGGCTCCAAAGCCCGTTCCGCCAGGGCACCATGCCCAATCTCTCGGCGACTCTGACCGCCTACGCGGCGGGTTTCGCCGGTTGAGAAAGGCGGGAAATTATAGTGGTGCATATAGCGCTTTGAGTCCTGGCTGTTCAGGTTGTCAAGCTCCTGGGCTTCCTTGGGCGTGCCAAGCGTGGCAAAGGTTAACACCTGGGTCTCGCCTCGTGTGAAAAGGGCTGAGCCGTGAGCACGGGGAGAAACGTCGGTTTCTGAGTAGATTTCACGGACCTCGAAAACCTTGCGGTTGTCGGGGCGTTTGCCTTCGTTGAGAATGCGTTCGCGGATGATGGTGCGTTCTGCTTCGCCAAAAGCCTGGCTTAGTTCAGCGGTTCGCTCATTAGTTAATTCTTCACCGGCAGCCATTTCCTCGAGGAAGGCGGCTTTGAGCTCGTCCATACCACCATACAGATTTTCTTTACTATAGGGCTGGTCAAGCAGTGCGGTGATACGGGAACCCATTCGCTGGTTTGACAGTTCTACCAGGTTTTTGTCAAGCTGTTCGTACTTGATTTCGCGTTTAGGTTTGCCGATTTCGGCAGCCATGCGTTCCTGTGTCTCGATAATCGGTTGAATAGATTCATGCGCCAGCTGCAGCGCTTCGACCATCAAGATCTCGGTGACTTCGTTGGCACCGGCTTCAACCATCAGGATGGCTTCCTTGGTTCCTGCCACTCGCAAATCGAGGCTAGATTCTGCCATTTCAGCAAATGTGGGGTTGACAACCAGGTTGCCATCAACAAAACCAATGCGCACCGCGCCGACAGGACCATCAAAAGGGATGTCGGAGATCATCAGGGCAGCCGAGGCTGCGTTGATGGCGAGCATGTCAAGGGGGTTTTCATCATCAGCCGAGAACGACATCAAGATGACCTGGACTTCATTGCGCATCCCATCAGGGAAGAGGGGGCGCAGCGGGCGATCTGTCAACCGAGCCACCAGGGTGGCGTCAGTGGAGGGGCGACCCTCGCGACGGAAGAAAGAACCGGGGATCTTGCCGCCGGCATACATCCGCTCTTCGTAAGAGACGGTCAGTGGGAAGAAGTCGATGCCATCACGGGCTTCGCCGAGCGTGGCAGCTGCGAACATCATGGTATCGCCCTGGCGGACGATAACAGAACCGCCAGCCAACCTGGCGACGCGCCCTGTTTCGAAGCTGACTTCTTTGTTTCCAAGCATGGTGGAAAAATGCTTTGCTTCAGGTTTCATTTTGTCCTTTCACCTGTAGCCAGATCAGGGACTGAAAACCGTTGACCAGTGTTCGATCAGCGCTTTTCAATTCCCGTCTGGCTGATTAAAATCCGCAAAGACCTCGCCAGTTAAGGTGAGGTCAGGCGGTTGATTACTGTTTTACTGAAATTTACCTTCTGCGGATGCCCAGTGACTCGGTGATGGTCATGAAGCGTTCGTAGTCTTTTTGGCGCAGATATGCCAGCAAACGACGACGCTGACCGACAAGTTTAAGCAGACCACGGCGTGAACTTTCATCGTGCTTGTTTGCACGCAGGTGATCTGTCAATTGGGCAATTCTTTTTGAAAGCAACGCAATTTGAACTTCGGGTGACCCAGTGTCTCCCTTTTTGGTCGCATATTGTTCAATTAATTCAGTTTTTTCAGTTTTTGTTAAAGCCATGACGTATGCTCCTATACATATTTTTTTTGCAGGTCTCCCTGATAGCAGCCGAAAAACGGACCGCACACCGGACCAGTCATTGGCAGGAATTATAACAGCATTCGGGTTGAACGCAATGACCAAAATATTACAGGCTTCAGAAATCAGGCTATTCTTTACCTGGACAATCCCGGTTAATCAAACCGCGCCTAAGACTTCAGCTATTCTCAATATGAAAATCGCTTTTACCCCTTTGCCCTAATAAAGTGCCAAACCGAGATTTATACAAGCGCAGGGGCAGGTCCCAATCGTGAGCGCTCAATGACCGCTGACTTAACGACACCTCCCCTGCTCAAGAACTGAGGACAGACAATGAAAACCGAAGGATTAACCGTGATTCCATCGGGGTGGGTTGCACTGTTTAAAAAAATCACATTTTCTCACGTTCTGAACCCACCCCACCATTTTGAAGTCCGATTAGCCGTGCATTCTATATTTTAAATTTAAAAAAATTCCATCCTTAGAATTACTGTAAAACTCGACTTGTTTTATGAACAACTGGACACTCAATTGACCAAGCTCACCAAAGGTTTTCAATAAACCATGACCAAGACCGTTTTGGAAGTGGCTGGGCAGTCCATGACCAATAAAAAGAAAATACTAATGGCTGTTAAACCTCACAAGACAGCCCCTGCTCCATTGTAGTCATTTCCAGTATCACTTTTTTTAGCCTGACTGATGTTACAATAGTCTCGCATTCAAGCCCTACTCACTCATTGGGCTAAAAAACATTTAAGGAGATTAAATGACCGAGGAAATCCCCCGCATTGA
>JAAYZW010000208.1 GCA_012514645.1 Chloroflexota bacterium
AAGCGGACCAGGAGCAGCCTGACCTATGTTCTTGTGGTCATGTTGGTGATGACCATTGGGAGTTTAACTGGTTCGTTGGTATTAAGTTTCGCCATGATTGTTTTGCTCATTTTGGGATTTCTCGCCTTTTGGCAGGTTGATTTCCGGTAAACAGAAAACAGGCTCTCGCGAGAGAGCCTGTTGAATTAATGGTTTAGACCTGATTAGTCTGACCAGTTCTCGAGGATTTTCTTGACATCCATCAGGAAGTTGTCACCGCTTTCACCATCCACGGCTCGGTGGTCGAAGACATACGAAAGGTAAACCATCGGGCGGATGGCGATGGAGTCGTTTCCGTGCTCATCGGTTACCACAACGGCGCGTTTCTGCATGGCACCGGTTCCCAAAATCCCGAGCTGGGGCTGGTTGATGATCGGCATCGCGAAGAGCGAGCCGGCGGTACCATGGTTGGTCAGCGTAAAGGTACCGCCGCGGACATCATCTGTCTTGAGGCGCTTGTTGCGGGCGCGGTCTGCCAGGTCGTTAATCGCGGCAGCAAGACCCATCAAGGACAAATTCTGAGCCTGCTTGATGACCGGTACAATCAGCCCGCCTTCACCGAGGGCGACAGCCATGCCAAGGTTGACATCGTTGTAGGTAAAGATGCCCTCGTCGGTCCAGGTGGCGTTGACGACCCTATGCTCAACCAGAGCCCTGGCAAGCGCAGCCATGAAATAGGCTGTCAGTGTGAGGTTGACATTGGCTTCGGCGTATTTAGCTTTGTTGGCTCTGCGGTGGGCTAACACTTTAGTCATGTCAACTTCCATCACTGTGAGCACACGTGGAGAAGTCAAAACAGAATCGACCATGTGAGCGGCGATTTGCCTGCGCGTAGAAGTATGCGGGATCAGTTGTCCGGGCAAGTCTGCAGGTACAGGAGCTGCTTTTGGTGCCGCGGTTAATTTTGCGGCAACCGCGACTTTGGGCTGAGCCGCACTTGGTGTTTCTTTGGGCGTGCTGGCAAGGTAGGCTTCAACATCATGCTTGGTGATGCGACCGCCTGAACCAGTGCCAGGAATCATCTCTGGGTCAAGTTCGTGCTCAGCGAGCATCTTGCGAACGAGCGGCGAGAGGAAAGCAGCTTTTACCCCGGATTTTTCAGATTTTTCCGTTTCTTCGGAGGCGGGTTTTTTCTTGATGTCTTCCTGAACGGCGGTTGCTTCACCGGCTTGGTCTGAGGGCTGAGCCTGCACTGGGGCAGCGACTGCTTCCACTGCTGGAGTGGTTGGATCATCTTCATCGGTTGACTCTCCGGGTTCACCGACAAGCCCCATGCTTTCACCGACCCTGACGGTCTCGCCTGCGGGTACATCGATACGCAGCAGGGTTCCGGCAACCGGGCTGGGAAACTCGGTGATGACTTTGTCGGTTTCGATTTCAAGGATCGATTCCATCTCATCGACCGTGTCGCCCTCCGCTTTGATCCAATGAGTGACGGTCAGTTCTTCAACACCTTCACCTGTTCGGGGTGCAATTAATTTCGTTGCCATATTATTCTCCTGGTGCGACCATGGGGAAGCGTTTTGGATCACTTTCGTTCATGATCTCATATACCTTGTCAAAAATCGATTCAGCGTTGGGCTTGCTGTAGTAGTCGCCGTCAGTACCATAGGCGGGGCGATGGGCAGCAGCTGAAAGGGTCTGCGGGGCAGAATCGAGCCACTGCCAGGTTTCCTGGTCATCGAGAACACGTTCCAACATGTAAGCACTGGCACCGCCGGGAACATCTTCAT
>JAAYZW010000209.1 GCA_012514645.1 Chloroflexota bacterium
ATGAAGATGTTCCCGGCGGTGCCAGTGCTTACATGTTGGAACGTGTTCTCGATGACCAGGAAACCTGGCAGTGGCTCGATTCTGCCCCGCAGACCCTTTCAGCTGCTGCCCATCGCCCCGCCTATGGCACTGACGGCGACTACTACAGCAAGCCAAACGCTGAATCGATTTTTGACAAAGTATATGAGATCATGAACGAAAGCGATCCAAAACGCTTCCCCATGGTCGCGTCAGGAGAATAATATGGCAACGAAATTAATTGCACCCCGAACAGGTGAAGGCGTTGAAGAATTAACTGTCACTCATTGGATTAAAGCGGTGGGCGACACGGTCGATGAGATGGAATCGATCCTTGAAATCGAGACCGACAAAGTCATCACCGAGTTTCCCAGCCCGGTTGCCGGAACCCTGCTGCGTATCGATGTGCCTGCAGGCGAGACCGTTAGGGTTGGTGAAAGCATGGGGCTTGTCGGTGAACCCGGAGAGTCAACCGATGAAGAAGATCCATCCACTTCTGCGGTGGAAGCAGTCGCTGCCCCAGTGCAGGCTCAGTCCTCAGACCAAGCCGGTGAAGCAACCGCCGTTCAGGAAGACATCAAGAAAAAACCTGCCTCCGAAGAAACGGAAAAATCTGAAATAACCGGGGGGAAAGCTGCTTTCCTCTCGCCGCTCGTTCGCAAGATGCTCGCTGAGCACGAACTTGACCCAGAGCAGATTTCTGGCACTGGCTCAGGTGGTCGCATCACCAGGCAGGATGTCGAAGCCTACCTTGCCAGCACGCCCAAAGAAGCACCAAGTGCGCCTCAGCTCAAGAAGGTCGCGGATGCCGCACAATTAACCGCGGCACCAAAAGCAGCTCCTGTGCCTACAGACTTGCCCGGACAACTGATCCCGCATACTTCTACGCGCAGACAAATCGCCGCTCACATGGTCGATTCTGTTTTGACTTCTCCACGCGTGCTCACCGTGATGGAAGTTGACATGACCAAAGTGTTAACCCACCGCAGAGCCAACAAAGCCAAATACGCCGAAGCCAATGTCAACCTCACGCTGACAGCCTATTTCGTGGCTGCGCTTGCCAAGGCTCTGGTTGAGCATAGGGTCGTCAACGCCACCTGGACCGACGAGGGCATCTTTACCTACAACGATGTCAACCTTGGCATGGCTGTCGCCCTCGGCGAAGGCGGACTGATCGTACCGGTCATCAAGCAGGCTCAGAATTTGTCCTTGATGGGTCTTGCTGCCGCGATTAACGACCTGGCAGACCGCGCCCGCAACAAGCGCCTCAAGCCAGATGATGTCCGCGGCGGAACCTTTACGCTGACCAACCATGGTACTGCCGGCTCGCTCTTCGCGATGCCGATCATCAACCAGCCCCAGCTTGGGATTTTGGGAACCGGTGCCATGCAGAAACGCGCCGTTGTGGTCACCGATGAGTATGGCAACGACTCCATCGCCATCCGCCCAATGGTCTACCTCTCGTATGTCTTCGACCATCGCGCAGTGGATGGTGAAAGCGGTGACAACTTCCTGATGGATGTCAAGAAAATCCTCGAAAACTGGTCAGACTAATCAGGTCTAAACCATTAATTCAACAGGCTCTCTCGCGAGAGCCTGTTTTCTGCTTATCGGAAATCAACCTGCCAAAACGCGAGAAATCCCAAAATGAGCAAAACAATCATGGCGAAACTTAATACCAACGAACCAGTTAAACTCCCAATGGTCATCACCAACATGACCACAAGAACATAGGTCAGGCTGCTCCTGGTCCGCTTGG
>JAAYZW010000210.1 GCA_012514645.1 Chloroflexota bacterium
AGGATCTTACCCCTCCAAACGACCAGATTCCTCGCAACTAAGGCTCGGAATGACAGCCTCTAAATTAATACTTTCCCAGGTCTGGTTAAAAGTGAAACAGTTAGTCGTACTGACTGCAATTCTCTACGGTTTTTGCTTTGGGGTCTGAGAATAGCTTATACTTTATCTTATGGATAGTTTTGACTTCTTTCGCCCGCCAGTCTTAACGGTGACCGCCCTCAGCAGTTACTTGCGTGAACTTTTAGAGACAGACGACATACTGCGCGACGTTTGGGTGAAGGGCGAAATCTCAAACTTCTCCCGCTATTCCTCAGGGCACCTCTATTTCACACTCAAAGATGCGAACGCTCAAGTGAGGTGCGTGATGTGGAAGACCTCAGCCTACCGTCTCAACTTCTCCCCGCGGGACGGGCAGAGCGTTGAAGTGCATGGAAACATGAGTTTTTATGCCAATTCCGGTCAGGTTCAACTCTATGTCGACAACATGCAGCCCATTGGGGAGGGTCTGCTTTTCCAGGAATTTTTAAACCTCAAAAACAAACTCGAAACTGAAGGTCTTTTTGACCCTGCGCATAAGCGCAGCTTTCCCGCGCTGCCGAAACACATCGGCATTGTGACCTCTGCAAGCGGAGCAGCCTTACAAGACATCCTCAACACTCTGAATCGACGGCTGCCCCTGGTTAGGGTGACCATCGCCCCAAGTCAGGTGCAGGGCAGCGAAGCGCCAGCCAGCCTCTCTAAATCACTGGAAGCGCTCAACCAAATCGCTGACCTCGACCTGATTATTTTGGCGCGGGGCGGTGGCTCAATCGAAGACCTCTGGGCGTTCAATGATGAAAAACTCGCCCGGCTGATCCACACTTCACGCGTGCCGGTCATCACGGGTGTTGGGCATGAAACCGACTTCACCATCGCCGATTTCGTCGCCGACCTGCGAGCGCCCACCCCTACCGCAGCCGCCGAACTGGCTACTCCTGTCATGCTCAATGACCTCCAGCTCACACTCCAAACCCTGCGCAGCGGTCTGCTTTCAGCCATCGAGGAACAGATAGCTACGCGCAGCCACCAGCTGGAGCTTAAAAACCAGGACTTGCGCCGACTCTCCCCCATCCAACGGGTCAACAACACCATCCAGACCCTGGACATCCTGCGCGAACGACTCAACCGCGCCATGCGGCAACAGCTCCAGCGGCTTAACACCCACCTCGGACATCTTGGCAACCGCCTCGAGACGCTCAGCCCTTTGGCAGTACTGCAGCGCGGTTTTGCGATCATAAGTGACGCCCAAAGCGGTCAGCTGATCAGACTGGCAGACCACTCCAGCGCTGATCAAGCCGTGCAGATCCGTTTCGTTGACGGTGAAATTCCTGCCAGGCTCAACCCTTCCGACCAGGAGAAATCATGACCGAAACCCAACCAACCAGCTATGAAGACGCTTTTAAAAGCCTGCAGGAGATCATCTCCAAACTCGAAAATGGCGAATTAGCGCTCGAAGAAGCCCTGAAACTGTATGAAGATGGCAAAAAACTGTCCGATCAATGTGCCAGCTTGCTCGAAAAGGCGCAGCTGCGCGTCTCAACGCTCGGCGCGGACGAAAATGAGGATATTCAGTTCTAGTGGGAAACCCGCTCGATTTTTTTAAGAGTCCGATTGCCATATCAGCCTTGCTGGGCTGGGTTTTGGCGCAGCTGATCAAGCTGCCTGTCGGTTATTTACGCACAAAAAAGTGGGATTGGGCGCTGCTGATCAACGCCGGCGGCATGCCCTCTTCCCATTCTGCTTTGATGAGCGCAGTGAGCACTGCCATAGGTCTCAGCCAGGGTTGGGACAGCCCCATATTCATCCTGGCGCTCTCGTCAACTGGAATCGTAATCTATGACGCCACCGGCGTACGCCGCCAGGCTGGCTTCCATGCCGAACGAATTAATGAGATCCTTCGCAGTTTTGTTACCGAACATAAAATTGACGAACCACAAAAGATGGAACTGCTCGAAATCATTGGTCATTCCCCCGCCGAAGCCGCCATTGGCGCCCTGCTTGGCATCGTGATCGCTATCGTTGTCTGGCTGCTAATGGTTTAACGCGGCAAATTCGCTTACGTTTAGCTGGCACAGGAAGACCGTGGCACGCCTGCCTTAGTCATCACTGCCAACCGAGGTCATACTGATGAACATTGCCTATAGCACTCAAAAAGATTTCACTTCTCAACAGGCGCTCGACCTTTATGCCAGTGTTGGCTGGAGCGCCTACACCAACGACCTGCCCAAATTACTGCGCGCAATCTCAAAAAGCAGCCTGGTAATCAGTGCCTGGCACGGCGAAGAACTGGTTGGGCTGATCCGTACACTCACTGACAGCGAAACTATCGCCTATATCCAGGATATTTTGGTCAAACCCGCCTATCAGGGCAAAGGCATCGGTGATGAACTGATGTCACGCCTGCTCAACAACCTGCCTGAAATCCGCCAAATCGTGCTCATGACCGATGCCGGAGATGAAAATATCCGTCTGCACGCTTGGTATCAGACCCACGGCTTCCAACCCTACGACGACCTTGGTGTAACCGGCTTCGCGATTTTCAACTTTTGAACTGCAGGTTGATAATCCTTCTTCGTTAATCCAACCTTATCTTTGTAACACCAACTCGTAATATTGCAGCTCATCATCCTGCAACGCCACAAAATTTACCAGGTTTTCAAAGTGCCGCGGGCTGTTAATGCCTGCTGAACAGCAGCGATAGTGATGCACTGAATCGAATGGCAGCGTGTATTCCTGCCAGTCATACGAAATACCCAGTTCACCATTTCGTTTGAAGAAAAAGAATGGCTTTCCATTCATAACCTGGAATTCAAAAGCGGTTTCATAGTCATATCGCTGATTGATCAGCTCGCCATCCAGATATATCTCCCCCGCCGGTAAGGCTGTCATGGGGTCGGCATCTGGGTTTTCGCTCCATTCCCGGGCAACTTCCAGCACCCAGGAATCATCCAGTTTCCAAAAACTCCGTATGGTTCCCAACACACCTGGAATAGCTTGCGGGTTTTGAGATATTATTTCAAAGATGACCTCTCCGTCCTTTTCCACTTGGGCTATGCAATCTGACTTTTCGGGGTTGCAGTGGGCAAAGTAGGTATGCTCTCCAATAACGATTTTTTCTTTCAAATACTTGAGTGGTTTGCCCGCCAGCGCCGCATTGATTGGCTCACCTTTCCAGGTCAATGGCTCAAGCGCGCCGTCAGTATCTGGCAGTGGCTCAAGGCTATATTGGTAGAGAACAAGTTCTCCATACCGCACAGCGGATAATGACTCGGGTGGAGTGTCTGGTTGTTTTTCATGATAAGCATTACAGCTGCAGCAGGTCGGATCAGCAATGCTGGCAATCTTCCACACGCCGTCTTCTGTGACAAAAACAACCTCTTCCGGATATTGCTCTTCGCCTGCAGCTCCAGTAACACGTTTTTCAACAATCAGACCTTCGCAAACTCCTGGCAGGTCGCCGAGATCATCTCTGCTCTTCAGCGAGTGTTCTTTATCCCAGTCTGTCTTTGCCTGTGCGCTTAGCACTTCTGTATGCGAATGATCCTCTGCAAATATCCTTGTAAAAAGAGTGGGGGACTGCTGACACTGAAATTCGGAAAGACGCAGTTGGTACGCCTGGTCAGGGCGACCTTCATTCAGCAAGCGATAGTACTCCCTGATCAAATGTTCAGGTTCAAGCAGTGAATAATCGTTCTCAAGCCCGGGAAGTGCGGCTGGGCGAACCAATTGACCCGGCTCCACGCCCAATTCTTCTGCTTCTTTATCATCAAGAACAATAAAAGAGAAGAGCGCGCCTTTAGAGGGCAGATCATCTTCATTTTCGGGATGGTGGATTCCGGGGGAGGTCATTGTCAAAGTGCCAGGACTGACAGCTTTGAATTGATAACGGTAGGTGTCGGCAGCCTGATTGACAGTCGTACCGAGCTGATGGATCGCGCCAGTAGTGTCGAGTGGGCTGGCTGGGTTCTCTCCGTAAGCAGGAAAGTTTTCCTGGTCATATTCGATTTCAAATTCAGTTCCAACGGTGAGATAAAAATCCTTGCAGGTATCTGCTGTGGTCAACAGGTTCCCAACGGTTGTCAACCCAGCCTCTGGCGGCGAATCATTTTCAACCGGTTCAAAAGGTTCCAGCACACATGATACCAACCCGAAAGTGAGTGCGGCAGCAATCAGAAAAGTGAGTAGAACCGCCAAACCGCGCTTGTTATTTTCAGCATTAAATAGGGATTCAATCCGTTTTTTCATCGATTTCAGATCTCCTGTAAAATGTGTTGAATAGTTGTTGGCAGTCACAGGCAGCTTCTCTGCAACTTCCAGGATTGATTGACAATATGCCCCTCGCTCACCTCTTTCCATGCCTTTGGTTGCCGCCTCATCTGCTGCCATTTCGATATCTTCATTGAGTGGCTGCTGGATCAGGTATGCGAGCGGGTTAAACCACTGCACAGCCCGTCCTACCAGGTAGAGCGATTTCAACAAAAGGTCTTTGCTTCGAATATGGGCATTTTCATGACGCAGGGCTGATAGCAGTTGTGTTGAAAGCACCCCGCTGCTATCAATGCCAGTAACAAGGCGTTCGGGTAAAATCAGGATCGGTCGAAGAACCCCAACAACCATCGGGCTTTCATCCGAACTGATAACAAAGACCTGTACCTGTGAACCAAGAAATGACTGGATCGCTTCCAAAGCAGCCGGATTAGGTGTTTGCAGCTTGTTCTTGAGATCGCGTCTAAACTTCCGATAGGATAGCCCCAAGATTATCAAAGACACAACCCCACCCACTGCCCAAATAATAAGCAAAATCTGGTCAAGCGACCACGAGGTCAAACCTGGGCTTGCCGTCTTTGTTTCATTGCTGAATGGAGAAATTGCTTGAGGCGAGAGTGCCTCTACCGAATTTTCCACACCCGTTCCATCGCTTTCAACAACTGGAGCTTCTCCAATATTTATTGGCGGTTCAGGCGCATTAGTTGAGGGTGAAATACTTTCTGTTTGCCCTATAAAAAAGTGTTCTGTGACAAAATTTTGTGGCAGGTGAATCACCGCCAGGCTGCTTGTTAAGCTGAACGGAATCAACATGCGCAGGATAACCACAACCCACAAGGCTCGCATTAACCGCTTTGAGTACCGGACACCACGAAAACGCCTGAAAGCCAGCACTGCAATTGCAAGAACCGATAACGCCAGGCTGGATCGAATGATGCTTTCCATATTATTCCTCCTCGAGAAGTTCCTCCAGGTAGTCTTTCAAATCCTGCAGGTCTTGTTTGCTGAGGGCATTGTTTTGGTATAAACCGGCGATAAAATTCTGTACCGAGTCATCGTAAAGTCTGTTGATGATATTTTGGGATTGCCGGTCAATGTAATCACGATTAACATTGGGAGAGTAGAGTTTGTTGCGCCCTTTGGGTTCGCTTTTAATGTAGCCCTTGGCAATGATGCGATTAATAAATGTGCGCACGGTCGCTTCTTTCCACTGGTGCTGAGCCACCGCTTGATAGACCTCTTCAAAGCTCAATGGTCTCTCAGCTTCCCAGAGCCTGACCATAATTTCAAGTTCGCTATCGGACAACTTTTTCAACTCGACCTCCTTGTTATTACAACCGTAATAATGCCATTATATAACTACATTTGTAATAATGTCAAGGGTAAAATACCGATCGAATTTAACAACATATTATTTCCAACCAACGGGTTAACCTACTGGCAAAATCTTCAACCCCTGCGAGCAAGTTTGCTTCTTATCCGCAGAATAATCGTTTGCAATTCGGGCACTTTCAGCAGCAACATCATTGCGACATAAGCCAGCAGCCCAATAAACACCCCACCTACAAGCACGATGTACTTATTGCGGTCACCAAAAAGCGTTATCCATCCGAATAATGCTAATCCCATAACAACGCTGCCGAGCAGCGCCTGCAGGCTGGTATTCAAAATCTGCCTGCCCTCCAGACCTTTCAGCCGCTTTCTCAAAATCTCCAGCAAGACAAGGCACTCAACTGCCGTCGCCAGGCTGTTCGCCAAAGCCAAGCCACCCAGCGGCAGCCAACCGATCTCGCCAAACCCCCAGGCAAAAAGAAGCGAGAGCAGGATGTTGCCGGTCATCGCCAACACGCCTACAATAACGGGCGTTTTGGTGTCATGCATGGCATAAAACGCGCGGCTCAAGACTTCCACCAGGCTGTGCCCGGTGAGCCCGACTGCATACCAGAGCAGCGCCCAGGCAACCATCTGGGTAGAGGAGCTATCGAAACTACCGCGCTCGTACAAAACCCGAATGATCGGTACGCGCAGCAGGATCAGACCAACGGTCGCAGGCAATGCCAATAGCAGCATCACCCGTATAATGCCAGCAAGGGTCTGCTTAAATTGCTCAGATTGCCCCAATTCCACCTGCGCTGAAAGCGTGGGCAGTGAAGCCGTACCTGCCGATTGCGCGATGGCAGCTTGGGGCATGAGCATGATCGTAAACGCCCAGGTAAGCGCACTGGCTGACCCGGCGCCCAACGAAAGCCCGATGATCGTATTGGCAACAAAGTTGAGCTGCACCACGCCCGCCCCGATGATGCGCGGCACCATCAACTTCAAAACCTGCCTGACTGCCGCGTCTTTGAAACCTGCTGCTTTTTCGTAAAATCGGTTGGGCAATCGGAACAGGCTGGGCACTTGCAAGAGCAGGTGACCCAGGGCACCAATTACCGCGCCAACTGCCAACCGCTGCACGCCCATCGATTGCGGCAGCAACAGCACCCCAGCAATTTGCCCCAAAGAGTACATCGCTGGCGCCAATGCGGGCCATAAGAAGACCTGATGCGCGTTCAACGTGCCCATCACCAGCCCGCTGACGCCAAAAATGATCACAGTCGGCAGCATCGTTCGCAGCAGCCTGACCGTTAGCCCGAGCATCTCAAGGTTGGCGTTTTCAACCAGCGCGTAAAGCACCTTATCAACGATCACTGGCGCGACAATCCACATCAAGGCGGTGACGCCCACCAAGATAACCAGCAGAGCGTTGATCACCCCCGAAGCCAGCTTCCAGGCATCTTGCGTTCTTTTTCGCGTAAGCATGCCGGTAAACATGGGAATGAAGGCAGAACCGAGCGCGCCGCCAGCCGTCAGGTTGAAGAGCAGTTCGGTCACACGATTTGCGGCGTTATAGGCATCCAGCTCTATGCTGGTGCCAAAAGCACTGGAAATAACCATGCCGCGCAGAATGCCGACCAGCGTGCTGACGATATACGCCAACATGACCACGGTAGCCGCCCTGGCAATTTGCTGCCTTGCCGTTCGGGTGTCTGTTTTTGGAGGGGTTGGTTTCGTGTCTAACTCATCCATAATTGTTCCGGTGAGGTGTATTCTATCATTTTATCCTCAGCAGAGAGCGCGGTCACGCTGCTGAGATCCAAGCAAGCAGCACTTGTTCCGTTCCGCTTATAACGGAATGGGTCAAGCCCATTCTCCACATTACAACCTACGGTTTTTGGTTTTCGCTTCTTCCCAGAGAGCGTCCATTTCTTCAAAACTCAAATCTTCAACCTGTTTCCCTTGCCTGGCAGCCGCGGATTCAATATAACCAAAGCGCTCGCGGAAGCGGACGTTGGTCTCCCGCAGTGCCATCTCTGGATCAATCTCCAGCCAACGCAGCAGGTTTACCACCGCAAACAAGACATCCCCGGCTTCCGATTGCTTTCTCTCCGGCGTATCAGCTTCTTTAAGCTCCTGTAGCTCTTCGTGAATCTTCGCAATGACTGGGTCAATCGTCTTCCAGTCAAATCCCACGCGCTGGGCTCGTTGCTGAATCTGGTCTGCCTGGGTCAGTGCCGGCAGGGCGGTCGGGATACCATCCAGCATGCTCTTGCGTTCCTCGCCTTTGCTTTTGCGCTCCTCTGCCTTTATCTGCTCCCAATTATGCAGAACGCCATCAACTGATTCGACATCCTGCCCACCAAAAACATGCGGATGCCGGCGAACGATCTTTTCACTGACATCAGCGATCACATCGGTCATGTTGAAATCCTGGTTTTCGGTGGCGATTTGGGCATGCAAAACAATCTGCAAAAGCAGGTCGCCCAATTCTTCCACCAGGTGGTCAGCGTTTTCTTCATCGAGCGCTTCCAACACCTCATAGCTCTCCTGCAAAAGATAGGGTCGCAAACTCATGTGGGTTTGCTCGCGATCCCAGGGGCAGCCATCAGGCGCCCGCAGTCGCGCGATGATTTGTTGAAAATCTTCGAACGCTCTGCCATTTTCTCTGGCTGGCAGGTACAGCGTGGTCATCAGACCGGTGTGAAGGCTTTGATCAATTTCATAAAGCGGAATTTCTTCGACGAGTTCATCCGGCAGACCGGCATTATGAATCAGTTTTACCGGATATTCATCGGGATAAGCGTTCATTAAGGTAAGTTTCAGGTCGCTGGCTTCCATGCCTGGTCGCAGATTTGAGATCAGCGCGGGGCTGGAGGCAGGGAAGAAAGGGATCTCTATTGAAGCCAGGTAAAGTGAGTCAGTTAAAACCAGCTTTGGGTGCGGGTCAATACCCAGCGCGGAACAAACCGGTTCCAGGAAGCTCATTCCATCGATAACACGCACCGCAATATCGCTGTCTGCGACTCTGGCGAGGATTTCCCGCACGGTTTCTTCAGCGATAAACGGGCTCCCGGGCACCGCGTAAGTGATGCCGCCTTGTTGCTGAGCGATTTGGATAATTTTTTCGGCAATATCCTTACCATAATCGCTGGATAAGTACTCATCTTCGCCGTCGAAGCTGTTTACCACCAGGTTTTCTGGAAGATCTGAAAATACCGGGTGGTAGCGGGTACGCGCCCAAAGTTCATCAATCTGGGTAAGCCAGTCCCATGCTTCCCTGGTCAGGTTATTGGCACCAGCCGGTCCCAGCCCTACGATTACGATTACTTTATTTTCCATGAAACCTTCTTTTTCCAAACCTTGAGTGGAGGTGATAGCGCCGCCCCCATAGACTTTGCTGCATCAAAACACGGAAACCCCGCTGCGCGTTCCTTACATAGCAAAGGCTGCCCCTTGAAACAGGGCAGCCTCGTAATTGTAATTCAGCAATTTGAGCCTGGGGATCCACAGGGTCGGTCTCCCCGATAACTCGAAAATCTTAACGCTTGGTATAGGTCGGTGCCTTGCGAGCACGTTTGAGACCGGGCTTCTTGCGTTCCTTCACGCGGGCATCGCGAGTGAGCAAACCATGTTCGCGCATGACCGGGCGCAAGCCATCATCCATCACCACCAGCGCACGCGCCAAACCAAGTTTGACAGCATCTCGCTGACCGCTGATGCCTCCGCCTGCGACTTTTACGGTTACATCAAACGATGTCGCCGGGCGACCGCTGGCTTCCAGCGCGCCCAAAATAGCCGGGGCGTCGCCAGTGCGGGGGAAGTATTCGACCAGTTCTTTGTCATTCACAGTGAAAACGCCGGTGCCTTCATAAATGCGAACGCGGGCGGTGCTTTCTTTTCGACGACCAGTTGCTTCAGAATATTGTGCCATAATTCCTCTTTTTTACTCCAGATCAAGTGGTTGCGGGCTCTGTGCCTGATGAGGGTGTTCGGGACCAGCATAAACTTTCAGGTTATCCAAATAGCGCGCAGTCAGGCGGTTTTTGGGCAGCATGCCCTGAACAGCAAAACGAATGATGCGGTCAGGATTTTTCTCAAGCTGCCTGGTGTAATCCACCTCGTGCAATCCACCGGGATGCCCGGAGTGACGATAATATTTTTTCTCTTTAACACGGGTCGGGTTCGCCACAATTTTCTCCGCGTTAATCACGACCACATGATCTTCCAGAACCACACCTGGGGTGAAGTCTGGGCGATGTTTGCCGACCAAAATCTCCGCAAGTTTTGTCGCGAGGCGGCCAAGGGTTTTACCGGTGGCATCCACCAAGTACCACTCGCCGGTCAGTTTTCCTTTCGGAACGTATGTTTTTTCCACTTTAACTTCTCCGTTTATTCAAACCCTAAGCAAAATGCCCGGGCAAACTTAATTTTCTTAATCCTCAGCATAACGAACGCTCATCATGGTCAAGCCCCTGGCAGGTGCCAGCGCTACGATTTCCGTGCTGCCGGTTTCCAGCCCCTGCCGGATAATTCCGACCGGCGCTTCCTTGATTCCAACCTTCACGAGCACGTAAACGATACGCCTGACCATATGGTACAAAAACGCATTGCCGGTGATGGAAAATTCCATCACGCTAGCTCCTGGCTGTTGCCATTCCGCCTGCTCGATCCGCCGAAAGCTGGTGCCGGTTTCTGAGAGCGGGCGACCAAAAGCGATAAAATCGTGCTCACCAAGCAGATCAGCTGCTGCCTGGTTCATCAGATTGATGTCCGGTTGGAGGTCAAGCCGCCAAGCAAAACGATCTCGCAGTGGGTCACGTGCAGGCTGCCAATATATGCGGTATAAATAATTGCGGGCAAGGGCGTCATAACGGGGGTGGAATTGTGCCGTTGTCTGCTCCAGTCTCTGAACCTGGATATCAGCCGGCAGATGGTAATTCAGGGCGCTGAGCAATTTCTGGTCACCGTGTTTCCAGTCTAACTCGAAACTGACAACCTGACCGCTGGCGTGTACGCCAGTGTCAGTGCGACCAGCAGTCAGGATACTCCTGCCCTGCCAGCCCAGTGTTCTCAGGGCATCTTCAAAGACTCCCTGCACGCTCGTTTTTTCCAACTGCCGCTGAAAGCCGCTGTATTGCGTGCCTTCGTAAGCAAGGATAAGTTTGTAATGTGCCATGCCTTTCATCTCACCCGAAAGGCAATTAATTTCACCGCGATTACTCTGATACCAGCTCTAAAACCACCATCTCGGCATTGTCGCCTTGACGGGGACCAAGTTTTAGCAGGCGGGTATAACCACCCTTGCGGGAGGTGAAACGCGGTGCGATATCATCAAATAATTTCTTAACAATTTCACCACTGGCATTGCCAAGATAGCCGGCAGCCTGGCGTCGGGCATTAACTTTCTCGATATCATCTGCCTTCTGGACATTCTTTGCCAGGGTGATCAATTTTTCAGCATCTGGCTGGATTGCTTTCGCTTTCGCCAGGGTTGTCTGAATTCTTTCGTATTCAAAAAGCTGCATTATCATCGTCTTACGCATTGCGGTGCGGTGACCATAGGTGCGATTGAGACGTTTCCCTTTAATTTGGTGACGCATTACTCGTTCTCCAGTTCATCTTCTTTCCAATATTCTTTTGCGATCATTCTGTCCTTGAGTTCAGCCAGGCTTTTGTCTCCGAAATTGCGAATAGAGAGCATCGCGCTTTCGCCTTTGTCAAAAAGTTCAAGCACATCACCGATCGTGGTGATTCCGGTACGTTTCAGCGAGTTGAAAACACGAACGCCAAGTTCAAGCGCTTCAATCGGGGTTTCAATGACATCCCGGTTAAGCGCGGGTTGTTCAGGTTGAACTTCTTCAACTGGCTTGGTCAGTCGTTCTTCGTCGGTTCCGCTGATGAGATCAAGTTGGTTCCTTAAGATCTCCGATGAGCCGATCAGGGCTTTCTCAGGGGAAATTGTGCCGTCCGTCCAGATTTCAAGCGTAAGGCGGTCGTAGTCGGTGCTGTGACCAACACGAGCGCTGGTGACTTCCCAATTTACCCGCCGCACTGGTGAGAAAATCGCATCCACCGGCAAAACGCCAATCGCAAGGTGATCAGACCGGTCACTGGCGGGAACAAATCCGCGGCCTTTTTTCACGGTCATTTCCATTTCAACATGGGCGTCATTTTCACTGATACTGAAAAGATAACTTTCCGGGTTGATAATTTCAACTTCTGGCGGGCACTCAATATCAGCGCCAGTGATGGTGCCCTGACCTCTGACCTCAAGATGAATGTTCGCTGTATCTACGTTATGAAGCTTAAAGCGCAGTTCCTTGATGTTCAACATCACCTGAATAACATCCTCACGGACACCAGGAATGGTGCTGAATTCGTGCATCACATCTGCGACATGGAGCGTTGTGACGGCTGCGCCTTCCAAAGACGACAGCAGCACACGGCGCAAGGCGTTCCCAAGGGTGACGCCAAAGCCGCGTTCCAGCGGGCCAATGGTGAACTTACCATAGTCCCTGAGCTCTTCTGAACGCTCAATTTTTGGTTCTACCAATTCCATTTTCTTTGCCACGGTTTACCTCTTATCAGTCTAACGAATATTAAGGACTGCACTAAGCCTTCTGATTAGCGAGAATAATATTCAACGATCAGTTGCTCTTCAAGGTTACCATCAATCTCAGATCGTTCCGGCGCGCGCAGCATGCGACCAGTCAGGTTGCTCAGATCGCGAGCCAACCAGGTTGGCACGGTGCGTCCTTCTGCCTCTTCGCGCAGGTGCTTGAAGTATGCGTTGCCTTTGGAACTTTCTTTCACACTGATAACATCATCGACATCAATCCCAATCGAGGGAACATCAGCCCGGCGGCCATTGACCAGAAAATGTCCATGGCTTACCAGGATGCGAGCCTGGGGTCGGCTCGAGGCGAACCCAAGGCGGTAAACGACGTTTGCCAGCCTGGTTTCCAGGATGGCCAACAAGTTGCTGCCGGTCTGTCCGCGCATAGCCACAGCCTGGCTGTAGAATCGACGGAACTGGCGTTCGTAGATGCCATAAACGCGGCGGGCTTTTTGCTTGGCGCGCAGCTGCTTTCCGTAGTCAGACTGACGAGCAGGTCGGGCTGCAAACATTTTGCCGTGCATTCCCGGAGGGTAAGGTCTCTTCTCAAAAGAGCATTTCGGTGTGTAACAGCGGTATCCCTTCAGGAAAAGCTTTTCACCCTCTCGACGACATAATCGACAAACTGAATCTGTATATCTTGCCATATTATTAAATCCTTTTCTTTTGTACTACACGCGGCGTTTCTTAGGAGGTCTGCAGCCGTTGTGGGGCACGGGGGTCAGGTCGGTAATTCTGATCACCTTCAACCCGATTGCCTGAACGGCGCGAATGGCAGCTTCCCGACCGGGACCGGGACCCTTGACAAACAGTTCCACTTCCTGCAAACCCATTTGCTGGGCTACTTTGATGGTCTGTTCTGTCGCCATTCGGGCAGCGAAAGGTGTGCTCTTGCGGGAACCTTTAAAACCAGCGGTACCGGAACTGCCCCAGCAAACAGTATTGCCCTGGAGGTCGGTGACCGTTACGATGGTGTTATTAAAGGACGCGAAAACGTGCACCTGTCCTGTCGAAAGTTGGCGCTTAACTCTGCGGGAACTTGTAGTTCTTCGCGCTGTTCGTGCTTGTTTAGCCATATTTCTTCCTCACTCAATCCTTCAAACTCTGAAATTTCGCACACCAGGTTGCCGCTGGGGAGAAAGGGAACCCCATCCTGGCGATTGGAATCTCAGTTATTGATCTTATTTCTTGGTTGCTCCGCGGCGGCGACCACGACCGGCAACGGTACGTTTCGGTCCCTTACGGGTGCGGGCATTTGTGCGGGTATTCTGTCCGCGCAAAGGTAGGTTTCTGCGGTGGCGCATGCCGCGATAACAACCGATTTCAACCAGGCGCTTGATGTTCATCTGAACTTCGCGGCGCAGGTCACCTTCGGTTGTTACATTCTGACCGATATATTCACGGAGTTTCGAAACTTCCTCTTCCGGCAGGTCCTTCACACGAATGTCAGGATCTACGCCAGTGGCGTCCAAAATCTCATCGGCGATTTTCGGCCCGATACCGTAGATGTAGCGTAAGCCAATCTGGATGCGCTTGTTGCGCGGGAGGTCAACACCTTCTATACGTGCCATATTCTATTACCTATCCTTGTCGCTGCTTGTGTCTTGGGTTGGTGCAAATAACGTAAAGCCGACCTTCACGTTTAACGATTTTACACTTGTTACAGCGCTTTTTTATTGAAGCTGATACTTTCATCAGTCAAACTCCTTCTTCTCTCTGCAAAGTTACTATTATACGTCTTTCCCTTACTCTTAGCAAGGTCTGGTTTTCATAAACTCGTCAATACCAGCGGACCGTCCTTGGTAACAGCCACAGTATCTTCCTGGTGCGCAGTCAGCCCACCGTTCTTTGAAACCACGGTCCAGTGGTCAGCCAACACCCTGGTCTGGCGGGTGCCAACCAGTACCATCGGTTCGATCGCGATGGTCATGCCCTCACGAAGCAAAAAGCCCGTACCAGGGTTACCATAGTTGGTCAGTTGTGGGCTTTCATGCATTTCTCTGCCTACGCCATGACCCGTGTAGGTATGCGTGCAAAAATAACCTTCGCTTTCGACATATTCTTCGATCGCCGCGCCAACATCACCGCTGTAATTGCCGGGAACCATCAGCGTGATCGCAATCTCGAGTGCTTTGGCAGTTACATCGATCAGATGCTGCGCCTTAGGTGAAATTTCTCCCACCCCAACAGTAAAGGCTGCGTCTCCGACGAACCCCTGGTAAACCGTGCCGCAGTCGACCGAGATGATGTCGCCTTCCTTCAATTTGCGATTCCCGGGAATGCCGTGTACCAACACTTCGTTGATGCTGGTGCAGATACTGCCGGGAAAAGGCACGCCATTGCCCGGATCGTAATCTTTGAACGGGGAATAGACACCATGCTTTTTTTGGAAGCTTTCTGCCACTTCATTTAACTCACCAGTGGTCACACCAGGCGCAATAGCCGCCTTAACTTCCTCGAGTGTCAGCCGATTCAAGCGCCCTGCTTCGCGCATAATCGCGATTTCGGAAGCCGATTTGATGTTAATCCTTGATTCAAAACCGTACATTATGCCTTCGCACCCTTCAAAATCTCTTCTGTCACTCTGTCGATCGGCTGAGTGCCATCAATCTCCAATAGCGTGCCGGCATTTTGATAGTACTCGATCAGCGGAGATGTCTGCTCGTAATAAACTTCAATGCGATGAACAACAGTTTCAGGTTTGTCGTCTTCTCTTTGGTAAAGGTCAGTGCCATCAAAATCGTCCACCCATTTTACGATGGGCGGATTGTAGAGCGCATGATAAACGCGCCCCGACCTGCTCACCCAGCGACCACTGAGCCGCTCAACCAAAACCTGGTTGGGCACAGTGATAAAAGGAACCATGTCCACTTTACCGCCGATCTTCTCAAGCAGGGCATCAAACGCTTCTGCCTGGGCAGGTGTGCGCGGAAAGCCATCCATCACAGCGCCCTTCTCGCAATCCGGTCGGCTCAAGCGTTCTTCAACCATTGCGATGGTTACATCGTCGGGAACGAGCTCGCCTTTGTTCATAAAACTGGCAGCAAGTCTTCCCAGCTCGGTTTCGTTTGACAGGTTCTCTCTAAACAAATCACCGGTCGAAACATGCACAAGACCAAGCTCCTCGGCAATTATTTTTGCCTGGGTGCCCTTTCCGGCTCCCGGAGGTCCGAGCATGACGATGTAAGTCGCTTTTTCGTTCATTTCATGTAGCCTAATTGATCAGCCTGTCATCATAACCGTGCATTCGCAGTTCGGTTTCGATCAGTTCCACGGTTTCGCGGATGGTGCCAACGACAATCAAAAGACCGGAGGCTTGCATCATCTGCAAACCGGCACTGTTATCGGGCAGGAATAATGCCATAATAAAAGGCAGAATCGCAATGATACCGAGGAAAAATGCGCCTGGCAGGGTAATGCGCCGCTGAACTCGGGTCAGATAATCCTGGGTCGGTTTGCCCCGCACCACACCAGGAATCTGGGCGCCTTGCTTCTTAAGGTTTTCACCATAATTCTGCTGGGCAAACAAGACATCGGTATAGAAGTAGGCAAATGCCACCACCAGGATGAAGAACATCAGCGGATACCACCAGGTATCACCACCAAAAGCAGCGTACAGCCAGGTCGCGACGTTTCTAATCCAATTAACCTGTGAGTTCAGGAAGAACGACGACAAAATCGCCGGGAAAGTCAGGAAGCTCTGGGCAAAGATGATCGGGATCATGCCAGCCATGTTCACCATCAGCGGAAGCTGAGAGCGGACGGGCATGGACATACGGTTGCCAATTCGGCGTCCGGGGAACAACACGGGGATGTTCCGGCGACCGCCCTGGACGTAAACAATAGCTAAAATAGTCAACACAAAGACAACCAACACAACCACGAAAACCCACCAGGGCTCGCTGCCGGCAACCATGCGGGCAATCGATACTGGGAAGCGGGAAACAATACCCGAGAAGATAATCAATGAGAGACCCTGGTTGCGCAGACCAAACTCAGAAATGAGCTGTCCAATCCAGATACCAAACATCGTACCGGCAACCATCGTGACGATCGCGGTAATTGTCGGCAGCAGGTTCGCGCCGCTAAAGCCCCAATTGGAAATGATTGAGCTTCCTTCGAGCATTTGATTAAAGATATTGATCTGTCCAAACGCCGAAAGGAGAGCCATCGGAATGGTCAGAATCACAGTCCATTTTTCCATCCAGATACGACCTTCGCGCGGATCATCTTGCATCTTCCGCTCAAGTGCTGGAATCACCGGGGTGAGCAGCTGCAGGATAATCTGCGCGGTAATGTATGGGTAAACGCCCATAGCCAGAATTGAAAACTGCGAAACCGCCCCACCAGAGAGCAGATCAAGCAAGTTGACCAGGTTTCTGCCGGCGCCAGTCATCTGGGAAAGCCCAGCCACTGCTGCGCGGTCAATTCCGGGCACAGGAATATTTGCTGCCAGCCTGTAAACAGCCAGCAAGAGTAATGATATCAGCAGTTTATTGCGGATATCTTCAGATTTCCATAAAAAGCGCCAGGATGATCGTTTCATTCAGTCAACTCCTTTAGCTACGAAAGATCGATGGTTTCGATGCTTCCACCAGCTGCTTCAATTTTCTGGCGGGCACCTTCGGTCACTCTATGAGCCTTAATTTTCAGGGCAACTTTCACTTCGCCGCGACCCATGATCTTGATAGGCAGTTCTTTTCCTTTTTTCAAAAGACCAGCCTCTCGCAAAGTTTCGGGGTTCACTTCGCTGTCAGCCTTGAAACCCTGCAAAGAGTCCAGGTTGACTTCCGCGTAACGAACACGATTGATCGGGGTGAAGCCGACACCGCGCAGGAAAGGCAGTTTGCGATAGAACGGCAGATTGCCGCCCTGGTGATACAGGCGAACGCCACCGCTGGTACGGGCATTTTGACCCTTGGTACCGCGACCAGATGTTTTGCCATGACCACTGCTCATGCCACGACCAACGCGTTTGCGGCGCTTCTTGCTGCCCTCGTTGGGTTTAAGATCGTGTAACTGCATGCTTATTTCTCCTCATCCACTGTCTCGATCTCAACCAGGTGGGAGACCTTGTCCAGCATACCTAACAGGGCATCGTTTTCCTGGTGTTCAACAACATCGCCAACGTTACGAAAGCCCAGGGCTTTGAGCGTATTCTTGGTCCGCACGGTATAACCAATACCGCTTTTGACCTGTTTAACGCGGAGGGTTTTGCCTTTTTGTTTCTTAGCCATTCTTCCTCCGTTCCCAATATGGGGTCACATCTTCTATGTCCTTACCACGCTCAGCGGCTACAATCTCGGGCGATTTCAACTGGGAAAGCGCGTCGAAGGTTGCCTGGACGATGTTGAGCATATTTGCGCTGCCCAACGATTTGGTCAGAATGTCTTTAATCCCTGCAGCTTCACAAACAGCGCGCACACCACCGGCAGCAATAACGCCAGTACCGGGCGAAGCAGGTTTCAGCAGCACTCTCGCACCGCTTTGGACGCCGATCACCTCGTGGGCGATTGTGGTGCCCATCAGGCTGACTTTGTGCATATTTTTATAAGCGCGTTCTGTAGCTTTACGCATCGCGTCCGGCACAGCACCAGCTTTCCCAGTGCCCAAACCAACAGTGCCGTTATTATCGCCAACAACAATGGTTACTCTAAAAGAGAACCGGCGACCGCCTTTGACAACTTTCGCAACGCGTGCGATATCAATAACGCGTTCGTCAAATTGTGGTTCTAATCCTTGATAATCTTCCATATTGTCCTCTTCTAGAACTTCAGCCCACCCTTACGGGCGCCTTCGGCCAGCGATTTCACCCGACCGGTATAGATGTAGCCGCCGCGATCAAACACAACCGCGTCGATGCCTTTATCTTTAGCACGTTTGGCAACTTCTTCACCCACCAACTGGGCTTGTTCCATCCTGGTTTTTCCGGAAAGCTCGCTGCGCAAAGCGCTGTCAACACTCGAAGCTGACACGAGTGTATGCCCGCTGTGATCATCGATAATCTGAACATAGATATCGTGAATGCTGCGGAACACATTCATGCGTGGGGTCTCCGGGGTGCCGTAAATCTTCTTGCGAACACGAGCGTGACGGTGTAATCTAGCTTGATTTCTTGTTTTCTTAGCCATAGTCTACCTCTATTTACCGGTCTTTCCTGCTTTACCAGCCTTGAGCTTTACTTCTTCGCCCTGGTAACGGATACCAGTACCGTGATAACGCTCTGGCGGTCGCAATTTCCGGATCTCAGAAGCGGTCAAACCAACCTGGTGGCGGTTTCGACCAGAAACTTTGATGATGCGAGCTTTGGCGTCAACTTCAAAAGTTATGCCATCGGGCGCAGGCACATTAATCGGATGGGAATAGCCGAGGTTTAAGACCAGGTCTTTTCCACTAACTTCAGCCCTGTAACCAACGCCCTTGTATTCAAGCACTTTCTCGAAACCAGTGCTGCAGCCAACAATCATGTTATTCAACAGCGCGCGGGTGGTACCGTGAAGCGCTCGAATTTGAGGTTGGTCATTGGGGCGTGTCACAGTAATTGTGCCGTTATCCATCGTGATACCAATGTGAGGGGAGAAGGTGTCTTCCAATTCGCCTTTGGGTCCTTTTACATGCACCTTGTTCCCATCAATTTTAATTTCCACACCCTTTGGCAGGGTGATTGGCAGTTTACCTATACGCGACATAATTCCTCCTACCAGACCTTGCAGAGGATCTCGCCGCCAACGCCGATTTTACGAGCGCGGTGACCAGTCATGATACCCTTTGGGGTTGATAAAATCGCGATACCGATGCCCGAAAGCACCCAGGGAATTTCCTTTTTCGAGGTATACACACGACAGCCAGGTCGGCTGACGCGCTGGATCCCTGTGATCAACGAGCGGCGGTGACGTCTCTCGCCAATGTATTTGAGCTTGAGCATCAGCATTTTGCTTGTCTCGCTCTTACCATTGACAACTTCATAGCTCTCAATATAGCCTTCTTCGACCAGGATGCGAGCTAACTCACTCTTGAGTTTGGAATTCGGAATAGCAACCACAGCTTTGCCAGCAGCGGCAGCGTTGCGAATTCTGGTTAACATATCGGCAATTGGATCTGTAATAGTCATTCTTATACCTCCAGGTCAAATTACCAGGATGATTTGGTCACTCCAGGGATTTTCCCCTCGAGTGCTTGTTCGCGGAAGCAAATTCGGCAAAGGCCAAACTTGCGCATATAGCCACGCGGTCTCCCGCAGAGGCGACAGCGATTGACAACGCGACCTGGATATTTCCGGCGCATTTCACGATATTGCATACACTTTTTTGCCATTAGTTATCCTTCCTGAAGGGCATGCTGAACTTGCGCAGCAGTTCGCGTGCTTGATCGTCAGTCTTAGCAGTGGTTACGATACTGACTTCCATGCCTCGGATCTTATCGATCTTGTCATACTGAATCTCAGTGAAGATCAGCTGTTCGGTCAGACCGAGAGTATAGTTTCCCCGACCATCAAATGAGTCTGGCGAGATACCGCGGAAGTCACGCACACGGGGTAAAGCGATATTGATCAGGCGATCCAGAAAAGCCCACATCTTTTCACCGCGCAAGGTTACTTTTACGCCGATCTGGCGACCTTCGCGCAGTTTGAAGTTTGAGATGGCTTTCTTGGCAGCGATGACAACAGGCTTCTGACCGGTGATGATGGTCAGATCGTTTACTGCAGCGTCGAGGGCTTTGGGGTTATCCAGGGCTTCGCCGACACCGATGTTCACAACAACTTTGGTGATGCGAGGAATCTGCATAACATTGCTCAGCCCAAGCTCTTTGAAGAGTGCCGGAGCAATTTCATTATTGTATTGTTCTTGTAGTCTGTTCATATCAATTCACCTGCGCCTTACTTGCCCTCAGCATCCGATTTTTTGCTGTCATCCGCTTTTTCAGTCTTGGGAGCTGCAGCGCTCTTGCGACGAGGAGTCTTCTTTTCAACTTTTTCATCCTCAGCAGCTTTTGCCTTGCTTGAACGGCGCGATTTCTTTGCTTCTTTTTCTGAAGCGCGATCCACCAGGACAACGTTGGAGATATCGATCGGGGCTTCGAATTCACGAATACCCGATGGAATCGTCCTGCCGCCCGACTGGGTCTGCTTCTGATGCTTCTTGGTCATGTTTACGCCCTGGACAACCACTCGGTTCTCTTTGGGAATCACGCGGATAACTTCGCCGATTTTATTCTTGTCGACTTCGTCGCCGCGCAACACGCGAACACGGTCACCTTTCCGGATTTTCATCTTCATTTAGACACTCCTACCATTGACTACAGTACTTCCGGAGCCAATGAAACAATTTTCATATAGCCTTTTTCACGCAGTTCACGCGCGACGGGACCAAAGATGCGGGTTCCCCGAGGGTTTACGCCATCATTGTCCAGGATTACAGCGGCGTTGTCATCAAAGCAGATGGTCGAGCCATCAGGGCGTCGATACGCTTTCGCAACCCGAACGACAACGGCTTTGATAACCTCGCTCTTCTTCACAGACGATTGCGGCGTGGCGCTCTTGACCGTGGCGGTAACAATGTCGCCCACAGATGCGTAACGTCGGCGGGTTCCACCAACGACCTGGATAACGAGCAGTTCTCTTGCCCCGGTGTTATCCGCGACAACCAGACGAGTTTCCTTTTGAATCATGCCTCACCTGCTTCGTCTTCTTCAACTTCTTCAACGATTTCGGCTGCTTCTTCAAGCATTTCTTCGAGTTCTTCGACTTCTTCCAGCTCTTCTGACAGCATTTCGACGACTTCTTCAGCCAGGATTTCTTCTGCTTCTTCGAGTGCCGCAGCTTCTTCTTCAGCCAGGATTTCTTCTGCTTCTTCGAGTGCCGCAGCTTCTTCTTCAGCCTGGAGCTCTTCAGCCTTCAAAATAGCTTCTTCAACGGCTTCAATGCTTTCCTGTCGAATTTCGACCATGACAATTTTTTCGACAACCCAGTTGACCGTCTTGGAAATCGGTTTTGATTCCACGATTACCACTCTGTCACCAACGTTGCAGCCAATCTCATCATGAGCCTTATAAGACTTCACGCTGCGCACAACCTTATGATACAAGGGGTGCTGGACCGTGCGGACAACATCGACGATCACAGTTTTATCCATTTTGTTCGACCTGATGGTACCGGTTAAACGACGTCGCTTATTCATTATTTACCTTCTTTCTCATTACGCACACGTTCGTTGAGAATAGTCTCAAGGCGAGCGATGTCCCGGCGGGCTACTTTAAAGCGGCTGGTATCAGTTAACTGGCCAGTCACCATCTGGAAGCGCAGGTTCATCAGTTCCTGGCGGGTATTCATGAGTTTGGTTTTAATTTCTTCTGTAGAAAGTCCTCTTACTTCTTTGGCGTTCATGAACCTTCTCCTAATCCATCTCTTGATACGATCTTTGTTTTGAAACCCAGCTTGTATCGCGCTCTGTTCAGAGCAGCCCGGGCAACGGCATCGTCGGTTCCACCGATTTCGAAAAGGATCCGACCAGGGCGAACAACAGCCACCCAATGGTCCACGGCACCTTTACCTTTACCCATGCGGGTTTCTGCTGCTCGCTTGGTATAGGGTTTGTCGGGGAAGACCCGCACCCATACTTTGCCGCGGCGTTTCATTTCATGGACGATCGCGCGGCGGGCGGATTCGATCTGACGGGCTGTCATATATCCGCGATCCAGCGCTTTCAATCCGTAATCACCGAAGTTGACGTCTGCGCCGCGAAGGGAATTACCCTTCATACGACCGCGCATCTGCTTGCGGTACTTAACTCTCTTTGGCATCAACATAATCTGCTACCTCACTCGTTACGATCATTACTCGCTAATATAAACACCCTCGGTTGTTTCAACCTTTTCTTCGGGTTGATCCATGACGATGCCTTTATAAATCCAGACCTTGATGCCAATTTGACCAAAGGTGGTTGTTGCTGTAGCCCGCGCGAAGTCGATATCGGCTCGCAGCGTCTGCAGGGGCACACGACCTTCGCGTAGTGTCATTCGACGTGCCATCTCAGCACCGGAAAGACGACCGGATACAGAAACCTTAATTCCTTCTGCTCCCTGGCGCAGAGCCTGCTGAATGGCACGCTTCATCGCCCGGCGATAACTGATGCGGCGTTCCAGCTGACCAGCAATGTTCTGGGCAACCAGATAGGCGTCAGTGTCGGCATTTTTGATTTCCTTGACTTCCAGGTCAATTTTCTTACCGGTCAGTGCTTCAAGTTTCTGCCTGATGATTTTTACGTTTTCGCCTTTTCGACCGATCAGGATGCCAGGTTTGTGTGTGTGCAATGTGATTTTGACCTTGCCGGGATATCGCTCAATTTCTACATTTGAAACGCCCGCGCGGTCAGTCTCATTCATTACCAAATCACGCACTTCCAGGTCTTGGTGAAGCTGTTCGGTATATTCTTTACCTTCGGCATACCAACGCCCTAACCAGGGCTTGCTGATTCCGAGACGAAAACCAATTGGATGTACTTTACGACCCATAGTTTACTCCTTACCTTTACTCGACTTCGCGCAATATGACCGTCACATGAGAACTGCGTCTCAGCTCAGGTTTGAACCGACCGCGTGCCCCAAAACGGCGCCACTTGCGGGTGCGGGCTTCGTCCGCAAAGATTCGGTAAACAACGAGGTCATCACGGCTCACGCCAAAGTTTTCTTCTGCGTTAGACATGGCCGAATAGATCAGCTTGCGAACCGGCGCGGCTGCCTTTTTAGGGGTCAGGCTCAAAATGTTCAGGGCATCAACAACTTTCTTACCCCTCACCAGGTCAACAACCAGGCGGGTTTTTTGAGCTGATTCTCGGAAGTTGGAGAGTTTTGCTGTAATTTCCTGTGCCATCTCTTACCTTACCTCGAGCCTTTTTCAGCCACGTGTCCACGGAACCAGCGGGTTGGCGCAAATTCGCCCAGGCGATGACCAACCATGTTTTCGGTTACATAGATCGGAACATGGCGGCGCCCGTTATGAACGGCGATGGTGTGCCCAACCATTTGGGGGAAGATCACACTGGCGCGACTCCAGGTCCGCAGCACTTTCTTCTCACCTTTCTGGTTCATATCTTCAATTCTTTTCAATAGTTTCGGGTCAACGAATGGCCCTTTTTTCAATGATCGCGACATCTTAAATTCCTTTTCTGTCTCTTCAACCGCTATCTGCGCTTGGCTTTCGAGCGGTGGCGAACAATCATGTCATTAGTACGCTTGTTGCGTCTGGTTTTGTAACCAAGAGCTGGTTTACCCCAGGGGGTCTTCGGTCCTGGCATACCAATTCCGGTGCGACCTTCACCACCACCATGCGGATGGTCTCTCGGGGACATCGCGGTTCCACGAACTTCTGGACGGCGACCCATATGGCGTTTGCGCCCTGCTTTACCAAGTTTAATGTTGCTGTGTTCTACGTTGCCGACCTGACCGATGGTTGCGCCGCAATCTTGCAAAACCAGGCGAACTTCGCCGCTTGGCATGCGGATATGTGCGTACTTGCCTTCTTTTGCCAGCAGTTGCGCTGAGGTACCAGCCGAACGAACCATCTGGGCACCCTTGCCAGGTTGCAGCTCAATGGCGTGGATGGTGGTACCAACCGGGATGTTCGCCAGGGGCAGTTTGTTGCCTGGCTTAATCTCAGCGCGGGGTCCAGACATCAGCGTGTCACCAACTTTAATGCCGATCGGCGCGATGATATAGCGTTTCTCGCCGTCAGCATAAAACAGCAGAGCCAGGCGGGCAGAACGATTGGGATCGTACTCAATTGCCGCGACCTTGGCTGGGATGTTGGTTTTATCGCGTTTGAAATCCACCAGGCGGATTTGCCGACGAGCGCCCCCGCCGCGGTGGCGGACAGTAACGCGACCCATCGAGTTTCGACCGGAACGCTGCTTGCGAATAACCGTCAGGTTGCGTTCTGGCTTCGTCTTGGTGATCTCTTCAAACGTATAGCTGGTCTTATGACGCTGACCAGGAGTCTTAGGTTTGAATACTTTAACAGCCATTATTCCACTCCTTCAAACACAGAGATGCTATCGCCCTGTTTAAGAGTTACGATTGCTTTCTTGTAACCGCTTTTGCGCACGACCAAACGGCGGGTGCGAGAGTTGCGGTGTGCCTTGGCGGGCAGATTAATGATATTGACGCGTACAACATCGACATCGAAAGCGGTTTCAACAGCAGTCTTCACCTGATCACGGGTGACATCGCTGTTTACCTCGAAGATATACTGGTTCAGCTTGCTCGCCAGGTAATTCGATTTTTCGGTCACGACGGGGCGCCGCAGGATATCAAAAACGGAGATACTCATTCTGCTACACCTTCCTATCCCAGATAACCCTTGATCACTTCCAGTGAAGCAAGCGGGATAATTACTTTTTCGAAACTGAGCAAATCGCGAATGTTCAGGTAGTTAGCCTGCAGCAGCTTGGCTTCAGCCAGGTTGCGACCGGATTTGATCAGGTTTTCGTGATTCTCATTTTTATCGGGCACTAAAATCAGGGCACGCTTGTCACCAACCAGGAGCTTGATTGCTTTCGCCAAATCGGAGCTCTTGGCGCTTTTTATTTCCACGCTGTCAACCATAACCAGCTTGGCATCATTGGCAACCACGGTCAGTGCGGAACGTAGCGCGGCTCGGCGCATTTTCTGTGGCATTGCCTGGCTGTAATCGCGCGGTTTTGGTGTATGAATACGACCGCCGCCTACAGATTGGGCGTTGATCATACTACCACGTCGCGCACGACCGGTACCCTTCTGCTTCCAGGGCTTGGCGCCACCGCCACGGACATCGCCGCGGCGCTTGGTGCTATGGGTGCCCAGGCGGGCGTTAGCCATCTGGCGCTGGTATGCCTGGTGCATCAGATCGACATTGACCTTGGCTGCGAAGATTTCTTCGGGCAGGTCGATGCTGTCTGTTTTTTCGCCTTTTAAGTTAAAAACATCAACTTTCATTTTCACATTCTCCATTTACCACAAGCTATTGCTTGCGTGCCGCCTTGATCATGACGGTGCCGCCTTTTGCGCCAGGAACAGAACCCTGCACAGCAATCAAGTTGCGCTCGGGATCAACCAGCGCGACTCGGATATGCGAAGAGGTAACCCGATCATTGCCCATGCGACCCGGGCGCTTTTTGCCTTTCCAGACACGCCCTGGGGTCGTACCAGAACCGGAAGAACCGGGGGAACGCTGGCGGTCAGACTGACCATGAGTCATGGGACCACCTGCGAAACCGTGACGTTTCATAACGCCGGCAAAGCCCTTGCCTTTGGATGTGCCGATTACATCAACATAATCACCTACCTCAAAAACTGAGGCATTGACTTCGTCGCCGGCATTGATACCATCTAATTTGTTGGTGCGAAACTCACGCAGAGTGCGCACTGGAGGGAGTTTATTGGTCTTAAGATGACCAAGCTCAGCCTTGCTGAGCTTCTTGGGTTTCACCTCATCAAAAGCCATCTGAACGGCGTTGTAGCCGTCGTTGGCAAGCGTCTTGACCTGGGAAACAAAACAAGGCCCAGCTTCGATTAAAGTAACTGGGACGGCGCGGCCGTCTCCATCGAAGATCTGGGTCATTCCGATCTTTTTTCCTATCAGCCCTTTTAACATGCTATTCTCCTGTAGTAATATTCTCGCGAGACTGTCAGCCTGGGCAAGCTGCATCATCTCCGCACAATTCAGTTAATGGTCCCTGTGAAGCTGACTGCCCACGCGGGAGGCATTCTTAAATTGTCACAATAAATAGCTACCCGTTGGGTAGCCTCTCAAATATATCACAGCCCCGCTCAGCGCGCAAGGGTTTATTTGGATTAATTACGAAATTGCTCGCTTGTTTGACCCGTTGATTATAAACCATTATTTCCCAATAGTCACGGGTTCCAAACCCTCAATCAAAGCTTGTAATTGCGGTTTGTTGGGCAACTTTTTTAGCTTGATCAATGTGTAAATCAGATATACCAGAGGCAAAACCACAGAAAGCAGAACAACAAAACCAGTATCAATATCTATGGCACCTGCAAAGCCAAGTATGCTTCGCATCATATTTATCGTAAAATGGGCAAGCACTGCCATCGGCAAGCTAAAAGTCTTGAGAAATAGTGTTTTTAAGTACATCCCTAAACAAAAGGCCGCAAATACATATGCGAAGCCGAAGCCCAACGGATTTGTATTCTCAAAGATCGTTCCAAAAGAAAAGTTAAGCCCCGCTGGGAAATGCAACAAACCAAACAGAACTGCCAGAACAAAAATTAGAAGGTCTATCCTTTTCAGACTTTCTTCCTTATTCTTAAACAAATTCATTATTTGCAGTCCAATTATCAGCCACCAAAAAGAAGTGCCAAACTCTTCCCTGAAAACCATCAAAAACAGATTCGCCAGGACTTCCGGAACTGCCTCCCAACCAATCGCACTGGTTGTTATCAGCTCCTGAGGCATTGGCTTAAAAACGCTATAGAGGAAAAGCGCAACGAACTCAATTAAGATTGGAAAGAAGAATCGCAAATCCTTAAAGTTAAAGCGCATAAACATAGCAAGGAATTTATTTTTATCCAGTAAAAAAGTAAAAATGAGATAGACGAGAATACTGAAAGTTAAGCCTGTAAGGGTATTGCTAAATAAATTGTATACCACTAGGCAAGCAAAACTCAACAGTACCTCGAAAGCAATTTCCAAGATTACCTTGGTTTTGTTTTTAGTCAGAATCAAATTTCACCTCCGGATGGGCTATACTTTTTCTTTTCAATTAGCAGCTCAAACCAACAACGTTAATATAATAAATCAAAGTAACGAAACCGGAATCATCCAGCTCTTTTCGCTGATTGGCAGCAAATTTGGCGACATGCTCAAAACCCCGCCAAAGCCGACTTCTGCGTTTAGCTTCTCAATTGCCGGGAAGCTTTTCATCGCATGGCTTGGTGACGTACTTTTTTTGATTTCAAAGGGTAATATTTGCATATTGCGCGGAATAATCAGATCGATTTCCTTTAATAAGCGGTCGCGATAGTAAGTGAATTGCGGTCTTTTCCCGTTGTACCACCAGCTCTTCAAGATTTCCGAAACCACCCAGGTCTCAAATATCGCACCGCTGTAGGTGCTGGCTTGAAGCGCTTTTATGTCGCTCCATCCTGTCAGATAACAAGCCAAGCCGGTATCCATGAAGTAAATTTTCGGACGTTTTATCAGACGGTCACTCAGATTACCTGAATATGCTGGCATCTCAAAAACCAATCCTGTCATAATCAAAATGTCAAGCCAACGACGACAGGTTTTCGTTGCGACACCAAGCTCTTTCGAGAGATCCGACAAATTAAGCTCCTGAGCAGTTCTGGCTGCTATCAAACAAATAAAGCGCAAGAATTGACCCTCATCACTCACATTTGTTATAAACTTTACGTCTCTCTCGAGATAAGTTTGGACATATGAAGAATAAAAAATATCCGTACTGATATCAATCTGTGTATTCAGCCTTGGCATCGAACCCTGCCAAATTATTCTGAATGTTTCATCCACATCTTTCATTGGTACAGTCGTTTTAGCCTTTATCAGCTCTTCAATTGGCGGCGGAAAGGCTGAAACCATTCGATTTTCTTTTTCAGCTTGCGAGAAACCATAGAGATTCAGCAAGCTGACTCTGCCAGCCAAACTTTCCTGAACATTCCGCATCATCTCAAATAGTTGCGAGCCGGTCATCCAAAACAGCCCGTTTTCATTCCGCTCATCTATAATCATCTTAATATAAGGGAACAATTGCGGTGCATATTGAACTTCGTCAAGTATCAAAGGGGGCTTATAAATTTGGAAAAACAAATCCGGGCTTCTGTTTGCCAAATCTCGGATAGCTGGATCGTCCAGCGTGACATAGGTCCTGCTTGTTTCAGCAAGATGGCGGAGCAAAGTGCTTTTTCCTGACTGCCGGGGACCTGTCAGCAATAATGCAGGGAAGGTGTTTGAACTTTGCAGGACAATATTTTCCATTTGTCGTTTTATATACATCGCTTACTCCTGCTAATCAGGCATATCATGCCGTATCAGCAGGAATAGTATACCAGATTAGCAGGTTTTGTCTACTCGATTGCAAGAAACAAAAATTAGCCAGGTTTACAAACCGATCGAGTGTAAAATTGCCGCATGACTTATAAACCTAACCTCGATATTGCTAAAATGTACGCAAGCTTTGCCTCCCCGATTTGTGAAATCGATTGCGGCGAGCATTGCCGCCAATTCAACCCCTCCGGCAAACCGTTTTGCTGCGACATTTGCGTGGCAGTGCCCGTGGCTCTAAAGGAAGAATGGACTTATCTCAAAGCCAACACTCAACTCTGGCACAGATTGCGCGGCGACGAATGCCCCAGCGACCCGATTGATAAAGAGAAAATGCAAACCGAGACGCCAGCCTACATGCACTTGATGGCTTGCCTGGGTCCCGCTTTTTGTGAACGTAACTATCGCACACTGAGCTGCCGACAGTTTCCTTTCTCGCCCTATATCACCGCTGATGACCGCCTGATTGGTCTTACTTATAACTGGGATTTTGAAGAAGTTTGCTGGGTGATCAGCAACCTGGGTATGGTCAGCGGCAAATACCGCCAGGAGTTTCTGGACATTTACGACAACCTGCTCTTCGAACACCCCAGCGAATTCGACAGCTATTACTGGCTTTCTGAAGACATGCGCGAGCATTTCAGCAAGGCAAACCGCTCCATCCCCATCCTGCACCGTGATGGTGGGTATTATCTGTTAAATCCAAGGACAGATGAAATCACGCCTGTCGACCCCTCTGACCTTCCAAAATTTGGGACATATGAATAGGGAACGGGGAGCAGGGAATAGGGAATAGGGAATAGGGAATAGGGAATAGAGATTTTATTGATTATTGAGTTTTCGAATCATAGAATAAAGCATTTTTCCAACTTCAATGCATAAAGCAAGAGATTTACTTGTTTGTTCTTCATTAAAATACCCGATCCGCACACAGATTTCCAACTGTGTTTCTATTTCTGCTTCTGATGCTCTGGCAACTGAAAGGAACCGTGCATATTCTTTTTGTGAACTACGTGTATTGCCTTCTGCGATATTTGATGGGATTGATACGGCAGCCCTTCTGAGTTGGTTGCTCAGCCCGAAAACTTCTTCTTTTGGTAATAGTTTGGTCAGCACATAAATTTCTTCGACCAAATCCATCGATTTTGCCATGCGATCAGGTCACGGTAACTTCTTGTCATTGTCATTTCCTGTTTCCTATTCCCTACTCCCTATTCCCTCTTCCATGAGCAAAACAAAAACACGAGTCCCTGATGGGTACTCGAATTTTTCTAAGTTGTAAAGATTCCTCTACCCATGTTTCCCAACACAGCAGAGCAACCGGACAGCATCCGTTGTTAAATCTTAATTTCGATATCGACACCAGCGGGCAGGCTCAGGCGCATGAGCATATCAATCGTCTTGGAATCAGGTTCCAACACATCGATCAGCCGGTTGTGTGTGCGGATCTCAAAATGCTCGTGAGAGTCTTTGTCAATAAAGGTCGAGCGGCGAACGGTATATTTTTCGATCTTGGTTGGCAGCGGCACTGGTCCCACCACCTGAGCGCCAGAGCGTTCAGCAGTCTCAACAATGCGTTTTGCCGATTGGTCCAAAATGCGGTGATCGTAAGCCTTCAAACGGATCCTGATTTTTTGTTTAGCCATAATTTTCCTGTTTCTTTTAAAATTTCATCCGGTATTGCCCGGTAATGATTGCTTATCCATATCTGCCCAGGATCTTGCGCATATAAGCGTCCGATACACGGGCATAGTGCTTAAATTCCATGGTGAAAACGCCGCGACCCTGCGTGGCGGACCGTAATTCGGTGGCATACCCAAACATTTCCGAAAGCGGCACTTCTGCATGGATTGCCTTGGCATTGCCATAACGGTCTTCCATGCCGATGATGTTGCCCACGCGGGCATTTACCTGACCGATGATATCACCGGTATATTCTTCGGGGACGGTGATTTCAACCTGCATAATCGGCTCTAAAATCACTGGGTCAGCCTTTTCGGCAGCTTCGCGCAAACCAAAAATGGTCGCCATGCGATATGCCATCTCACTCGAATCGACTTCGTGGAAAGAGCCGTCGATCAAAGTGAACTTAAGGTCGGTCAGCGTAAAGCCAGCCAGAGGTCCGCTTTCACAGGCTTCAACAAAGCCTTTTTCGATCGCCGGAATAAACTCTTTCGGAATCGCCCCGCCATAGATCTTATTCTCAAATTGCACACCAGCGCCAGGCTCGAGCGGTTCCAGGTTGAAAACCACATGCCCATACTGACCATGCCCACCGGTCTGTTTTATATAGCGGTAACTGTGGTTCATGACCGGTTTGGTAATCGCTTCGCGGTATGCCACGCGCGGTTTACCAACATTTGCCCTAACTTTAAACTCACGCAGCAAACGAGTCACCAAAACATCCAGGTGCAGTTCGCCCATTCCAGAAATCACGGTCTGACCGGTGACTTCATCCTGACGCACGCGGAAAGTTGGGTCTTCTTCAGCCAGTTTGACCAAAGATTCCGACATTCTGTCCTGGTCTGCCTTGGTTTTGGGTTCGATGGCAATCGAAATCACCGGTTCGGGGAAGGTGATGTCTTCCAGGTAAACCGGGCTGGTGGGGTCTGACAATGTATTACCAGTAAAGCTGAATTTAAGACCCAAAATCGCCCCAATATCACCGGCGCCCAATTCTTCAATGTCTTCCCGGCGGTCAGCATACATACGCAGCAAACGACCTACGCGTTCCTTTTTATCTTTTGAAGAATTCTGAACAGTAGAGTTCTGCTTAACCTTACCGGAATAGACCCGAATGTATGCCAATCTACCCATGTAGGGGTCAGAGACAATCTTAAAAACCAACGCTGTCATCGGTTCGTCATTGCGGGCATAGCGCAGCACTTCGCTGCCATCACGCACCAGGGTTGCCGTAACAGGTGGAATATCCAGGGGTGAAGGCAGGTAATCGATGACCGCGTCCAACACCAGCTGCACACCTTTGTTTTTGAGGCTGCTGCCGCAAAAGACCGGGGTAGCCTGGTTGGCGATGATTGCTTTTCGCAGCGCTGCTTTCAATTCATCAAGGCTAATCACTTCACCCAAAAGGAATTTTTCGGTCAGCGCTTCATCAGTTTCAGCAATCCGCTCCACCAGAACATCACGAAGCCGCCCGGCTTCTTCCAGTAACTCTTCCGGAATCTCGCCTATCTCAGGCACTGAACCCGAACTGTCGCGATAATAGACCGCGTTTTGCTCAAGCAGGTTGACCACCCCAACGAAATCGCTTTCGGAACCGATCGCGATTTGCATTTGCAGCGCGTTGGCGCCAAGGCGCTCCTTGATGCTTTCGATTGTGCGCTCATAAGACGCCCCAACCCGATCCATTTTGTTGGCAAAACAGATTCTCGGAACGGCAAATTTATCAGCCTGCCGCCATACGGTTTCGCTTTGGGGTTCAACACCCTGCACAGAGTCAAAAACAACAATACCGCCATCCAGCACGCGCAAAGAACGCTGTACTTCGGCGGTAAAGTCAATGTGACCAGGGGTGTCGATGATGTTTACAAGATGGTTTTTCCACTCTGCGGTAACAGCAGCGGAGACGATCGTGATTCCACGTTCGCGTTCTTCGGGCATCCAGTCGGTTACGGTGGTGCCTTCATCAACGTTGCCCAGACGATATGTCTTGCCGGTATAAAACAAAATCCGCTCGGTAGTGGTAGTTTTACCGGCATCGATATGGGCGATAATGCCAATATTTCGATAGCGCTCGAGCGGATAGTCAGCCATAATTAGACTCTAATTGTTAAAGGACCAGAATTACATGCGGAAGTGAGAGAACGCGCGGTTGGCTTCTGCCATTTTATGCGTCTCTTCACGACGGCGAATTGAAGCTCCCTGATTTTCAGCTGCGTCCATCAACTCACCGGCAAGTTTCTCTGAAAAAGATTTGCCGGCGCGGTTACGGGAAGCTGTAATGATCCAGCGCATCGCCAGGGTGACCCGGCGTTCGGGGGCAACTTCCATCGGAACCTGGTAGGTCGCGCCGCCGATACGGCGGGGGCGAACTTCCATCATGGGGCTGACATTCTTTAAAGCGGTTTCAAAAACTTCGATACCTTCTTTGCCGGTCCGTTCGCTAATCAGGTCGATCGCGTTGTAGACATGGCGGGTAACGGTGCTTTTCTTACCGTTGAGCATGATGCGGTTAATCATCATCTGCAGATGAACGTTGTTAAAACGGACATCAGGGTTGGTAACTCGCTTTTCTGGTTTCAATCTTCTTGACATAATTACTCCTCGGTTTCAGCCTTCCAAATTATGATTCAGCGCGTTTGGCACCGTATTTGGAACGAGCGCGCTTGCGATCAGCTACACCGGTGCTGTCCAGGGTTCCACGCACGATGTGATAGCGCACACCAGGCAGGTCTCTAACTCTGCCGCCGCGCACCAGCACAACGCTGTGCTCCTGCAATTGGTGACCTTCGCCTGGAATATACGCGGTTACCTCGATGCCGTTTGAAAGACGAACACGAGCGATTTTGCGCAATGCCGAATTCGGTTTCTTGGGGGTCATCGTACGCACGATCGTGCAAACGCCACGCTTCTGGGGAGCGCCCTTGGGCTGGCGAGTTCGGCGTTGTTTTTCCGAATTCAAAGTATACTGCAAGGCGGGTGACTTGCTTTTTTGTTGTTTTGTCTTGCGACCTTTTCTAACCAGTTGGTTTATTGTTGGCACGTTTTTGCCTCCGTACTACCTAAAA
>JAAYZW010000211.1 GCA_012514645.1 Chloroflexota bacterium
ATCAGCGAAGCCCTCCAGGAAGCGCATCTCCAAATGAGCGATCTGGATGCCATCGCCGTCACACGCGGGCCCGGACTGGCTGGCTCGCTGGTGGTTGGCGTTAATATGGCGAAATCCCTGGCGCTGTCAGCTGATTTGCCGATCATAGCGGTTAATCATCTTGAGGGTCATCTATATTCTGCCTGGTTATACCCGGAAGACTCCAAACCAACGCCTGAACCAAACCTGCCCCTGGTTGCCCTGCTGGTTTCAGGCGGACACACTGAATTGGTCTTGATGAAAGACCATCTGGAGTACGAAGTGCTCGGCGGTACGGCTGACGACGCTGCAGGCGAGGCTTTTGATAAGGTCTCGCGCTTGCTCGACCTGGGCTATCCGGGTGGTCCCGCAATTCAAAAAGCTGCCCAAAGTGGAAACCCACGAGCGTTTAGCTTTCCGAAAGCCCGTATGGATGCTCCTTATGATTTTTCGTTTAGCGGGCTTAAGACGGCGGTTTTGAGAACAGTTGAAGACTTTAAGAAGTCTGGTAAAAAGTTGCCGGTTGAAGACGTGGCAGCCAGCTTCCAGCAGGCGGTGGTTGAAGCGTTGTATGAGAAAACCATCGCAGCCGCGGAAGCCTACAAAGCCAAAGATATCATCGTCGCTGGCGGAGTGAGCGCCAACCGCGCCTTGCGTGAGGCTTTCAGGGCGCAAACCGTTTTCCGTGTGCACATCCCGCACATCAAACTTTGCACAGACAACGCTGCCATGATCGCTGCTGCCGCCTACCGCCATCTCGTTGCCGGACGGACGGATACTCTGGATTTTGACGTGCAGCCAAACTGGCAATTGGTGTCAGATTCGTAGGGTCGCTCTTTTTTATTGTTTAGTCCTGGCTCAACGGTAACATTATGGTTACATGAACCGAATGGAACAGCCAAGCCAGTTCCCAATTACAAGAGGAGTTATTATGGACGTAAAAGTCGTGTGGAAAGAAGATATGGAGTTGACCGGGCATACCGAAGGCGGGCATCAGATAACCATTGACGCTTCAGAAGCCAGCGGTGGGCACAATCGGGGTCCACTGCCAATAGCCCTGGTGGCACTTGGCACAGCCGGTTGCGCCAGTCTGGATGTTATAGCAATCCTGAGGAAGAAAAAGGTCGATTTTACAGCCTTTGAATGCCGGGTAAACGTGGAAAACCGCGAAGAACACCCACGAGTATTCACAAAAATGCATTTTGAATATATCGTCACCGGAAAAAACATCCAACAAAATGATGTTGAGCGTTCGGTTCAATTAACAGAAGAAAAGTATTGCCAGGCGGTCGCGATGATGTCTAAAACCGCCGAAATAATTCATACGATCACGATAATTGAACAATAGTTCCTGTCGGCACGGAGGAGTATTAAACCCGTCCGTACTTGTCGCAGCGACCACCGGGCAAATCGCCATCCAGCAATTCTTAATCGGACTCCCAATTTAAGGCTGCTACAACAAACAGTGGTAGGGGTGAATTCAGAACGTGAGCAAATCTAAAATTTTTTAATCAGCTAAACCCACCCCGTTGGAATCACGGTTAATTTTCGGTTTTCAATGCCTGTCCACAGTTCTTGAGCAGGGGAGGTCTGACTATGTAAACGTCTCTTGAGTGCTCACGATTGGGACCTCCCCCTACGACGTGCTTGTTCATATATCGGCTTTGCGCTTTATTAGGGTGAAAAACCATAGTTCGTTTTCACATTGAGAATTGCTGGTCGCTTTTCGCCGCAAATTACAACAAAACAGATACTGGTATAATTTTCGAAGCATGAAAAAGTGGAATTTTATTTTCTTATTCATACTTCTTAGCTTTCTGGCTGGGTGTGGAAAAGCTCCGACCGAAGTGGTCACCGAACCAACCTCTACTCCACAAACATTATCCCACGGTATCAGCGAAGTGGAAACAATCGCAACCGAACTCCCCGAGCCGACCGCCACCGAAGCGCCTCCGCTCCTCGTTTTTCCTGACCCTCCCGAGAATCGCACTCGCTACAAAATTGACCTGATCTTCAATTATTACTCTCATTTCGGTTCTGTGACCCAACAGATCACCTACACAAATAAGAGCAGCCAGCCTATGCCAGAAATCATGCTGGTGGTGCCACCGCGTAACTACCAGGATAGCTACAGCCAATATAGCCTTGGTGGTGACCTGTATGACTGGTATCGCGAAGAAGGCATTTTTACCTATATCCGTTTAACGCGTCCGCTCGAGCCCCTCGAAACCACCGTAATCAACCTCAGCTTTCGCATCTACCTTCCGCAATATCCCGGCATTTACGGTTATACCAACCAGCAAGCCAACCTTGCCGATTGGTATCCATTCATCCCACCCTATGATGAAACTGAAGGGTGGCTGGCGTACGAACGCGTTATTGATGGCTACAATACGATTGTCGGCGAGTGGATCGTCAACGAATTCAGCGATTTCGAAGTCAGCCTGACCC
>JAAYZW010000212.1 GCA_012514645.1 Chloroflexota bacterium
TGGTCAAGTTGACCACCAGAGCAGAAAATGACGAGGAGCCGCCTGAGGAAATTACTGTAGTCGTTGCCGAAACGAAACCTGCCGAAGACACAAATGCTCGCTTGGCTGCTGCCATCGCCGTTGCTTACGCAATAGAATCAGAAACAGAGTCTTACGCCTTTCAATCCAGCACTGGCGCTGCTGCGAGCATGGAAAACGCCTGGTGGACAGCCGGACGAACCCAACAACTTTACACAAATACCATCAGAGGACGGAACAGATGAAAGTCAATCTCACTATTGAAGGAAAACAATACCAGGTAACCCTGAAGGATTTGACCGCCAGACCAATCATCGCTGAAGTGGACGGAAAAACTTACGAGGTTTGGCCCGAAGACGAACAGGTGCCTACCCAAACAACTGTACCCAGCACCCCCACCGCGGTCGCCCCCGCTGCCACTGCTGCAGCACCTGTAGCAGCTGGCGCGTTGACCCTGACCGCCCCTCTGCCGGGTGTGATTATCTCGATCGACGTAAAAGAAGGTCAGACCGTCAGCCCTGGGCAGGAATTGTATGTGCTGGAAGCAATGAAGATGAAAAACTCGATCAAGGCTGATCGCAGCGGCAAAATCGCTGCCATCCACGTGAATCCAACCGATTTGGTGAAGCACAACCAGCCGATCCTGACTTTTGAAGGTTAGGAGGAGGTTGATGGACTTTACCCAACTGATACAAGACCTGAGCAAAGGTTTCAACGCTTTCACCTGGGGCAACGCCCTGATGATGCTCTTGGGGTTGGTATTGATCTACCTGGCAATCTGGAAAGAATATGAACCGGTTTTGCTTCTGCCGATCGGCTTTGGTTGTCTGCTTGCCAATTTGGGCATGTCGAACGAAGTTGGTTTTATGAAGGTGATTTACGATGCCGGCATCAAAACCGAATTATTCCCCCTGTTAATTTTCGTCGGTGTCGGCGCGATGATCGACTTCAGCCCATTGCTCTCACAACCCAGCCTGGTTTTACTGGGGGCAGCCGGGCAATTTGGAATCTATTTCGCGCTGCTCCTGGCAATTCTGCTCGGTTTCCCGCTGAGCGAAGCTGCTGCAATCGGCAGCATTGGCGCCATTGACGGTCCAACCGCTATTTTCGTCGGTGAGCGGCTGGCGCCAAACCTGATCGCCCCGATCGCGGTGGCTGCCTACTCTTATATGAGCCTGATTCCGATCATTCAGCCGCCAATCATGAAGCTGATGACCACCCGCAAAGAGCGGCTGATCCGCATGGAGTATTCTCCCAAACCGGTCTCGCGCCTGACGCTGGTGCTCTTCCCCATCCTGGTCACTTTTTTGGTCGCGTTGGTTGCGCCTGATGCGGCACCGCTGATGGCAGCGCTGATGCTCGGCAACCTGCTGCGTGAAGCGCTGGTGGTTGACCGCCTGAGCAAAACTGCTCAAAATGAACTGATCAACATCGCAACGCTCTTCCTGGGGCTGGCGATCGGCTCGACCATGACCGCACAGAGCTTCCTGAACCTGGACACGATCCTGATCCTGGTGTTGGGTCTGCTCGCTTTTATCGTTGACACTATAGCCGGTTTGCTTTTTGGCAAACTGATGGCAGTGATCACCAAGGGCAAGGTCAACCCCCTTATTGGTGCCTGCGGTATTTCTGCTTTCCCGATGGCAGGGCGTTTGTCTGCCAAGATGGCGCTGGAGGAAGACCCAACCAACTTCATCCTCATGCATGCAATGGGCTCGAATACCGCCGGTCAACTCGGCAGCGTTATCGCTGGTGGTGTGCTGCTGGCGTTGGTGATGGGTATTGGTTAATAGATTTTAGGATTTCTTTTGAGAAACGCCTGCGGCTGCAGGCGTTTTTCTATTCATAGTTTTTACGATACAGATTGTAGGCGTGACACCTGCCCCAACCGTCGTGGCTTTAAAGGTTGAGGAACAGGCAGTCCAGTTCCCAACAAGATCACACAAGCGGAACAGTCAATCACCCCCCGGCTTCGCCGCCCCCCTCTCAAGAGGGGGTCGTGATGTTCATGCTCTGCGCCTGAGATTGCTTCGCTGCGCTCGCAATGACAGATGCGGCGAGGAAACAGGAAAAGATCCTTCGCTGCGCTCAGGATGACAAGATCAGGCTGTAGGGCGAGATTGAGGGCACCGTGAGTTTTGTGTAATTCGTATGTATTGTGCCCTCTATCCGCCATTTTATAGTGACCAGGGGAAAAGATGGCTTCACACGGCGGATTGGAAGCACGACAAGATTCTCGTTGGTCAAAGTTTCCGGTGCTTCCAATCACGCCCTACTTGAACGTAATCGGAACAGGCAGTCACCCCCCGGCTTCGCCGCCCCCCTCTCAAGAGGGGGTGGGAAGAACAAAAGCTCCTTCTCCCGCAAGATCACACAACCGGAACAGGCAGGCGCCAGTTCCCTACAATGCGTTGACCACCGAATGATTACTCTGGCGATCTTTGCCGGAGTATTATTCGTATCTTAATGCATCCACCGGTTCAAGGTTTGCAGCTTGCCTGGCGGGGTACCAGCCAAAGAAAACACCAACCAGTGTCGCAAACAGGGTCGCAAGCAACACGGCTTCAAGCTGCACAACCGGTACCAGCGGCGCGCCGGTGTTGCGGGCAACCGCTCCCACTATCAAAGCGAGAACCCAACCCAAACCGATGCCCAACACCCCACCAATAAGGCTGAGCAGTGCGGATTCGGTCAAAAACTGCTGCAAGATATCTGCTTTTCGGGCACCAAGCGCTTTACGTAAGCCAATTTCGTTTGTCCGCTCGGTCACCGTCACCAGCATAATGTTCATAATGCCGATCCCACCAACCAACAGCGAAATGCCGGCGATCCCTGCCAAAAGAATCGTCAAAATATTAGTAATCGAGTTGGCAATATCGAGGATATCTTCCTGGTTTGTCAGGGTGAAATCATTAGCTTGCCTGGGCGTCAGACGATGGGTTTCCCGCAAAACTTGCTGGGCTTCGTCGATCGCCAGTTGGATCGACTGGGCATCCTGTGCCTGGATGATGATATATTGAACAGAGTCGGGCACGGTCTGCCGCACAACACGCATTTGCATGGTAGTGATCGGCATATATGCCTGCATATCTGGATTACTGAACTGTGTGCCGCCTACTGCCTTGGTGACACCAACCACGCGATAGGGAAAGTCGTTGAGCCTGATCATGCTGCCAACCACCCCGCTGCTGCGCCCGAGCAGTCGCTCTGCCAGGTCGGGACCGATCACAACTACTGCCGAGCGAGTGTTTACATCAGTATCGCTAATATAATTTCCTTCAGCCATTTCGACACCAGTAACATCGGCATATCCGGAATAGCTTCCGAAAACCGAGGTTTGCAGGCTGTTATCGCCCAGTGTAAACGATGCCTGGCTCGTCATCACTGGCGAAACCCGCAAAATATGGGGCGCGCGCAATCGATTCGACAGGGCTTCCGCATCCGTGAGCGTCAGGTGTTTTGGGGTGCCGCCATCATCCTGTCCACCACGCATAACGTAAATAGAATTGGTGCCGATCGATTCAATTTGACCCAAAATACTTTCCGACGCTCCAGCGCCAATAGAGAGCATACCAATAACCGCGCCAACACCAATAACAATGCCCAAAACGGTCAAAAACGAACGCAATTTATTTGAGAAAATGCTGGTCAGCGCTTCTTTAAGAACCCGTAAAAATGGCATCAACCCACCTCTCCCTCAACGATTTTGCCGTCGAACAGACGGATGGTGCGCTGTGCCTGGTTGGCAACATCCTGATCATGGGTGACAACCACGATGGTGGTGCCTTTATCGTGGTTCAATTTTAAGAGCAAATCCATAACTTCTTGTCCGGAAACCGAGTCAAGATTGCCGGTGGGCTCATCTGCCAAAATGATGGCAGGGTGGTTGACCAGGGCACGGGCGACGGCAACACGCTGCTGCTGACCGCCCGAAAGTTCGTTGGGCTTATGGTCAAGCCGGTCGCTCAACCCAACCAGGTCAAGCATTTCTTTGGCGCGTTCGGTCATGTTGCTGGGGTCATCGCTGTATCGCAACGGTAATTCCACATTCTCGACCGCGTTAGCCCGGGCAAGCAGATTGTATTTTTGAAAGATGAAGCCGATTTTCTTGTTGCGTACTACAGCAAGCTCATCATCCACAAGGTCTGAAACCTTGATCCCATCCAGATAGTAATCTCCGCCTGTAGGCGAATCGAGACAGCCAATGATATTCATTAATGTTGATTTACCTGAGCCGCTAGGACCCATAATAGCGACCAGCTCTCCCGGGAAGATGTCGAGACTCACTCTCCGCAGAGCGTGCACATCGTTATCTCCTCCGAGGTGGAAAACCTTGGTGAGATCACGAATTTTGATAACAGGTCCGGCGTTTTCTTCTGTCACTTAGGGAATCCTCGAACCCGGAACCATGCCAAAGTTGGAGATGATGTCTATTGGTGGGGTAATGACGATCAATTCGCCTTCGGCGATATCGGTATTTAATACTTCAATCAACCTGTTGGAATAAGCGCCGACGGTTACCTGCTCCATCTCCGGGTTACCGTTGCGCAAGACGTAAACATAATTGAGACCGTCGCGAGAGAAAATCGAATCGGTCGGAATTACGAGCGCGTCAGGCTTCTCAGAAGTAAGGATGCTGACCCCTGCGGTCATCCCGGGTTTGATCCGCCCGGATGGCTCATCCATCTTGACGGTAACCAAATAATTAACGATACCCGTGCTACGATCACCGCTCTCAGAAATATCGGTTACGGTTGCAGAAAATTCTTCATCGAAATAGGCATCAAAAAATAAAATGACCGACTGCCCGAGCTGGATTGCCGGGATATCAACCTCAGAAACAGGGACCTCGATGAACAACTCGCTCAGGTCAGCCACCCGCGCTGCAAGCGTTCCGGGAGTAACCTGGTCGCCTGGTTCCTGATTAAGACTAAGAATTGTGCCATCAAAGGGAGCAGTTACATACTGGTTTTCGAGCTGTTTGTCTGCCAGCTCAATCTGCAATTCCAGTTTTTCAACCTCAGCAGGATCAGGACCGAATTGTATTTTGTCGAGCTCGTGCTGCCAAATTTCCTGGTTTTGATTGTTTAAGTCAACCTGGCTTTGCAAGGCAGATGCTTGCTGCGTTATTACATCAGGGTCACAATAATCCATCGCCACTTTAGCGGATTGGACGCGAAACCAGGCTGACTCGCTAGGCCAGTTTTGATAGTTTTCCAGCGCGGTTTCATAGTCGTTACGCAAATTATCGAGCCGCCAGCTTTCACACTCGCGCGCTTGCAAATTAAGCAACTGAACCTCTAACTCCGCGAGGGCATTCCGACTGGATTCGATGTTGTTGTTCAAGGTAGCGCGCTGCAACAAGGTGTTGGCGTCCAGGTTTTCGAGCGCCTGGGTAGCGGTAAGCTTGTTCAGTGAAGCCTGAATAATTTCAGCAGACAGATTGTTTTCGTCCAGGCTCATCAAAATCTGCCCTGATTCAACCGCAGCACCCGTCTGAACATCGACGTCCGCGACAGTGCCGCTGGTTTGCCACATCAGGGTAACCTCCTGGCGCGGGCGAACACTGCCGGTTCCGCTGATTGTTGTTTGCAGAGTTTCACGGGTGAAGGGCGTGGTACGAAGATCGGTAATAGCTGCTTCACGGGCTTGCTGTTGTCGATAGGTATTAAACAAAAATGCTGCCCCGGCTATTAGCAGGACAATCAGGATTGTTAACCACAATCGGGATTTTCGCCTGGTTTTCTTGGTTGAGGGTTCAGTGGTCATAGGTTCTCCAAAAAGTTATTAAATGGAATAATAGTACCCGATTGTAAGAATTTTGTTTATGCCACCTGTTTAGCGGATAATTTTCGAAATTGTCCTGAAAGACGGATGACTGGCATCACCCAAGAGCGAAAATAATGCCGATTCAACACTGGCAAGGTGGATGCCCTCGGCACGCAGTTCTGCAAGGGCAAGTTCTTTATTGATTAGAGAGCGCGAGGAGATCGCATCGGCAACGATCCAGACATCGTATCCATCGCGCTTCAGATCGATGGCACTCTGATAAAGGCAAATGTGGCTTTCAAAACCGCAGAGCAGGGCTTGCTTCCTGCTGATTTTTTGAAGCGCTTCCCTCATTGATTGGTCAGCCCAGATGCTAAATGAGGTTCGCGGAAATTGAAAATGGTCTGGCAGGATTTCACGTAATTCAGGGGTAGTGTCTCCGATTTTTTCCGGCGCCTGGGCGGTAAGAAACACCGGAATATCCAGTTCAAGCCCGCCCCGCACCAGTTTGTGTACGTTCTGGTTGGCAAGCTCTGATTCAGCGACAACTTTTGCCAGGTTGCCCTGTACGTCGATGACCACGATGAAACAATTTTCAGTTTTGAGCACAATTCCTCCATTCTCGGATACCCATTATAATTTGGGGAGAAGGTGATTATGCGTCCGGCACAAGCTTTTGATGTAATAGTAGACTCACTGAAACTCTGGTGGCAGGATTGGGGCAACCAGGTGGTGGTTTCGCTGGTGGCGATATTGTTGAGCCTGACAGTGGTGTTGTTCCCGGCCGCCTTGTTTGGGATCTACCAGGAAAGCCTCGACTTAACCCACCGTGAACGCAGCGGTTTACTTGGTTTTTGGAGAGGGTTCAAGCAATATCTGGGCAAGAGCCTCGCCTGGGGCGGTGTCAACCTGGTTGTAATCTTCATTTTGGTGACGAACGTTTGGTTTTATTACAACTCGCTCCTTGAGATCGCCCCGTTTTTGGCAGTTTTGACCATTATCATGGCTTCACTTTGGTTGATCTGGCAATTGTTTAGCCTGCCGTGCCTCTTCTTGCAGGAAGATAAGACGCTCAAGCTGGCATGGAAAAACGGTTTTGCGATTATCGTACAGCAGCCGTTGTACGCACTGATTATCGCCCTGGTGATGCTGGCACTGCTGACGTTATCGTTTTTTTACTACATACCCCTTGTTTTGGGCAGCATCCCTTTGGTAGCAATATTGGGGCTAAGAGCCGTCCAGGCAACAATAGAATAGAGCGCCACACGAATTCTCCCATATGGTTATGAAAATTTTAGATCTAAGATACAGAATGCCCGGTCAATCGGACACCGAATTTTCGGTTTTCAATGCATTTTCGCGGTTATTGACCAGGGGAGGTCTGACTATGTAAGCGTTGGTTGAGTGCTCACGATTGGGACCTCCCCGTACGCTTATGTTTATATAATATTTATAATTTATACTGATTTATCATGACAAAACCATGGTTAATTTCATATTGAGAATCGCTGAATTCGCGTTGCATGTTACACCAACTTATCAATAAGCTCTGCTATACTTAAACGATCCTTTTATATGATTTTGGAGGAAGAATGGCAAGGAAAGTACTCGGATATATCGAATTAGTCTGGACCTGTGACAGCTGCGGCACGCGCAACCCGGGCGCGATCAAATCCTGCACGGCTTGCGGAGCGCCCCAGCCGATTGGCGTCAAATTCGAAAAGGTCGACCCGGATACTTTCAACTTTATCAAAGACGAAGCCCTGGTACGCCAGGCTCAGGCTGGTCCTGATAAGCATTGCCCCTATTGCGGCACCCGCAACCTGGCTGAAGCAGAGACCTGCATCAAATGCGGCGGCGATCTGACCGTCGGCGCGACCTCGCGACCTTCCGGTGTTATCCTGGAAGACGATGCGGTCCCGCCCCAGCCACAAAAAACAGCAACTCAGCCCGAAGTAGCACCCCAGCGGAAACCTCTGCCGAAATGGGCTTTGATTGTTATCGCCCTGGTTTTGTTGGCGTGCTGTGTTTCTGGCGTGGTTTATTTCACCCGGATGAGCCAGACCGATCAGCTGGATGCTACCGTAACGCAGACCTACTGGCAGCGGCAGGTGGCGCTGGAGGCTTACCAGCTGGTCAAGGCAAACGACTGGGAAGACCTGATTCCGCCCAATGCTAACATTTACGATTGCCAACTGCGACACCGTTATAATTCTGACACGCCCGTTCAAGACGCCACCGAGGTTTGCGGCGAGCCGTACACCGTTGATACAGGCACTGGCTTTGGCGAAGTGGCGCAAGATTGTTATTATGAGGTCTATGAGTATTATTGCACGTACGATACGATGCAATGGGTGGTCATCAACACCCTGGTGGAGGATGGCTACGGCACGAACGCGATCTGGCCCAGCACGAGCCTGGGGATGAGCCAACGCCTTGGCACCCCGACCGAGCGCTATACGATTACGTTTACGACAAACTCCGGGGAATATGACTACAGCACGACTGATTACAACCTGTTCCAGCAAGCTTCCCAAGGTAGTGACTGGGTGATTGAGGTGAATGGATTTGGAGATGTCACCTCAATCAGCAGGGAACCGTAGGTCGGGTTCAGTTTTTGAACCCGACATGCCCGGTTAGCCGAGTTTTGATTCGCTAAAACGCGTCGATTTCAACCCAGCGGTCGCCATCTTTGAAGGCATACACAGGTGCCCAGGCGAGACCAAAATACTCTACCGCCACGTCTTTCTTCAGCGGTTTTACAAAGACTTCCTCGATCCCGGCTGATTTCCCTTCGGCATTACGTTTGTATTCTTCAATATCTTGTTGCATTTTGGCATTCAGCTCAGCTAAATCTGACTTGTATTTCTCGATCAGTGCTTCCGATTCTTCCACGTTTGCCTTGGCAGTGGCAGTCATGCGGCGCTTGGTCAGCGAGGTATTGATGCTGCGTTTTTTACCCCCAAACAGTCCGATAACCGTCTGCAAACCAGAGCCCGCCTCTTCAAGCCGACGGTGATTCAAGGTTTGCTTGTCCTTTTCAAGCGCCATCTCTTCTTTTTCCAGCCGGTTTTGGATGGTTTTGCTTTGTTTGGCGTATTTTTCTTTGATCTTATCGATCTCGCTATCAAGATTGGTTGTCCCAGCCTGATGGATGCGGGCGGCAAAATCTTCCTTGCTCTCGCCCACCTCCGAAACCAATTTTAAATCAGGGTTCCGATAAAGGGTCAGCTGGTAATTGCGGTAAAGCCAGTCTGCAAAATCGCTGGAAAGGCTGCTGACATTCTTTTCATCATCAAATGGGTAACTGAGGTCAGCAAAAGTTGCCCCAGGGAGGGGTTGTGCGTCAAATTCACTGACCGGCATTTCATCGACCTGATATTCCGCCCAAGGCACCAGACCGCGGCGATCAAGTTCAGACAATAGAACGGTCACCTTTTGCTGGGTGTTAACGTTGTAAGTGCGGTTTGCGAACCAGATTTGTCCCTGCCCGATCAGTGTTGGTCGATAATGGTACAGGGGCTGAGTGGTTGGTGCAATGCCGCGATCAGCGGCGGCTTTATAGGCATCGCCCAGGCTGGTTTTGACCGGCAGGTAATAAACAACAACTTTCGATCCCAAGACTGGCTCGGTTTGCCTGCCAGGTAAGTTTGCATTTTTGCTGCCAACCACAGCTTCCGCGTTGATCGCCTGACTGGAGCCGTCCATCGCGGCTGCCACCATGCGCACATCGGCGCTGACCAGGCGATTGAGGTCATCGAGTTTATTGCGGGTGATTGGACCAGGCAGGTAATTCATCGCCCAACGTGTGGTGAAAATTTCGGGACGCTTGGCATGCACGTTATGCATCAGGAACACACGCTTGCCGAGTGAGGAGATGGTGTTATCGAAATAAGGCCGGTCAAAGGTGCCTGCCACATTGGTGAGCCCGTCCAGCAGGCGCTGCTTGTCCTGGTCGGTCTGCAGTTTGCCGATAATCCAGGTGCCGGCATTGGAAAGCGCCTTGTAGTCCAGGTCGATCGGGTTTTGGGTGGAAAGTACCAAACCCACCCCAAAAGCCCTTGCCATTTTGAGCATACGCAGAATGATCGGCTTGCTGGGGGGATTGGCAACCGGCGGCAAATAGCCAACGATTTCGTCAAAATAAACCAGGGCACGCAAATCGCTGGTGCCGGATTGCGCACGCATCCAGGTTTCGATGGCGGAATAAAGCAGGGTCACAAAGAACATGCGCTCGGCATCTGCCAGGTGTGCCAGGTAAAACACGCTGTGCCTCGCTCTGCCATCGGGCGCGTAGAGAATACTCTGGATATCGAGCGGCTGCCCCTCCAACCAGCTTTCAAATGAAGGCGCGGCAATGAAATTATTGAGCAACATCGCCAGTTCAAAACGATCTTTTTCAGGGTAAAACTTGGAAATCGAGAAAACACCCAGTTTTTCGAAGGGCGGGTTTTGCACCTGCATAATTAGGGTTTCAAGGTCCAGGTCTTCATCTTTGCTCCAGGCTTGTTCGAAAATATTTGCCAACAAGATGTGCTCCCGGGAGCGCACCGGATCAACATTTCTGAAGCCAACCAGCTCCAATAAGGCGGTCACGGTGCTGCCAATCGCCTCGCGCAGCATTTCTTTGTTATCTTCCCAGTTGATATCCGGTGCTTTCAGCGATGAGAGAATGCTCACTGGTATGGCGGAGTCGGAGCCGGGGGTATAGACAGCATAGTCAACGGCCTTAGAGAGCCTTTCCATGCGCTCACGGTCAATCCCTGAGTTTTCGGTGCCCTTTTTCCAGGAAGCAGCAGCAGCTTCAGCTGCCTGCTCAATACTCTGCCCTTCGCGTTTCGCGGCGTCGGCATCCACCCATGGAGCAAAATCGGAGGGCAGGAAATCCGGAAAATGGAGGAGGTGATTGGTGAGATCGCCCTTGGGGTCGATCAGGATGGCGGGGATGCCTTTGAGCGCAGCTTCCTCGAGCAGGATGATGCCCATGCCAGTCTTGCCCGAGCCAGTCATGCCGGTGATGACAGCGTGGGTGGTCAGGTCTTGCGGGTCGTAATAGGTCAGTTTGTCGGGGATGATCGCCTGGACTTTGAGGTCATAGGCGTTGCCAAAATAAAATTCAGAAGGATCAATTTCCATGATTAATACACCCTTTCTTGGTTGTCAGGTATGTAAATTATAGTACAAGAAATCGGTCTTCCTGGGATTCTGTCATCTGCAATTCTCAATGTGAAAATAGACTATGGTTCTTTGTACTATTAAATTCTTAAAATCTATCTGTTCACGAATGTAGGGGGAGGTCCCAATCGTGAGTGATCAATAACAGCATACATAGTCAGACCTCTCCAGCTCAAGAACTGCGGACAGGCATTGAAATCCAAAATTCGAATTGCGTTACAGTCATCCTCAATTCGCATTGGATGGCAGAGAAGGCAATTTTAAAAATACAAATCAGGGTTGAAATGCGCCAGTGAGGGCACAATCGCGGCAGCGAGCGAGAAATCCTGCCCTTTCGTGATCGGATTGGGCACGGCAATGGCGCGGATTCCAGCACGATGAGCAGCGAGCACCCCGTTATTAGAGTCCTCGAGAACGAGGGCGTCTTCTGGCGGAATGCTCAAATTCTCTAAAACCTTTAAAAAGATATCTGGCTGCGGCTTCGCGTTTTCGACATCTTCTGAAGAAACGATCGTGTCAAATTCATCAATCAATCCAAGACGTGTCAGATGGGTTTCGAGCCACCAATGCGCAGCACTGGAGCCAACCGCGACCAGGTAGCCATCTGCCTTCGCCCCGCGGATCAGTTCAGCCGCGCCCTCCATTGGGTTCAGCTTTTCACAGTATCGAAGCGCGGTCTGCAGAAAATCTTTGCGGATCTCAGCAACACTGCGGGTCTCACCCTCACGATCTACCAGGGGTTGAGCAGGGTCAAAGCCCCGTGCGCCGCTTGACCCAATCACACCCTGATATGCCTCCATATCAAAGGTCATGCCGTATTGCGCGTAAATCTCGGTCCAAATCTCGACTTCCACGGTTTCCGTATCAAGGATAAGACCGTCAAAATCGAAGATTAAAGCCCTTCGCCGCTTATCTGCGGACATTATGCCTGCCCCAATAGCCAGCCCGAAGCGGGGTGACGTCTTCTATGGTGATGAATGCGTTCGGGTCAGTCTCAAGCACAAGCTTCTCAACAGCAGTCGCATCTTTACGGCGCACAGACAATTCGTTGATCAAAACCGGACCGTCCTTACCCAATGCGGGGATCTCGGTGACCGCAAAATCGCTTTCCCGCAGCACCGCGGCAATTTCATCGCCGAGGGTTTTGCTGATCACGCTGATGTGTGAATAACCCATCGCCAGTTTCCGCTCGATATACATGCCAACCACATTGCCCGTGGCAAAACCAGCAGCATAGGCGATGATGTAGAGGAAGTTGGACATGTCGTTCAACACCGCGCCAACGGTTAACAAAAACAGCACTGATTCGAAAAAACCCAAAACCCAGGCGATCGCTCTCTTCCCACGCATCGTCAGCATAAAGCGCAGGGTATCCATTGTAATTGATAGCACCCTGACCAGAAAAATCAACAGCGCGGTGCCAATCACCTGCCAGGTAAACAAATCCGACATCGTAAACCTCCGTCAAAAACAACAAACCGCCTGCGGCGCCTTGGCACTACAGACGTTAAATGATTCCTGGGCGAGCCTGGGGCACATGAGATAAGTGCCCCAGACACCCGAAGAATACTCTTACTTATCTTCCAGAGAAAGCTCTTCCCTGGTTGCAAGAACCGCGGGGTGGTAGAGCTTGGTCGTATATTCTTTCACCATACGCGCCATTGAAAATTCGGGAGAGATGGAGCGGATCCCTTCTTTCATCCGTTCAATCCAGGGACCAGGCAAACCGTCGGCGGAACGCTTTGTGTAATAGAGCGGCACAATCTCATTTTCGAGTGTGTCGTAGAAACTCAAGGCGTCAGCTTCATCCTGTAAATCGAGGTTGTCGTAGACAGTTTCGTCGCCGATCGCCCAGCCATTCTTGCCGTTGTAACCTTCTGCCCACCAGCCATCAAGGACCGAAAAATTCAAAACACCATTCATGCCAGCTTTCATGCCGCTGGTGCCGGAGGCTTCACGCGGTCGCCGGGGAGTGTTCAGCCAAATATCGACGCCCTGGACCATATGGCGTGCCATGTCCATGTCATAGTCGTCCAAAAAGACCAGGCGACCACCATTGCGGGAGTTCTTGACATGTCGATAAACTTCCTGGATCAGGCGTTTGCCAGGCTCGTCGGCGGGGTGTGCTTTGCCGGCAAAGATGATTTGAACCGGAGTTTCTTGATTGGTGACGATTCTCATCAACCGCTCGTAGTCTCTGAAGACCAGGTTGGCTCGTTTGTAGGTGGCGAAACGACGGGCAAAGCCAATGGTCAGAGCAAGCGGATCGAGCAAGACACCGCTCGCCACGGTTTGAACCGGATGAACGTTGTCGCTCTTCCATTCATCCCTTGCCCGCGCGACCATATAGCTAACCAGTTTGCGCTTCAGATGAATGCGTACCTGCCATAGTTCACTATCAGGGATGGCGTCAATACGCTCCCACATACTGGTATCGTCCAGGCGGTCTTTCCAGTCAATACCCAGATACTGGTTGTAAAGGTCAGACAAGCGACGGGCGAGCCAGGTGCCAGTGTGAACACCATTGGTGATGTAACTGATCGGCACTTCCTCATCACTCTTGCCGGGCCAAAGGTATTGCCACATGTTACGGGAAACCTCGCCGTGCAATTTGGAGACACCGTTACGATAGTTCGAGAGCCGTAAAGCCAAAACCGGCATGCTGAAGGCTTCGTCTGCCCAATCAGTCTGAGTTTTTGCCAGGTCCATGAATTGATCGCGGTTCAGCCCGAGGCAGCCCCAATAGTGCGCGAAGTATTTGTCGATCAGCCAGGTGGGGAATTCGTCATTGCCGGCAGGAACTGGTGTGTGTGTGGTGAATATGCTCGAACGCTTCACAAGTTCCCTGGCTTCTTCCAGAGTATGCCCTCTTTCGTTCATGAGCTGGTTCATGCGTTCCAGTGCCAGGAAAGCAGAATGCCCTTCATTCATATGATAAATGGCGGGGTCATGCCCGAGGCGCTGAAGCGCCCGCAGACCGCCGATGCCCAGCAGCATTTCCTGCGAGATACGCAGCTCGGGGTCGCTGATATACAGTTTGTCAGTCATCTGGCGGTCCTGAGGATTGTTTTCGGGAATATTGGTATGCAGCAGGATTAGGGGCACACGTCCGACCTGGATTTCATAGAGCCTCGCCCAGAGTGTTCTGCCAGGAAGCTCAATCGAGATTTTGATCGGTTCATGGTTCTCGTCGTAAAGGTTGACAATCGGCATGTCGTTGAAATTGATTTCCACATTATGGGCTTCCTGCCAGCCATCTTCAGTAATGTGCTGGGAAAAGTAGCCATAGGTGTAGACAAAGCCAACAGCAACCAGGGGCAGACCGAGATCACTGGCTTCTTTGAGGTGGTCACCAGAGAGGATGCCAAGACCGCCGGCATAGACCATCAGCGATTCGTGCAGCCCATATTCAAAGGAGAAGTAGCCGACAGATTCACCAGCGTTGTTGGGGTATTTGCGATTGTACCAGGTGTCTTTCCGGCTCATGTAGTGATCGAAATCACGCACGATCTGATCATAGCGGTCGAGAAAATAGCGGTCTTTGATCAGGTCTTCGAACACTGACCGGTCGACAGAGCGCAGTAGCACTATTGGGTTGTGGTTGGATTGCCGCCACTTGAGCGCGTCGATGCCCTTAAACAGCCGGGCAACTTCGGGGTTGCCGACCCACCAAAGGTTATGGGCAATATCGCCCAAACGCTTAATTCGATAGGGTAAATCAAAGCTGTTGGGGTATTCCCGAATTATCTTGGTTTCCATTGATTAGCTCCTGTATCGCGGTGGTTTAACCGCGTTAGTATTTATTTCACAAATGCCCATTATACCCACAAACACGTTCAACGGGCGAAAAGCAAAAGCTTGCCGTCCTGAATTCGATCCGTGTTAACTGCCGGTAAAACCAGGCGTGCTGATGATCTGAATCTTACAAAGGCGTCGGTCAGCCATGCGGCTATAGAGGCGCTGGTCGAGCTCGTCTGGCAAGGAAGATGAGGTAATCACCGTTGGCAATTCGGCGTTATAACGATAGTTAAAAAGCTGATATAGCTTTTCACGCGCCCAGGGCGTCGCCGATTGCGTGCCAAGGTCATCGAGAATCAACAGTTGTGCAGTGCGCACTTCATTGAAGCGCTTGTCCAGGCTGATGCCGCTATTGGGCGCGAAGGCAGCGCGCAGGTAATCGAGCAAATCTGGAACAACAATGAAAAGGGGCGGGCAGCCTTTGGCAGCCTGGTAATTGCCAATCGCAGCTGCCAGGTGAGTTTTGCCGCTGCCATAGGTGCCGTGAAAGCTAAGCCAGCCTTTTGGTTTCTCGGCAAACGCCTGGGCAGCCTCAAAAGCCTCACGCAGCGAGTTGAGATCCTCTTTGCGTAAACCTTCATCCTTGCGAAAACTAAAGACTCCAAAAGTTTGACGGGAGTGCAGGTGCAGACTGGAAAGTTCCGGATGACCAAATTCATCGGTCGGATTGCGAAAATCGGGCGCGAGAATACGAACATGCGTAACCAGGTCAGGGTCCAATAAACGCGAATGGATGCGCCCTTCAAATTCGGAGAGCTCCTGGTTACTGGTAATCACGGTTGGCAAGCGATTGATATAGCGCGAATTGATAATCTGGAAAAGTTTTTCCTGCGCCCATGGGGTCGAACTCTGGGTGCCAAAATCGTCCATTACCAGCAGCGGCGTATTACGAATCTCATCGAAGCGTTCTTCAAAAGAGCTGTCACCAGAGCCGGCAAAAGACGCTCTGAGCCAGTCGAGCAGGTCGGGGACGGTCAAAAATGTTGTCGGTGTACCCATCGAGACGGCGTGGTTGGCAATTGCCGCTGCCAGGTGGGTTTTCCCGCAGCCGTAGCCGCCGGTCAGAAGCAGCCAGCCTTTTTGTGTGCCGGAAAAGTTCTGGGCGGTGTTGAAAGCCTGTTCCAGCGAGTTCGCCTGGGTGACCCCCAGTCCAACACGACCACGAGGGAGGAAGTTCGCGAAGGTCAATTCAGTGAGCGAGCCAAGATTGCTAAGTCGATAGAGGGTCTGCTGCTTGGCAGACTGGACTGAATTCAACCGGCAAACACAAATCTCGCTCTTGCCAAAGCGAGGGTCATCGACGGGGACATCGTAACCGACGAAGCCGATTCCAAAACAGATAGGGCACTCCGGGTCACCAGGACCATTGACAACGACCTCGGGCTGTTCCGGTGTCGCCGCTTCAGCCTCCGTTGTAGTCTCTTTTTTGTTCAAGATAGAGTTTCCTAAACTGGTCGTGATCTCGTTTAGTTTCTTCATTGCTTCTTTTGCGTCCTTTTTCTTGCCAGTTGCGCAGGATCGCCTGCACATATTTCCAGTTGCGGGCATTATACGTGACCGCTTCTTTCATGGCATCTTCAATCCATTCCAGTGGGTAAAGCTGCATGTCCGCTTTGAGGGTTTCAGCAATCATCGGTGTAAGTGCGCCGATGTTTTCTTCATATAGCTTAAAAATGTTTGGTCGCTCCAACGTGGGGAGCTGCCTGGCGAGTTTGTATAACATTATTTGCTCGGGGTCCTGGCATAATTGTTCATAAATCGCCGTCCCTGAGGGGGTGCCCGCAACCAGGTAGGTTTTCTGCATGTTCGTGGGATCATTCAGGGAGTAGAGCAGGTGGGCGTTGTGCAGTTCGGTTAATGCCGCTACCAGGCGGTCTTCATTTTTGCGAAGGTGACCAGGCAGCGCCTGGCGCAGGTCAAACGCCAGCGCGATCTGGCTTTCCTCTTCCTGCTGGCTCATCATCTGGAAAAACGCTAGCAAAGTCAGCAGCGCATCCGGGCTGATTTCTTGAACACACTCCAAAAAATTGACTGGCAATGCTACCTTGGTGGTGTTATCGGAAAACCGGGTTTGTTCCTCGGGTGTCATACGACCTCAGCTCTTGAAAGCCTTGTCTTTAAACTGCGCCAGTTTGTCCAGGAAGACCAGTTCGATTCCCGAGTGAACCGGACCGTTACGGTGTTTGGCGATAGCCAGTTTGGCGATACCGTGCTTCTCGTGGAATTTGTCGTCCATATGGGGGCGGTTGATAAACATGACAATATCGGCATCCTGCTCCAGGGAGCCAGATTCACGCAGATCAGACAGAATTGGTGTCTTGTCTGGTCGGTTTTCAACCGCGCGTGAAAGCTGGGCAGCAGCCAGCACCGGCACGTCCAGCTCTCGTGCCAGAATCTTCAATTGGCGTGATATATACGAGACTTCCTGCACCCGGTTTTCAGAGCGCTTTTCCCCGGACATAAGCTGCAGATAGTCGATGATCACCATATCGAGCGTGTGTTCATCTTTTAGCCGGCGGCATTTTGCGCTCAGCTGCATGGGCGTGATTCCCGGTGTGTCATCGATAAAGATGTTAACATTCTCAAATTTTGTTATTCCGGCGGTGAAGCGGTTCGCTTCATCGTCAGTGAATTGACCAGAGCGCAATTTTTGAGAGTCGATGCCAGTTTCCTGGGCAAGCATACGCTGGAGCAGTTGTTCAGCCGACATTTCGAGCGAAAACATGGCGACATTGCGCCTCAAAACCATCCCAACGTGCTTGGCAATGCCAATAAGAAAGCCCGTCTTCCCCATTCCAGGTCGCCCGGCAACGATAATGAAGTCTGAACGGTGTAACCCGTCCATAAATTTATCGACCTCGATCAGCCCGGTTTTCAACCCGCCAATCTCTCCATCAGTGGCACTGGCTTCGGTAATACGGGAAAGATAGTTACTGGCAATATAACCGATCGGCACCAGGTCTCGCTTGAAACGGTTTTCGCTGACGTTGTAAATGGAGCTGGTTGCCTGGTCAAGCACTTTCTCGAGTTCCAAATCCTTTTTGTAAGCCAATTGAGCTACGTCAGTGGCGGCTTTGACCAGTCTGCGGCGTGTGCTCAACTCACTGATCGCGCGGGCGTACGAAACGGCATGCAATGAAGATGGCACCCGGTTGCTGAGCTGCAGCAGATAAGCCAGACCGCCAACATCCTCGAGCTGTCCGCGTGATTCCAAAACATCCTGTATTGTCAGAACGTCAATGTAGTGCTTAGCCCGCTCCAGTGTAATAAACGCATCCCAGATCCATTGATGACGGGTTTGATAAAAATCGTCAACTTCAAGAAAAGAGAGGACGTCGATGAGGACATCCGGGTTGATTAATACAGCCCCGATCAGGGCTTCTTCAAGGTCCCTGTCGTGCAGTTTATTCTCACTGATCGAAACATTCGTATCAGCCTGTTGGTAATAATCGTCCACGGTTACTCCTGTATGCTGGCTTATTCCGGTTTGCCCGGGGCAGGACCATCCGGCTCTGAATCAGAAGGTTGGTCTGTAGAATCCCCTTTTTGCAAGTCATCCAAAAATTCTTCAAATACCGAAATGTCCCCTTCCGAATGGTGTTCTTCTTCCGGTTCGCTTTCTTCGAAAATCAGGACATCTTCGGGCTGGATACCGACTTCGTCAAGAATTTCTTCGTCAACGAAAATGGGAGCGCCGGTTCGTACCACCAATGCCAGGGCATCGGAAGGGCGGCAGTCGATGAACATGGTTTTGTCGGTTTCAATCACCAGGTTGGCATAGTAAGTTTCGCTGACCAGCCCGGTGATTTCGACCCTAAGCAGCCGACCGCCGAGTTGTTGCAAAACGGAAAGGATCAGGTCATGAGTAAGCGGACGGGCGACGGCGATGTTTTGCAGCGCGATTGTGATCGATTCAGCCTCAAAAAGACCGATCCAAATGGGCACATAGCGGTCATTATTCTTATCTTTTAGTACGATAATACGATCCTGGTTGGTAAGACTGACTCTGACGCTGTCAATCTGACATTCGATCATTTTTCCCATAATCCACCAATCATAAGTTAGAAAATTATACTCTTTGATTCTAACATGTTTGCTATTGATTCACCTTAAAATAGAGCCACCACACCAAAAGCGCTGTTCGTTAATAATTCATCCTCAAAATGGAAGGTTTCGGATATAATGAAACCAGTTAACCAGCTTATCAAAATAATTGCGGGCGAAATGAGGTAAGATCGGGACGTATCAGTTCAGAAGGAGGTCGGATTGGCAGAGCCACAGCAGAGTTTGTTATTAGTAGAAAAGCCCAGAAAGCAAGAAATCTGCTTTAATGATGCTCTGATTAATAAAGGCTATTCCGTATTACAAGTGAGCAGCGGCGGTGACGGGCTTGTCAGGTTGAGCAGTTTCAGACCAGACGTAATCGTAATCAACGCCGCTTCTTTGCGCACAAATGGCTTACGGATTTGCTCGTGGTATCGAAATCGCCTGCCCCTGGTTCCCTTGATCTTGATCGTAGCGGAAGACGAGCTGATGGCTGAAGCTGAAACTGTCGATGTAGTTTTGCATTTACCCTTCACCGTGCAGAAACTGGTTAATCGCTTAAAGGCTTTTGATGATGGCTTTGCACAGGATGTTTTGGCGCATGGTCCACTGCAGCTGAATCTCAAGACCCGCATGGTCTCATATTATAAGAAGAATGTTTACCTGACGCCACGCTTGGCAAAACTTCTGCAGGTGTTCCTGGAAAGTCCCGGTCAACCCTTGGGTCGCGAAGAAATTTTTATGAATGTCTGGGATACAACCTATACCGGTGATACCCGCACGCTGGATGTGCATATCAGCTGGCTGCGGAAAGAGTTGGAAGAAGACAGCACCAGACCCAAACTGATCAAAACCGTCCGCGGCGTTGGCTACATGCTCGATTTGAAATAGATCAGATCGATTGAATTGAGCAGGGCAAAACCCCCTACAAAAATACCCCGGTTGCCTGTTCCCTGTCAATCCGTAATAATTCCAGATTCAACCCCTAAACAAGTGCCCACCTGGATTGCTCCTCGCAGCCAGCCATGGTCCATTGGAACGGGCTTGTTCTTGCCGGCGACATCCTGCAGCGGCACACTGCTCATGGAACCATCCTGCCGACAAGCCATTCTGCCAAAATTTCCTTCCAGGACTAATTTTAAACTCCATTCAGCCAGTTGGGTTGCAAGCAAGCGGTCGGCTGCTGTCGGTACACCACCGCGAACCAGTGAGCCCAGGATGGTCATGTGCGTATCAATTCCTGTGGCTGCACCCAGGCGGTTGGCGAGCAGCAGGGTTTGGGCAGAGTAATTGTTTTCAATTTTTTCGAAAGTTTTCTCTTTTTCTTCGATAGTTCCGCCCTTTTTCTGGGCAGCCATTTCCATGAAATCGACCAATTCCCGCGATCGCGCTTTTTCGGCGACCGTTACCAGGGAGAAAATTCTGCCGGCTTTTTTGCGTTCCATGATCGCTTCGATGATCACATCAAAATGATAGGGAATTTCAGGAACCAGGATCACATCCGCGCCGGCTGCCATTCCAGAACCCAGTGTGAGCCAACCCGAGGAATTGCCAATGATCTCGACGATCATGATGCGATGGGTGGCGTTGGCGGTTGTGTGCAGACGGTCGATTGCCTGGGTGGCAATTTCACGAGCGCTGTCAAACCCGATGCACTTATCGGTAAAAGGAACGTCATTCTCAGCTGACCGCGGTATGGTGACCACATTCAGCCCCTGCTGGCTGAGCTTGTAGGCTGCCAACTGGCTGGATTTATCGCCGATGCAAACCAGGGCATCGAGATTATGCTTTCTGTAGGTTTCAATAGCCTGTTGGCTGCGATCGACTTCTGCTTCGCCTTCTTTCATGGCATGGGGAACCTGGAGGCTGGTGCCGATAATCGTCCCGCCAGCAGTCAAAATGCCTGACAGCTTACCTTCCTGCAGCAGATTAACGCTGCGGTCCTCAACCAACCCTGAAAATCCATCCCGGAAGCCGATCAGATCGATTTCAGGGAGGTTTGAGACAGCTTTACCAAAACCGCGGATGGCGGCGTTTACACCCGGGCTGTCGCTTCCGGCAGTGAGAAGACCAATTTTCATGAGACACACTCCTTCTTTCAGGTAATTGTATTATAGCCGTAATGGAGCAGTTTTAAAGTTGGGTAAGGTTAATATTCTCTTTGTGATAATACTTTCGTTATTGCCTTGATCTTGATTCACAACCGTAGGGGGAGGTCCCAATCGTGAGCGCTCAATCACTAA